>JAACFO010000259.1 GCA_009937425.1 Gammaproteobacteria bacterium
GGCGGTGAAAACCCGCCGGCGCCCCTCGTGCTGGCTGCCTTACTTCATGTGCGCGCGGTCGAAGTTGGAATAGACGCCGAGGGCCGAGACGATCACGTCCGCGAACTTATTGTTGATCACGGTCGGGAAGTTCATCTCGTGCACCCAGACGATAGGTATCTCCTCCGCCACGAAGGTCAGTGTCTCGGCGTAGAGCATGCTGCGCTTCTTGGCGTCCGGTTCCACTTTCGCCTTGTTCAGCAACTCGTCGGTCTTCGGATCGGACCAGTACGAGCCGTTGGTGAACACGGTACCCGGGCGAATGGTGCTCGAGTGCACGGCGCGGTGTACGCCGATCACCGGATCGGACAGGTTGTAGAGGTAGTTGGCGGTGGTGTCGAAGTCGTGGTCGGTGTAGGTGCGCTTCAGCCAGCGCGCCACGTCCTCCTGGCGGATGGTGACCTTGATTCCGGCCTTGCCGAGCGCCTGCTGCACATACTCGCCGAACCGGGTCCACTCCTGACCGTAGGGCAGGGAGTCGTGCATGATCTCGAAGCGCACGCCGTTGGCGTCTTTCTTGTAGCCGGCGTCATCGAGGATCTTGTTGGCCCTGGCCACGCCATCCGACACCTGGTAGGTCTTCACCTTGTCGGTATAGAGGCCCGACGGCGCGAAATTCGAGCTCATCGGCCCGGTAGCGGGCTTGCCGTAGCCGAACCAGATGTTGTCGATGATGAACTGACGGTCCAGAGAATAGGCAATAGCCTGGCGAACCCGCTTGTCGTCGAGGGGCTTGTTCTTGGTGTTGAGCAGCAGCTCCGACACCGGCGAGATCATCTCGTGGCCCTTGGTGGTGACGGTCAGGTTCGAGTTGGCGGCGAGCCTCTTCGCGTCATTGAAGGGCACCGCGCCCATGGCCGCGAAGTGCGCCTCGCCCTTCTCCAGCGCCGCTGTACGCGTCGACGGATCGGCGATGAAGCGCGCGACGATGCGGTCCAGGTATGGTTGGCCCTTCTTCCAGTAGTTGGGGTTCCTGTCCAGACGAATGTACTGACCCTTCTTCCATTCGACGAACTTGAACGGGCCGGAGCCTATCGGCTTATTGGCGTTGGCATGGGTGCGAAGGTCGCCGTTGCCGAAAATATGCTTGGGGATGATCGGCGTCTCGTAGCCGGAGAAAGCCATCATCATGTAGGGAGCGGCTTCCGAGAGCTTGAGCACCACGGTGTGATCGTCCGGCGTCTGTACCTCGGACACCGCAAGGAAGGTGTTCGGACCGCGCGGGTGGGTCACCTTGGCGACCTTCATGATCGAGAACTGCACGTCCGCCGAGGTGAGTGGCGCGCCGTCGTGGAAGACCACGCCCTTTCTCAGCTTGAAGCTGATGGTCTTGCCATCCGAGGAGACGCTCCAGGACTCAGCCAGACTCGGCTTCGGCTGCAGCTCGGTGTCGTACTCGAGCAGGCCATCGTAGACCTTGGCCGCCACCTGGCCGATGGGGCCGGAGGTGGACAGGTACGACGCGAGGGTGGGTGGCTCCGGCTGCACGATCATCACCAGAGTGCCGCCCTGGTTCTGCGCCATGGCGCTGTTGCCGAGGATAGCGGTGAAGACGATCGCGATCGCCGTCCCCAGGAGGGAACGATTGGAACACTTCATGATTACTCTCCTTTCTGGCTAAGTCGGTGGCCGTTCGCGAGACGACTCTTGTTATCGCGGGTTCACAATGCGCAATGGCGGGCGATCGCTTTCAGCCTCTACGGGCTGAGAAGCGGTCTAGAGAGACGGTATACGCGCTCAAAACCGGTTTGATCACCGCTTATCCGGCGCGCCCGCCTGAGATCCCCCACCAAGACCGATTCAAGCGAATTGCCGAGGCCAGTATGGTCCCTTTCTTCCGCGGAAGGCAAGCAGGGCCGAGGCGCGCGGCTTCTTGGTTGATCGAGCGTGCCGCGACCGGCCCACAGTGGGGGACTTGGTCCTCGCCAAATCTTGTCGAAGTTTCTTACCACCTGCGACGGCCGACGTACACAATGCTCTCCGCGCCCCCTTGCTCTTAACTGACAAGCTTAGAAAGTTCTCTTAACTGACTGGAAACTTTCATAAATTCGGCTATTCTCTGCAGAGAACTAAGATTGTTCTCTGCGAATCATGCCCAGTTTGTACTGCGCCTATTTCCAGCTCGAGGAGACGCCGTTCTCCATCGCCCCTGATCCGCGCTTCGTGTTCTTGAGCGAGCGCCATCGCGAGGCGCTGGGCCATCTGCTCTTCGGACTCGCCGAAGGTGGCGGCTTCGTCCAGTTCACCGGCGAGGTCGGTACCGGCAAGACTACGATTTGCCGGACAATGCTCTGCCAGCTGCCGGATAACGTCGATGTGGCACTCATCTTCAATCCGAAGCTCACCGTGGCGGAGCTGCTGCAGAGCATCTGCGAAGAGCTTCGCGTCGAACTGCCCGAGGACGTGACGTCGACGAAGGCATTCGTCGATCGTCTCTACAGCTACCTGCTCGACGCCAACGCCAAGGGGCGGCGCACCGTCCTCATCATCGACGAGGCGCAGAACCTCAGCCGCGAGGTCCTCGAGCAGATTCGCTTGCTGACAAATCTCGAGACCAACGACAACAAGCTGCTGCAGATCTTCCTCATCGGTCAGCCGGAGCTTCGTACCATGCTCGGGCGCGACGATCTGCGTCAGCTGGCGCAGCGCATTACGGCCCGCTATCACCTGGAACCCCTGACCCGCGCCGAGACCTCCCAGTACATCGTCCATCGCCTCTCGGTGGCCGGTTGTCTGCACAACGTCTTCACCGATGCAGCACAGCGAAAAGTGTTCCGTTTGACCGGTGGTGTACCACGGCTCATCAACAGCCTCTGCGATCGTGCGTTACTCGGCGCCTACGCCACCAGCAGTGAGCGTGTCGACGCCCGCATAGTCGCCCGAGCCAATCGAGAGCTGCACGGGGTATCGGGTCGGTGGTTGCAAGTCCGCGCACGCTTCGCTGCCGTTGCAGGCGTTCTCGTCGGCGTGGCTTTGGTGGCAGTTCTCGCGTTCAACTCTGGTCAATTGTCCATTGCCCAGATGGTTTCGTCAGCACGCTCCTCGGCGACGTCTGTTGATGATGGTGCGCTCGAGCCGGTAACCAATGACTCGAAGCACGCCGGTAGGCCAGCGGATATCGCCGTTCCGGACAATTCGACAGCGATGATGACCGAGGCGCCGTTGCCGGCTGGTGTCGATCCCGATATCCAGGCACCGCCGAAAAGCGACGGGGCTGGCCTGAATTCAGCGGGTTCCCCTTCAGCCCGCTCGCAGCCGAAACGGTCCCCACCGCGCACGCTGAAAGAGACCATCGACGCAGCCTCAAACGGCAGCGCTCAGGATCCCGAGCAACGGCTGCTCGCGTTATGGGGAATACAAGAGCCGACCGCAAACGGCCAGCTCTGCCGCCGGGCGAAGGACAACGGACGCGCTTGCCTGCTCAGCGCTGGCTCCTGGAACAAGCTCCGTGGGTTCGATCTGCCGGCGCTGCTGAGCCTGAAGGCGGGGAACGGCGAAACGACCAAGGTCTTGCTTGTTGGTCTGGCTGGACAGGACGCCACGCTCTATGTTGGCGATGAGGAGGAGCACTTCCCGCTACACGAGGTGGATCGGTACTGGACAGGAGACTTTCTGGTGTTGTGGAAACCACCCGTCGACGGCGTCACTGTCATACGTGAGTCCCACTCGGGCAAGAGCGTCCAGTGGCTACGCAGAACTCTCGCGCAAGCGGACGGCATTCACGGCGACGTCGGGGACGATTCACCCGTTGACCCTGAACTGTCAGCACGCATCAAGAATTTTCAACTCCGCCACGGGCTCAATGCCGACGGAGTCGTCGGCCCGGAGACGCTCATCCACCTGGGCGCCATGGATAAAGATCGGCAAATGCCGACCCTGAGCGCCGTCGGTGGGGTTGCACAGGCGGGCACCGGGCAGGCCGTGACGCGGCTTTCAAGGCTCACATCCAAGTAGTCGGCT
>JAACFO010000101.1 GCA_009937425.1 Gammaproteobacteria bacterium
CATTCAAGGACTGCGATAGTTGCCCGGAAATGATCGAACTTTCCGCCGGCAGCTTCACCATGGGTAGCAATGGTGGCGACGTAAGCGAGAAACCGGCGCACACGGTCAAGATCAACTATGCGTTCGCCGTCAGCCGCTTCGAAGTGACCGTGGCCGAATGGAAAGCCTGCCACGCGGCGGGCGGTTGCGAGTATCTGCCCAATAGAAAGGGTATGACGGCGACTTCACCCGTATATAACCTGAGTTGGCTCGATGCCCGGCAGTATGTGAAATGGCTGAGCAAGCGGACCGGTAAGCGGTATCGCCTTCTCTCGGAGGCCGAATGGGAGTATGCGGCCCGCGGGGGTACGAAGACTGAATTCTGGTGGGGCGATTCGCCGGGTCAGGGGAAGGCCAACTGCAAGAACTGCGGCGGCGATTGGAACAGAAAGAGGCCGGCGGTAGTGGACACCTTCGCAGGCAACGCCTTCGGCTTACAGGGTATGAATGGCTCTGTCTGGGAATGGGTGGCCGATTGCTGGTACGACTCGTACAAAGGTGCGCCCGCTGACGGAAAGGCGCGACAACGGAACGACTGTCAGTCGCGGGTGTTGCGCGGCGGATCCTGGCGAAATGATGCGAGCTATGCGCGTTCAGCGAGTCGTTTGAATTACGACAACGACGTGCGTTACGTTCTGAATGGATTCCGCGTCGCGCGCGACATGAACTAGACGGTCGTATCAGGACCCCGGCTTGGTTTTGATAATCACGAAGTCCGCGGAAATTTTTGCGTTTGCGTGTTCCGATTGCAGCGTCTTCAAACGTTTTGCCAACGCAGCCCGGTAGTCGTTCGCCTGCTCAACCTGTCCGCGCGCGCCCTCGAACAGGGGTACCGAGGTGGCAAGCACGACAACCATGTCCGTGCCGAAGGGCGGCGCCACTTCCCACAGTCCGACGTCGCCCGCTTCGCCAAGTTGAAACGATTCACGCGCCTCCCCGAGGTTAAACTCCTCGCCGGGGCTCGGCATCATGTGCACCACGTTGCCCTCGTGGTCAAGGTAGTCCACATACACCGATGACTTGTAAGTCGGTGTGCTGATATTGAGGACCAAGCGCTCCCCGGCGACAAAACTGTTGTCGGCTTTCGGGGTCCCGATGGCCGTGCCGAATCCGGAGTCGCGATTTGCTTGCCAGTACGGGCCGTAAAGTTCCACGGTCTGGCAAAAGCTGCGGGGTAGTTCCTGAATTTCGTTCCTGACCTCGGTAATGCCTGCCACATGGCTGAGACTGCTCTCAATACGCTCTACGACTTTGGAACCGGCGGCGAAACCGCGCACCGCCAGGGTGCTGTCGTTAATGGAGGCCTGCAGCACCGAGCATGGCATGGTGCTGAGAAATGCCGTGACCTCGTTGACAGACGGCTTCGGTATTGCCGGCGTTTGTCCGGCACCGGCCGCGGCGGGCGGCGCGCTGCTCTTCGCTGTTTGTGCGGCAGCAGGCGCCTTGGATTCTTCCTCGGGAGCCGCGGTGGTCGCCGTTTGCATTCGCCATGCGCCTATGGCGGTGCCGATCACCGCGACGACTGCAACGAGTATTATCACGACGCTCTTCGTCGAGGACTTGCTTGCCGTGCCTTTTCCGGAAATCGACCCGTGGCCGCCAACGATCAGCGTACCCTCGTTGGTGAAGTGATCGATTGGTGTCGTGTCGGCACTGACTTGCGTCGGCGCTTCGTGATCGATGCGTCCCGGGCGCGGGCCGTGAACAGTGGCGCCGCCGGGAGCCACCCCGCTCCCAGTGTCCTCCCACTCGGGCAGCAGGGCGCGCCATTCGTCGATGGACTGGGGCCGCTCCTCGGGCGCGAAGCGCAGGGCCAGGTCGATGGCCTCGAGGAACTGAACGGAGAACTTGTTCTTACCGAGTTCGACGGCGGGCTCGAGGATGTCCTGTGTGCCCTCCAGCTTGGCATTGGCCCGGGCCAGTGCGTCCACCGGCGACTTGCCGGACATGCCCCGATAGATGGTGGCGCCCAGCGCGTAGATGTCGGTCCAGGGGCCCTGCTTGTCGCTCTCACGGGTGGCGTTGTATTGCTCGAAGGGCGCATAGCCGGGCGAGACGAGCGTCGTCAGCGTGCGCGTCTCCACGCCCAGGGCCTGGCGGGCAGAACCGAAATCCAGCAGCACCGGCCTTCCGTCGTCCCTGAGATAGATATTCTTCGGCTTGATGTCGCGATGCACGAAGCCCGTCTCGTGGATGCGCTGCAAACCGTTCATGAGCGGGAACAGAAGACCCAGGAGATCTTCCTCGGTAGTGAGGCGATGGAGCTTGTAGGCCTCGTCCAAACTCTCGCCTTTCTCGTATTCCATGACCATGTAGGCCGTGCCGTTTGCTTCGAACACACTGTGAACCAGCACGATATTGGGATGGCGGAACTGGGCCAGTGTCTGGGCTTCGGTGATGAAGCGGTTCAGACCCCACCCGAAGGTGTCGGTGTGATCGTCGGATATCGGGTGAATGGAGCTGTCGGTTGCCCGCATGGCGAGGTCGGTGGGCAGGAACTCCTTGATGGCGACCTCGTGATTGAGGTTCGTATCCAATGCCAGGTAGGTGATGCCGAAGCCGCCACGGCCGAGAATCGCGTGAATCTCGTACCAATGGAGCTTGTAGCCGTCGGGCAGCGCGTTGTGGCGGCGTTTTTCGTTGCTCACTCGGTAACGTCCTGGCGAGGCAGATCCCGGCGAAAAAGACCATGGGGAAAACCTGCCGGGGAGCTTAACAGATGCCGCGCGGGATGGCGTACGCCCGCTTATTCCTCCTCGGCGGTCTCCGACATGGTGCGCAAAATCTCGTCGAGCTGGGATAAGCGCAGTAGCGGGTCCTCGAGCTCGAGAAAGTACTGCCGGCGCACCATCGGCAGGGACAATACCTCGGCCAGGCGGTACCCCACCCAAGAGGCGTCATCCGGGCGTTTCGGCAGGTCGCCGTAGACTTCGTTGGCGTGCTCGAAGAGCTGATCGAGCACTTCGGTCATGTAGTGATTCTCCGCCGGGAGCGCCACGGACGGTTCCGGCGCGAGTAATTGCACGCTGCCGCGCAGCAATTGGTCCCGCTCGACGCGCGTGTCCTGCACATGAAATCGTTGCTCTCCTCTGGCGCTGATGGACAACAGGCCGTCGTCGCCGCGCTGCCAGTCGACGATGCGTGCGAAGGTGCCCGTCAGGTGGGGCATAGCCGCTTGACCGGCTTCCTGGCCGCTCTGGATCAAACAAACACCGAAGGGCCGCTCGTTGCGCAGGCACTCGCTCACCATGTCCAGATACCGTGGCTCAAAAATGCGCAACGACAGTGGGCCCTCTGGAAACAGCACCGTGTGCAGCGGGAACAGGGGTACTTCCCGGATTTCTTCTTCGGCGTTCATTGTTTTCGTGCCTGCAGCGCCTGCAACAGGCGCTGATGAAAACCAGCGAATCCGCTGTTGCTCATGATCACCACGTGGTCGTCGCCGTGAGCCTGCTGGCAAACGGCGGATATCAATTCGTCCATGTCGTTGCTTACCCGCAGTGCCGCCCCCGGGGTTTTTTCCAATGCGCCAATATCCCACTCGATGGCGGCTGAGCGGTAGATCCAGGCGGCGTCGGCGGGGGTGAGCGCCTCGCCGAGGGTATCTTTGTGCACGCCGCTGCGCATGGTGCTGGAGGCTGGTTCCAGCACGGCGATGATGCGTTTTTCGCCCACGTGGGCGCGCATGGCGTCCAGGGTTGCGCGAATCGCCGTGGGATGGTGGGCAAAGTCGTCGTAAACGGTAATGTCGCCCACACGCCCGCACACTTCCAGGCGCCTTCTGACATTGCGAAAGGTCTCCAGGGAAGCGCAGGCTTCGCGGGGATCCACGCCTGCGTGCTCCGCGGCTGCGATGGACGCGAGAGCATTGCTTACGTTGTGCTCGCCGATCAATGGCCAACGTACCGAGGCGATGGTCTTGCCGGCCCGTGCCAGCTCGAAGGCGCTGCCGTCGGGGTGGGTCACGGTTGCCTGCCAGTCGGCATCGCTACTGTCGCCGCCGCGGGCAGTGGTGAATGTCTGGATCGGCGTCCAGCAGCCCAGGTCCATGAGCTGGTCGATCTCGGCGTCGGGGCTCGGGCGCAGGATGCGGCCCGCCGCCGGCACGGTTCTCACGAGATGGTGGAACTGCCGGCGTATGGCAGCCATATCGTCAAATATGTCCGCGTGATCGAATTCCAGATTATTGATTACCAGGGTCTTCGGCAGGTAGTGGACGAACTTCGAGCGCTTGTCGAAGAAGGCGCTGTCGTATTCGTCGGCCTCGACCACGAAGTAGTCTTTCCCCAAGCGCGCCGACTGGCTGAAATTCTCCGGCACACCGCCCACGAGATATCCCGGCGCCCGCCCGGCGCATTCGAGTATCCATGCGAGCATGCTGGTGGCCGTGGTCTTACCGTGAGTGCCTGATACCGCCAGTACCCAGCGGCCCTGAAGCACGTGCTCGGCGAGCCAGGCGGGTCCCGAGGTGAAGCGCAGGCCCTTGTCGAGCACGTGCTCCACCGCCGGATTGCCGCGGGTCATGGCGTTACCGATGACCACGCAGTCCGGCACCGGATCCAGGTGGTTGGCTTCGTAGCCGCTCATGACTTCGATGCCCAGGGCCGCGAGCTGCTCGCTCATGGGCGGGTAGGCATGGGCATCGGAGCCCGTTACCGTCATGCCGAGTTCCCGGGCCAGACGGGCGATTCCGGCCATGAAGGTGCCGCAGATGCCGAGAATGTGAATGTGCACAGGGACTGGGCTCAGGCGGTCATGGGGAACAGCGCTCGGAATGCCGAGATGGAGATCCCGGCAAACACCGCCGCCAGTACCAGCCCGAAGAAGTAGGAGACCGACAACGCGTGGCGAAAGATATGCCCGACTACCGCCAGGCTCCAGACCATGAGAACCAGCAGCAGCAATACTGCGAATTTGCCCTCGCCGGCTGCGTGATCGGCACCGTACAGCCACCCGGAAACGGGCAGGGCCAGAAAGGTGATGATGGCTCCGGTACCGGCAAGCGCCGTCAGAGTCTGAATGAGGCGTGCCTTGCGCCGTTGTGCGTACAGCAAGGCCCCGCTCAGTACCACCAGCAATACGGTATCCAGCAGACCCGAGAGCAGTGCGCTGGTGGCGTTCAGGGAAATCTTGGACCACACGATGGACATGAGCGTGTAGGCGGTCAGGGCGATGGTCAGTAAAATGCCCGATGTAGGCAGATCCTGGGGCCCCTGCCGCAGCAGGCAAATCTGGATGAAGGGGTTGACGATTGCGTGCAAGGATTAAAACCGACTCACCGTTGTGACTGATTCTGGACTGCATGGGCCGCATACTCAACGTCGGGGGTCCGAGATGCGCATCGGGGTGGATCTCGGCGGTACCAAGATCGAAGCCGTGGTGTTGGATGGTACTGGTGATGTGCTCATCCGCCGCCGCCGGGCGACGCCCACCGAGAGCTATGCCGAAACGCTGGGGGCGGTCGTCGATTTAGTCAACGATTTGGAAGCGGCTCTTGGCGAGCGTGCGTCGGTGGGGGTTGCGGCTCCCGGGGCCCTGTCGGCGCACACCGGCCGGATCAAGAATGCCAATTCCACCCAACTCATCGGCGAGCGCCTGGACGTGGACTTGAGCGAGGCCCTGGATCGCCAGGTGCGACTCGCTAACGATGCCAACTGTTTTGCTCTGTCGGAGTCGGTGGACGGCGCGGCCAGGGGCGCGCGAGTGGTATTCGGTGTCATCCTCGGCACTGGAGTAGGTGGCGGCATTGTCGTCGAGGGACGACTGCTCACCGGGCTACAGTCCATCGCCGGCGAGTGGGGACACAATCCGTTGCCCTGGCCCCAGGCGCGGGAGCTGCCCGGGCCCCATTGCTACTGCGGTCGCAACGGCTGTATCGAGAGCTTCTTATCGGGACCCGGCCTGGCCCGGGACTATCAGGAGTACAGCGAAGAATTACTGGCCGCCGACGAGATCGTCCGCCGCGCCGATGCCGGTGAGGCCTGCGCCGATGCCTGTTTGGGGCGTTTCGAACACCGCCTGGCCCGGGGTCTGGCCCACGTCATCAATATTCTCGATCCTGACGTCATCGTGCTCGGCGGCGGGCTTTCCAGGATCGCGCGCTTGTACGACAACGTGCCACGGCTGTGGGGCGAGTTCGTATTTTCTGACAGCGTGGATACACCCCTGCGCCCGCCGGTGCACGGCGACTCGAGCGGGGTACGCGGGGCCGCCTGGCTGTGGCCGCATAAGGGTTGAACCGCGGCCTCAGCACTGCTCCCAGGGCAAGCCGTGGAATCGCCAGCCGCCCAGGCTCCCGCGGTGGTGCTTGTCGTCCAGGTCGCCTTCGAAGCCCTCGTCCACGTGGTGGACATTGCTGAACCCGGATTCCAGCAGCGCCGAGCCGGCATCGATGGAACGCTTACCGCTGCGGCAAATGAGGATCACCGGCGCACCGCTGATATCGCCGTGGGCGGTGGCCCCGCCGAGCATCAATTTGCGCACATCGGTGACGAAATGCGGGTTCACGGTCCATTCGGGCTCGTCTATCCAGGCCACGTGCACGGCGCTGGCGGGATGGCCGACGAACAAGAACTCCATGGTCGATCGAATGTCCACCAGAACCGCCCGAGGATCCTCTTGCAGCAGTTGCCAGGCCTGCTTGGGTGTTAATGGCTCGGGTCGCATCACAATCTCCTTTGGCGGCACCGGGAACGGGGTTCCCAGCCCGCCAATATAGCTGCGCCATGGCACCATGCAAGCAGCTGCGGGCCCGATTGCCCGGCTGGGCACGGTCATCTAGAGTAGTGGGTGGGAGACGGTCATGAACAGCACTTATCCGATCCTGCGCAGCTACCGGCAGAACCTGTCGGTGGCAACGGTGTTCTGGGGAACCTGCCTGGCGCTGGTCCTGGCGGAGGTGGCGCTCGGTTCGAATATCGTCATCGGCGGTCTTTTCGTCCTGTCGATTCCGTTGCTGGTGGCGGTGCTCACGTGGGTGAACAAAGGAATTGTTTTCGACCGCGTGCCGCGCACCCTGGGTTCCGTAGTGGTGCTGGGTTTATCGGTTTTGCTCGTTTCCACGGTGATCATTCTCGTCGGCCTGCTGGCGGCCGCCAATCTCAAAGCCCTCATGACTCCCGTGTCGGGAGCCTGATGCCCGCGGTGGCGGGCAACGGCGTCCAGCATGGCCCATAAGGACCATGCCGACGTTTACCGCGTCGTACACGACCTGTTTTCCAAGATACCGTTCAATCAGCTTTTGGGCCTCGAAATCGAGGACATGAGTGACGAGCATGCGCGCTTGCGCTTTGCCATGCGCGACGACCTTGTGGGTAATTACACCCGTAACATCCTCCACGGTGGTGTAATTTCGGCGACCCTGGACGTGACCTCGGGACTCATGGCGTTCGTGGGGGTCGCGAAACGCATCCGCAGCGGCAGCCTGGCAGAGAAGATGGAGCGTTTTTCGCGTCTCGGTACCATCGACATGCGGGTCGATTACCTGCGCCCGGGCGCCGGAGAATATTTCGTCGCTAGCGCCCGTGTCATCCGTTCCGGCAACCGCATCGCCGTCATCTACGCCGAACTGCACAATGACAGCGATGAACTGGTGGCCTCGTCCACCTGCACCTACCTGGTTGGGTGAACGCCCCGGCAGTCTGTAGAATAAGGTCTCCGGAGGGGGGTGCAGATGAGTGGGGAAACGGCCAAGGCTCCGCCGAGTCTGGCGGCGCTGTCAGAAGCCAGGCAGCTGCTGGTTATGCTCGACGACCGCACGTCGTTGCGCAATCAGCTGGATAAGCTCGCGGCGGGGGCGGCAGAGTATCGGGCCGCCCTGGCGGACGCGGAAAAGGCGATGGCGGCTGCCAATGAGGCAAAGGCCGAGTCCGGCCGGGTGCTGACCCAGATTGCCGAGGCCAAGGCGGCATTGGAGAAAGAGGGGCAGGCTCACCGCGCCCGGGTCGAGGCGCTTCGCAGCCGCGAGCAGGCTCTGAAAGCTCGCGAGGACGAGTTGAAACCCAAGTGGGAGGCACTTCGCCGGGAAGCCCTGGCGCTTCAGGGCCGGGCCTCGGAAATGGCGGCATCCGCCACCGCGTTTGCGCGGGATCTGGAGAGTTAGCGCCGCAGCACCCGTGCCGGCCTTTGCGGATTATTTTCCGTCTATGGGTGTTCGCGGCGGGTGATGTAAACCGTTCCCGTGAATGCCGCTACCACGCCGCCGTCGTTGCGTCGTACATCGACACGGTAGGTGCCGATACGGTTGCTGCGGTTGAGCTCCACCGCGGTGGCAGTGAGCGCGTCACCAACACGCACAGGGGCGGTAAAGCCGATGTGCGCGTCGATCGCCGCCGCCAGTCGGCCGTGGGAGTTCGACGCCAGGCCGAAGGCTGCATCGGCCAACGAGAAGAGCACACCGCCGTGGCAGGTGCCGTTGAAGTTCATGTGCTGGTCTCGAACCATCATGCGCACCACCGCCGTTCCCGGTCCTGCCTCCACACACTCGGCACCCAGAAAGATCACGAAGGGATCACGGGCCGCCAGACCCTTCACCCGCTCGGATACATCATTCATCACAGACCCGTCCCGAGTGCAACACCTGTTGCGCGGCACCGTGCAAATCCAACTCACCATGTTGCAGCATTTCACAAATACTCATGAGCCAGGGCTCATCGAGTTCGCGCAACTTTTTCGTCAAAAGATTTCCGGTGGCTGCCGCCAGTAATTTGCGCATGCGTTGGGGCGAGTGCATCCGCTGTGGATCTTCTGCCGCCAGCCGCGCCTCGATGGTCTCGGCGAACGCGTCGACGCCTTCACCGGTGGTCGCCGTTGTTTTACAGATGCTCACATCCCGTGCCTGCGGCGCGCGCAGTGCGAGCATGCTTTCGAGCTGATTCACCGTTGCTGCGCCGCCGGGAAGATCGGACTTGTTTACCACCAGCACATCGGCGATTTCCAGTATCCCCGCTTTGAGTGCCTGCACATCATCGCCAAGCCCCGCCGCGCACACGACCACACGCACATCCGAGGCATCGGCGATATCGACCTCCCCCTGCCCGGCGCCCACCGTTTCGACGACGATGCGATCCCAGCCAGCGGCATCCATGAGATCGACGACGTGGGTAGTGGTGGGCGCAAGCCCGCCGCCGTGGCCCCGGGAGGCCAGCGACCGAACGAAAACGCTCTCGTCCGTTGCATGCTCGGCCATACGGATGCGGTCGCCCAGCACGGCGCCGCCGGACAACGGGCTGCTCGGATCGACGGCGATTACTGCGACGCGCCTGTTCGCGCGCCGCAACTCGCCCACGTAGCGCGAGATCAGAGTGGATTTTCCAGCGCCGGGAACGCCGGTAACACCGATAACCCTGGCGCGCCCCAGATGTGGTTGTATGGCCCGCAGTGTCTCGCGGCCGGCGGCCGTGCGCCGTTCGACGCTGCTGATGGCCCGGGCAAGGGCACCGGGATCGCCACTTACCAGCGCCTCCAGGGGGTTCCTTGGCGACTGTACGCGGCTCACACCTGCACCAGGGGCTCGCCGGTTCCCATCTCGTTGCGCAGGGTCGCGACGATTTCACCGTGGGTGGCGCCGGCGATAGCCGCATCGACGACACCCTCGTAAATATTGTCCTGCTCGGTGCCGGCGCTGCGGGCGAGGGACCCGAGTGCGGCGTTCACCGCATCCATGGAGCGAGCATCCTTGTAACGGGCAAGATTCTCGAGTTGCGCCTGCATGACTTCAGGCGGCGGTCGGGAAAGCGCCGCCCGCGCGCTCGAGTCCTCTTCCACGCGATAGGCGTTCACACCGACGATGGTCTGTTCGCCACTCTCCACTTTTTCCTGAAAGGCGAGAGACGAGGCGCCGATCATGGATTGCACCATGCCCGATTCCACCGCCATGTACATGCCACCCGCGTCCTCGATGCGGTCCATGACCGCGCGGATTTCTGCCTCCATGTCGTTGGTGAGTTTTTCGACGTAGTAGGAGCCGCCCAGAGGATCGATGACGTCGACGAGATGTGCTTCCTCACGGAGAATATTCTGGGTACTGACGGCGATGCGCGCGGCATCCTCAGTGGGCACGCTCAACACTTCGTCGTAGGCGTCGGTGTGCATGGATTGCAGGCCGCCGAAAATGCCGGCCATCGCCTGGGCCGTGACCCTGGCGATGTTGTTCAGAGGTTGCTGGCGGGTGAGGTCCACGCCGGAGGTCTGGCCATGAAACTTGAACCGCCGGGCGCGGGGATTGCGCGCGCCGAAACGCTCGCGGGTAATCCGGGACCAGATGCGCCGCCCGGCGCGCATCTTGGCGATTTCCTCGAAGAAGCTGATGGAGATGTCGAAGAAAAAGGTGAAGCGCGGCAAGAACGCGTCCGGATCCATGCCCCGTGCAATGCAATCCTCGGCGTACTGCACGGCAGTGCACAGCGTCAGGCCCATGGCCTCGGCGGGCGTCGCCCCGGCTTGCTGCATGTGCTGTCCCACCACCGACACCGGATTCCAACCCGGCAGGTGGCGCGCCGCAAAGTCGATATGGTCGACCAGAACCCGCCGCGAGCCCGGCAACGCGATGCGGTAGAACATGTGGTTGGCGACGCAGTGAGAGATGTAGTCGCTCTGGTTGGAGGTGCCGGTCACTTTGCTCCAGGGCACGCCACGGCGTCTGGCCACGGCCAGCAACAGCGCCAGCAGGGTAAAGGGCAGGGGATCGTTCATGGCCGTGGAAAGCGATCCGATATCGACGCCTTCGAAGCAGGTGTCCATGTCGTCCACGGTGTTGACCACGGCGCCGCAGGTGCCCAATAACAGCGCGTCCACCTCGTCGGCATCGTAGCCGCGGTACACGGAGTTGCAGGGGATGAGACTGACCGCGGATCCGCCGGCGCCGAGAATGCGCTTCAGGCGTGCGTTGTAATCCTCCGGTGTGCCCAGGCCGATGAGTTGGCGTTGGCTCCAGGTACGGCCGCGGTGCATGCTCGGGTAGATGCCACGGGTCATCGGTGGTTGCCCCGGGAAACCCAGATCCTCCAGATAGCGCTGGCCGCTCCAGTCCGCGCTGGTATACAGGGGCTGTACTTCTACCCCGGAACGATTGCGCCGGATTTCTTCCCCGCCCATCTGTTGGCCGTACTCGTCCTGCCATTGGGCTCGAGCCGCTTCGAATCCGGGCAGCGGTAACTGAACGGGTTGCTGACTCATGTCATCCTCCAATGGCGCGATCGCCGCATGGTTGCGCTATGGTGCGTCGTGCGCATTGCGCGCTTGACGGGCGAGTCCGTCGACTTCAGAAATGATCTCGTCGCGGGTGCTGCCGGGATGGAACACGCGGCTGACGCCGGCATCCATCAACATGCTCTCGTCCTCGTCGGGCACGATCCCGCCTACCACCACCCGCACGTGGCCGAGTCCCGCTTCCGAGAGTGCGTTTGTGAGCTTCGGCACCAGCAGGTGGTCGGTTGCCAGGGAGCTGATGCCGATGACATCCACATCCTCCTGAAGCGCGAGCTGCACCACCGCCGCGATCTCCTGCCAGGGACTCGTGTAAATGACTTCCATGCCGGCATCGCGCAGAAAGGCCGCCACCACCCGGCTGCCGCGATCGTGGCCGTCGAGCCCGAGCTTGGTCACCAGCACGCGCGCCGGATCGTGTTGTTCCACCATCATTGTGATTCAACCTCCAGAGGTTCTCGCAGGCACTCGAGCACGCGCCGTGCAATGCGCGCCGGCGAATCCCCGCCCGGTCGGTACCAGGCCTGTGCGCTGTTCAGCCCGCCCAGCAAGGTGAGCCGTGCGTAGCGTTGCCGCGCCTTCGGCAGCTTGAGTTCGGCGATAAGCCGCCGGAAACGTTCTTCATAGTCGTCGCGAAGCGCCGTCAAGCGCACGCTCACGGCGGGTACGTCCTCGGGAAGCACACGCACCACGACCTGCGCGTAGTCGCTGTCGGTGAGCAGCATTTCCAGGTGCGCAACGCACGCTGCTTCCAAGCGTTTCATCGGATCCGTGGCACGGGCCGCCGCCTTGTCGACCCGCTCGGCGATCCGCCGCACCCCTTCGGCGTAGATGGCGACGAGAAGCTCGTCTTTGGATGCGAAGTGGTAGTAGATGGAGCCGGGTAGCATGTCGGTGGCACGGCCGATATCGCGCATGGAGGTTGCGTGGTATCCGCGCCGGCAGATGAGACCCGCCGCCGCATCGAGAAGATGTTGGCGGCGGTTGTCCTGTCGCGGGGCGCGTTCGGATGTAGTGATTGCCATGGGTTCGGAAGAAAAACAAACGATTGTTTGGTATTAGGCCATCATCCTGACTGCCGGTCAAGCCGGACTGAGTATTCCGAAAATCTAATATTCGCCCGATTTGAGGCGCGTGGCGTCACGGCGCTCGCGTTTGGATGGTTTGCCGAGGCGCTCCCGGCGCTCGCCGGCCTGGAGCCTTCGCTGCTCGGCCTCCCGTTGCCGTCGGGCGATGCTTTCGGAGGATTCCTCGTAGAGAAGCGCGGCCTCCGAGGCCGGCCGGCGCTGTCTGGCAACGCCGCGCACCACCACCTGCCACTGTACCGGCCCGCGCCGGATCTCGATGGCGGAGCCCGGCCCCACATGGCGGGACGGCTTCACCCGTTCACCGGCCACCTGCACCTTGCCGCCGGAGATGGCGGTGGCGGCGAGACCGCGGGTCTTGAAGAAACGCGCTACCCACAACCATTTGTCCAGGCGTTGGGTTTGGGATTCGGGTTGATTAACGGATTCGGCCATTGACGATAACGATACGCTGGCGGCTCGGAGTCCCACGCAGTATAAACGTCCCGGGAGGGTGGAATGCCATGGCGAAATCAGCAGGAACGAAGACCACCGCCATCGTCGACGAGTTGGTGTCCGCCGGGAAACCGTGGGCGCGGGTCATTGAAAAGGGTTTTTCCCTGAGAATCATCGACGTGCACGGCCGTCAGGGGGTCGACTTCCTTTGCTACAACGCCCATGCACCCGAAGAGCGCTACCACGCTCCCAACACCCTCAAGGCCGCGGGCAGCCTGTGCCTGACGACGGGGCACGTTCTCTATTCCGATGTGGCAAGACCGCTGTTCAGCGTCACCGCGGATACTTGCGGTACCCACGACACTATCGGCGGCTGCTGCAGCGCGCCAAGCAACGAGATGCTTTACGGTGCGGCGGATTGTCCTGGTTGCCGGGAAAACTTTCTCAGCGCCCTGGGACAATTCGGCCTGGACCGCAAAGACATCGTTCCCAACATTAATTTTTTCTGCAATGTTCCGGTTTATGATCAGGGGCGGCTGGCCGATGCAATGTTCGTTGAAAGCCGATCCGAAGCGGGAAACTACGTCGAGCTTCGAGCGGAAATGGATGCGCTGGCAGTCATATCCAATTGCCCACAGGTCAACAATCCCTGCAACGCCGGTGAGCCCACGGAGATTCGCGTAATGGTGTTCGCATCCGGCTGAGCGGCGGTCACGCCGATGAAGGGGCTCGGCGTCCCCTCGCTAGGATCTCGGCCACGGGCCGGCGAACGGGCGCTCCAGTGCACGTTCGACCATTTCCAGATGGTCCTGGCCGTAGAACATGTCACCGTCGACGAAGTAGGTCGGTGAACCGAACACCGAGCGGTTGATGGCCTCTTCTGTGTTACTCGCGTAAACGGCCTGGACTTGCGGCGACAGTGCAGCGTCGAGCAGAGGTCCGGGATCGACGCCGGCGCTTTTTCCGAGCTGGCTCAAAGTCTTCTTGTCAGCCAGATCCGCGTCGTCTCGCCAATGCGCCTCGAGCATGCAATGAGCGAGCTGGTCGATATCGATCCCCTGCAGCAGGCCCGCGATCAACATGCCGTTGGATAACGTCATGTTTTTGTCATGGTAGGTCGGAATTCCCTGCATGACCGGGGCAGCGCGGAATTCCGCCCAGCGTTCGATCTCGCGACCGGAGAAGTAACTGCGGCGCTCGGGCGTCAGTCCGTTGGTCGATCCCGGACCAGTAACTGCGACGACCTTGCGCAGATCCATCGGCCGGTGCGCAATCCGTCGCGTCGCCGCCTGTGCTATCTGCATCAAGCGCGCCGATCCTAGATAGGCATAGGCCGAATGGGCGGAGTAGAAGTATTCGATTTCGGACATTTTCGCAGCTCACGGTGAATTTGAGGGATGGTACGCGAACTCAGTTGACCAGGCTTCCAATCCTTACCAGATACTTACACCCACCCCGTAACGCTGGCCAACAGCGCCATTCGCCGTACAATGGATCCCGGAAGGGAGGAAGTGCCGTGGCGCCAATCTCGCGTCCAGCTTCGCGCGCCAAGATCACACGTCCGAGTCTCGCCGGCGTGTTTGCTCGGGAGCGCCTGTTTGCGATCCTCGATCGACGGGATCGCAGCGCTGTCGTGTGGGTGTCGGGTCCTCCCGGATCCGGAAAGACCACCCTGGTGGCCAGCTACCTGGAACGGCGATGCTCGGAGTCGTGCTGGTACCAGTTGGATTCCGGGGATTCCGACGTAGCGACCTTCTTCTACTACATGGCGCGCACCGCAGCCAGCGGGTCGCTGCCCCTGTTCACCTCCGAGTACCACGCCGATTTATCCGCCTTTGCGCGGCGTTACTTCCGCACGCTGTACTCGAACCTGCGCTCGCCCTTCGTCCTGGTGTTGGACAATTATCAGGAAGTATCGACGCAATCGGCATTTCATTCCGTGGTGCTGGATGCGGTTGCCGAGCTTCCCCCGGATAGCTGCATCATTGTTGTCAGTCGCACTGAACCGCCACCTGCAATGGTGCGGCTACGGGCCAACCGCGCATTGCAGCTACTCGATTGGCAGGATCTTCAGCTTACGCGTTCGGAATCCGATGCAATCGTAGCGCTGTGGGGACGCACACTTGCCGAGGAAGCCCTTGCCGAGCTCTACCAAAAGACCGAAGGGTGGGCGGCAGGGCTCGTGCTGTTGCTCGAGCATTCTCTCGCCAACACCAGCATCGACGTGATGCCCAATTCCCGTGCCCCCCAGGTGGTGTTCGATTACCTGGCCGGCGAGATATTCCAGAACTTCGACGAACG
>JAACFO010000260.1 GCA_009937425.1 Gammaproteobacteria bacterium
CGGCTGCGACCCCATGGATCTGATCACCCTTCGCGACATCGACCTCGGCTTCGGCGGCGATCCCCTGCTGGAGAAGCTCTCCCTGCGTGTGGTCGGTGGGGAACGGGTGTGTCTGCTCGGACGCAACGGCTCGGGCAAGACGTCCCTGTTACGGGTGTTGATGGGCGATCTGCAAGCCGACGGCGGCGAGATCATCCGCCAGCCGACGATACGCATTGCCGGCTTGCCGCAAAGCGTGCCCCCGGGCATCAGCGGCAGCACGCATTCGGTGGTGTCCGCCGGACTCGGCGAGCTCGGCGCCCTCATCGAGGAGCATCTGCGCCTCAGTAACAGCGCCGGGGAGGGCAGGAATCTCGAAGCCCTGGAAGCCGTGCATCAACGCATCGACGCCGCGGGTGCGTGGGATGTGGAGCAACGCATCGAACGCACCCTGACGCACCTCGCCCTGGACGGGCAGGCGCCCTTCGAGGAACTTTCCGGGGGCCTGCAACGGCGCGTGTTGCTGGCGCGCGCCCTGGTCTCCGAGCCACAGCTGTTGCTACTGGACGAGCCCACCAATCACCTGGATGTGGAGGCCATCGAATGGCTGGAGGGACTCATCGCCAGCTGGCGGGGCGGGGTTCTTTTCACCACCCATGATCGGCGTCTTCTCGAGCGTGTCGCGACGCGCATCGTCGAGTTGGAAAACGGGCGCGCGACGTCGTGGCCGGGTAACTACGCCAATTACCTGCGCCGGCGCGAAGAACGCCAGGCGGCGGAGTCGAAGGAGCGCGAGCGCTTCGAGAAGAAGCTGGCCAAGGAAGAGGCCTGGATTCGACAGGGCATCAAGGCCAGGCGCACGCGAAACGAGGGCCGGGTGCGCAAGCTGATGGAGATGCGCGATGCCCGTGCCCGGCGCCGAAAAAGCGTCGGCCGGGCGACCTTCACCACCCAATCGGCACAAGCATCCGGCAAGCGCGTGTTCGAGGCTCGCGCGGTCTCTTTCGGATTCGACGATCAGTTACTCATCGAAGGCCTGGACACGTTCATCGCCCGGGGCGATCGGATCGGCATCATCGGTCCCAACGGCTCGGGAAAGACCAGCTTACTGCGCTTGCTGGTGGGAGAGCTGCAACCGGGAAGCGGCGAGATTCTCACCGGGGCCGGCGTTCGCATCGCTTACTTCGATCAGCACCGGGCGCGCCTGGACGAAACGGCCAGCGTCGCCGACAACGTTTCCGATGGCGCCGAGCACGTGGCCGTGGACGGGGGCTCGCGGCACGTGATCAGCTACCTGCAGGATTTTCTCTTCACCCCGGAACGTGCGCGTTCTCCGGTGAACGTGCTGTCCGGCGGAGAACGCGCACGGCTACTGCTGGCGCGGCTGTTCGCAAAGCCGTCGAATGTTCTCGTCATGGACGAGCCGACCAATGATCTGGACGTGGAAACTCTGGAGCTTCTAGAAGAGCGATTGACCGATTATCCGGGAAGCTTGTTGTTGGTCAGCCACGATCGCGCCTTTCTCGACAATGTTGTCACATCGACGTTGGTGCTCGAGGGGCAGGGCCGGGTCGGCGAGTACGTGGGGGGATACAGCGACTGGCTGCGCCAGCGTGCAACGCCCGCCGAACCCGAGGAATCGGCGAACCGCCCGGCGCGGGACAAACGCGAGAAACCCTCCAAGGCAACGCCACGTCTCAGCTACAAGCAAAAGCGCGAGCTCGAATCGCTGCCCGAGCGTATCGAATCCCTCGAAGCGGAGCTCGCCGCGCTGCAGGCGGAGCTCGCCGATCCGGCGCTCTACAAGAAGGGCGAATCCGCAATCGCCGTCCCGCGGGAGTCGCTTTCCCGGGTGCAATCGGAGCTGGCGGCGGGCTACGAGCGCTGGAGCGAGCTGGAGGCGTTGGCGCCGAAGGATTAGAACGAGTCCAGATAGACGGCCTGGTGGACCACACAGGCGGCTTTTTGCGGCTATAATTGCCCAGGCAATGAGCGTACAGTTCGCCGACCGCGCGCTCTGCAATCCACTCAGCGGTCGGTACCCGCGGCATGTCCTTAGAAGTTATCCCTCCACACGAAATAACATCGCACGGGCCGGTGCACTGTTGTGCCGCCACGCCGTATTGTGTCTATTCCGGAACGATGTTCGCGCATCGCCGGACACTACTTGCTATCTAAAGGTAAATATCATGGCTACAGGAACCGTTAAATGGTTCAACCCCGCCAAGGGCTTTGGGTTCATCCAGCCCGAGGACGGCGGCAAAGACGTCTTCGTACACATCTCCGCCCTCGAGCGTGCAGGCATTGCATCGATTACGGAAGGTCAGAAGCTCGAGTATGAACTCGCCGCGGGCCGCGACGGCAGATCATCTGCGGAAAACTTGAAGCTCGCCGACTAGCGCGAGCGGGCACGGTTAGTCGGGCGGCTGTGTCGAGAGACACAGCCGCCACGTTTCGAAGTCTATCCGGGAGTATCCGGTTGCTTCAGAGGTCCTTGGAGCGGATAAGGATCGAGCCGTCTTCCTCGAAGGCTTCGCTCTCGATCAATATTCTTGCCTTGGCCTGGAGCACCGAGCGATTTTCCGCGACTGCGCGCATCGGCTCGTCTGCGGAAGCTTGAAATTTCTTCTGTAAAGTTTCCATGGTGATTTTGCACAGGACCCGTCGCTGATCGACCTGAGCGGCGATGCTCGCCACTTTGGTCATCGGGTTCCAGCACTCGAGCATGGGAAATGTCACTTCGGTTTCATCCGAAGAAGAAGTTTTATGACGCGTTAAATACATATCTCTCCGAAACTTACTGTGAAATGTTTTGGTCGCGTTGGCTTTGTGTCAATCGACACAAGGCTAACTCTGATTTGTTTGGCTGATTTGTTTGGCCGAGAGAAATCAGTAACGCCGACCGCCGCGGCCACCACCGCCAGTCTTTTCTTTGGCGATGTTGACAATCAAATTTCGTCCATCGAGCGTCTTGCCATTCATCTCCAGCGCCGACTCGGCATCCTGCTGAGTGGAAAAGGTGACAAATGCGAACCCACGTGAGCGACCCGTATCGCGATCCGTGATCAGCCGGACCTCGTCGATCTCTCCATACGAGGAGAATGCTGATTCCACGTCGGATTGCGTGGCGGAAAAGGCGAGATTGCCCACGTAGAGCTTATTTTGCTGCATTTCGATGCCTCCTGAAGGCGAGTATTCCGTGGCACCGGACTCTCGATACACCACGGGCCCTTCGAAAAAGACGCCGAATTCTGAACGAGCTGATGGCCGATGAACCTCGAATTGTACCACACTTAACCCTATAAGGCACTGGCTCCCTTAGGATTTTTAGAAGTCTTTGCACAGCCTGATGGCATCGTAGATGGCGGCATGCACGTTGCGTGACGCTATCGCGTCGCCGATGCGAAACAGCTGGTATTTTCCCTTTTTGTTGCCCCTGAGCCCCTGTGGACGTCCCGCGATGAGAGCCGCATAGTCCACCGCCCCGCGGTTCATGGAGTCTTCCTTGAGCGCGAAGTACAAATCCTCCAGGGGCAGGGTGCCGTGCTCCACCACCACCTGATCGACGAGGCGTTCATCGCCGGTGTCGGCGTAATCACTGCCCAATGTGACCAGAAGCTGATTCCCACTGCGCGCCACGGCCATCACCCGTGTGTTGATGGTGATGCGCACCCCGTGTTCTTGAAAGCAGCGGGCGTAGGCCACGTGGTTGAGGCCGCCGATCTCGGGCGCGAAGAAACGCTCGGGCGTGATGATTTCCAACGCCGCGCCGCTTTGTGCGATGAGCTCGGCTGCCTGCATTCCCGGATGCGCACCATTGTCGTCGTAGAGGAGCACCTTGTCGGCGGGCTTGATGGTTCCCGAGAGAACATCCCAGCTGCTGACGACCAGATCCTCGCCGGATTCCAGGCAACCGGTATCGGGCAGACCACCCGTGGCGATGATGACCACATCGGGTTTCTCGGCGCGCACCATGGCG
>JAACFO010000102.1 GCA_009937425.1 Gammaproteobacteria bacterium
TGCCTATGCGCGCTGGGCGCGCGACCAGATTAGCGGTAAGGCCGTACCGCTGGTGCATCGCCTGAAACAATCTGTGCCGCTATTTCTGCTTGGGTTTCTTGCGATGGCACTACTCAACACACTTGGGTTTTTCAGTTGGGTGTCCGCGGCTGTTGATTATAACGTCCAACTTGCAATCCAACGGGTGGGTGATGTGCTGCTGGTAGGCGCATTGGCGGCCGTTGGACTCGGTACGCGTCTATCCAGCCTGCGTGCCGCCGGTATTGCTCCGGTAGTCATTGGTGTTAGCGTATCGGCCACAATTGCTGTGCTCGGGTACCTGATGATTCGGTACGTTGGATTTGCTGTGTGACAATGCCGGGTAACCACAGTACTGTTTGCAGAAAGGTCAGGCTGCGGAACAATAAGCTGATTGGCCGCAAGGAAGATGTATGGGGTTGTTAGATAACGAATTCCTCTCTGACCCCAGCTAAGATATTGATGAGATCATTTGCTAAAATTCCGCTCGCCACCGTCCACGCCAACCTCCGTCTAACCGCCGCAGTTTCCGCGAGGTTACAGCAGGTCGAGGCGAAGCTCGCTGACGGCAGGGTTGTCAAGGCCGCACTTGCCAGGTCTCAGCGTCAGGCCAAGGGCAGCATCCTTCTGATCCATGAGTGGTGGGGGCTCGTTTAGTAGCACTCGTTCTTGCAAGATATGCAGACTTCCAATTGGTTGCCGGACCCTGGTACGGATAGTGGTATGGGGTAATCCCTCAAGTGGTAGAGGGGGCTCTCAGAGGATTCGCTAGCAAACGTCTGAACAGGATTTCGCTCTTGGAAAGAGCGGATCTGAATAAAGGCCATCCCCGCGGGGATGACCATAACGATTGCAGAAGAACTATCCGCCCCAGTCCCCAACGTTGTCGCTGCCCGGTATTTCGAATTTGAGGTACTCCTCAACATCGAACGGCATGCTGTCGACGATCGCTTTGACTCGATCAGCTATTGCCGTCGTCTCCGGACGCGCGTTGGAAAGTCCCGTATACGGAATGCCTTTGCCGTTCTCGACATCCGGATACTTCTTCTTGAAGAGCTCGTGCCGAGCACGCATCTGGTTAAACTGACCTTGCGTGTGAATCAGCGGAACCAGCTGAGGATTCTCCTCCCGGGGATCCATGTAAAGGTCGTAGTAGGCTTCCGGCATTCCGGATGCCGCGACGTCGCCGGCACCAATCCAGTGCCTTTTGTATCGGCCCTTAACCGTGGCCCCGAGTTCGTGACCGGTATAGATGAATACGTAGTCACGTCGACCGTGAGTATCACCATTCAGGATCAACGCTGTTTGGTCGAGTCCATCAACGACGCGATCAGTTGGGATATGTGTCGTGGCCCGAGCCAGCCGGGCAAACGTCGTGTATAAATCCGTGACATGGATGATATCGCCGACAACCTGGCCCTCTTCGACCACGCCAGGCCACCACGCGAATGCCGGAACGCGCACGCCGCCCTCAGTGAAGTCGCCTTTGCCACCACGGTACAGCATGGGTAGCATACCCCAGCCCGTTGGCGGACTGTGAACCATCGGACCGTTATCAGCCATGGCCACGAACAGTGTGTTTTCGGCGACTCCCAGATTCTTTAGCTCTTGCATTACTGTACCGACAAAAGCGTCTAGCTTTGGAAAGGAACCCGCGACTTTTAGCCCGGCCACCGATCTCTTCGGTATTTCGGCTTCGAGGAAATTCAGAAAGTTGGGCCAATAGGAGACGAAGAATGGCTTTCCCGCCTCGGCGTTCTTGCGGATGAACTCCAGGGTGCGCTTTTCGGACTCGGTGTCCAATTTTTCGTAGCACTCGTTGGACGTGCCGCACCACTCACGGCCCGACTCGCCCTTCCTCCCCTCGATACTCATCACCCAGCCCTCGGGAACCAGTCCGGGACTGTCCAGCCTGTAGGGATCCGGAGGGTAAATTTCCGGATGCAGGCCGAGCACCGCATTGACCGCGTTGCCCTGGGGACTATAGAGAGACGTGATTTGGTTCATAGGCGTGAACAGGGCCTCGTCGAAACCCTGGTTATAAAGATAACTCTCCTCAATATCACCAAGATGTCCCTTACCGAAGAAGGCGGTCGCATAGCCGGCCTCGGACAATACTTCAGCGATGGTCACCTCCTCGGCCCGCAATCCCGAAAACTCGTGGGGCATACCCACCACGCCCATGCCATGGCGGACGGGATGACGGCCAGTGAGGACAGCGGCGCGAGTGGGCGTGCAGGATGGTTCCGAGTACATCCGGGTGAAGTTGATGCCCTCCGCCGCCATTTGGTTCAGGTTAGGCGTCTCGTAGCCGAAATTCTTCTGGAGCGCCGGAAAGCCGACTGCGCCGAACGCGGTGTCATCCCATAGGATGTAGATGATGTTGGGAGGATGGCCGTATTTCTCGTGCAGTGCAGCCAGCTTTGCGTCGAGCTCTTTATCCTCGGCTGCCCAGCGATCACCGTTTTGGGCCTTGAGGATGTAGTGCTCGGCGTCGTGGACGATCTCCGCTCCAAATGCTGGACTGGCCAGAATTGCCCCGGTAAGGGTTACAGCCAATGCTAGGGTTGCCATTCTGTGAAAGCCCATTTCCATGTCTCCATCATTTCTTAGTTCTTTGTGAATTTGCCGGGCGAATGCTCACGGCGGCGTCAACAGACCATAACTCGTCGGGGCTCTCAAAAAAAGAGCTGCGATTACAATGATCGGCGCACCCACTTACTGAATGGCCGTTCAGTCTGCGGCGGTGCAGCCTTTCACTCCATGAACCCCCTCGCCGAACTGATCTCTTAGTCTTCGGGATTTTTGCTGGTAGAATTCTGTTGGGGGTGATACCCCCCATCATTCACAATACCTTCCCCGAGCCCAACCCTGGACTGAAATTTGACCAGCGGGTGAGCTGGTAGTCCGTGACACTTCGTTGCCCAATGCCCCTCTCGCTTTGACCTCTTGCGCATTCCACCACGACCCGCCCTCGTACGCGCCTTCTGGAAGTAAGCAGAGTTGGCGTTCTGAAATCACCTAATTAGGTAAGGTCCAATGAAATATTGTATTGTCTTTGTTCTATGGCAGTGTGATGCTTATATTCAGGCAGAGAACAACGCTAGAGGTTCTACGGATGTTAGAGATTCGTCATGCAGAAGAGCGCGGGGCCGCGAATTTCGACTGGCTGAACAGCAAGCACAGCTTCTCCTTCGGTCATTACCACGATCCCAAGCACATGGGATTCGGTTCACTGCGCGTAATCAATGAGGACCGGGTGCAACCGGGCCGCGGCTTTGACACGCACAGTCATCGGGACATGGAGATCATTTCCTATGTGCTCGAAGGGGCGCTTGAGCACAAGGACAGCATGGGCAATGGGTCGATCATCCGGCCGGGAGACGTGCAACGGATGACGGCCGGGACTGGCGTGCGGCACAGCGAATTCAATCAATCGAAGAGCGAAGTGGTTCACTTTCTTCAAATCTGGATTCTTCCGGAAAAAGAAGGGCTCAAGCCGGGCTACGAGCAGAAGACGTTTGGCGAAGAGGAGAAGCGCGGCAAGCTGCGTCTCGTCGGCTCTCGGGACGGGCGGGACGGCTCCGTCACGATTCACCAGGATGTTGAACTCTACGCCACGCGCCTTGGTGAAGGCGACGAAACTACGCATCAGCTTAGCACAGGGCGCAAAGGGTGGGTCCAGGTTGCAAGAGGCCGTGCAGAAATTAACGGAATGGCGTTGCAGGTAGGCGACGGCGTCGCGCTCGCCGACGAAACGGGCATCACGCTGCGCGGCATGTCAAATGCGGAAATACTGCTGTTCGACATGAGCCCATAACGCATACTCGGAAGATGAATTGAAAAAGCTGTTCCTTGTGGGGCCCGAATATTCATGCTGCCTTGGGAAGGTAGTAATGATGGAGTCCCTGGACCGCCGGAAACTCGATTACATGGTCCCCTCGCGAACTGATGCATTAGTCTCCGGGAATTCTGCTGGTAGAATTCTGTAAGGCTCCAGTCCCCGCATTTCCTGCGGACCTGTCGATTCCTCAAGGGAGGGGGAAATCATGTCCGACCGCCGCCGATTTCTGAAGGGATTAACGTCACTGCCACTCGCCACCGTCCTCGCCAATCCCCGTCTAGGAGCCGCAAGATTTCGAGGTCAATCATCGACGCGGCGCAATTGGCCAAAGCGGCGCTGCCGCTGCACACTGAAAGCAGCTAGAAAAGCAGATTGATCCGGCCGGACAAGTTTATCTATCCATCAGGTGAACTGGCAGACACAAGCGAAACTCCTCCGTGTTGTTCCGACTGCTGCGCCATTTCGACGACTTCTTGTGGGGACAGTCCGATGGAACCCGACGTCACGGAATATTGGCGGCCTGAATCGGCGGAGTGATCATCCGCCGCATTGGTAAAATTTGCCGTGATCAATGGATAGGGTGTCCCCAAGTTGACCCCTTTCAGCACCGCGCTGCCCGCGAATCGGAACGAAATACCGCGCAGATCACTGGCCTTCGCCAGCGACTCAGCTAGCTTCATGGAGACAATGGCTTCTCCCCCGTGTACGTGCTTGGCGATTCGAAAACCCAAATCGACATCGGGACCAAGATATTCCACGTAAGCTTCCTCGATGCCGTCACCCCGCGATGCAATCTCGGGAACTCGAACAGAGATATTTCGCTGCGGGAAATCTGCTGACCAGCAGCACGCTTTTAAACCCAATCCATGTTCTTTTTTGAGTTTTTCGTGATAGTACGTGAAAGTCTGGTGTAGGGCCTGAAACAAGAACAACGTCTGCTGATCGGATTCCGGTTTCGCGATAAACACCATTTCATCACCGGCGATTCGCCACAGAGATATCTCCGGCACGCGGGCTTTCTCGTCTAAACAGAGGGCCACCTTACCCATCAGCACCAGCGGAAACTTCCTGAAAAACTCCTCGAATAGACCCAGCCAGATGTGACCGCTGCCAACTTGATCTGCGCTTTCCTTGAATGCCGTGGAATTGACAATGTCCACAGACATGAAAAGCAAGGTTCTAGATTCGTCCAAGGTGTCCTTTATAACCTGTACCCTTGTGTCCTCGCTCGCCTGGGATCGGCATAGAACAATGGATTGTTCGCTGGGTTCGGTTGCTCCAAGCTTCCTCGGGTTGTTTTTCATGTCCTGTCACGCCTCGTTTAATCGGGCGACGGCGGGTCACACCTGGACCGTATTCTTTATGTCGCGCATCCGGCACCCTGCGCCTGAGTGTTAGAATCCCTCAAGCGCCTCGCTTTCGTTCATCGAGTTAGTGCGCTTGAGCGATGATTGAGCCGATTCAGTGGTCCATGTATCGCTATCTCCTACTGTTTGCATTGCCGCTTATCTGTCGCCTGGGCGTTTCAATGAGCAGCTGATGACAAACAGACGACCTGGATTGACCAGTCACATGGACGAATTATTTGAGTTTTTCGAGCACTCCACCCGGCCGTCGTGGGCTTCACCATCCTCCTGTAGCCCTAAGACCATGCAACGTTATGTATTACATACATTTGGCTATTTTGACTTGATGGAGATCAATCCAACTCTTCACCGCACGAACGCTGGCCACGTGAGAGAAGAATCCGAGTTCGGCTTATCCGAACCCCGTTCGCCGATGGCAGGACCATCAAGGCCGCACTGGCTACACCTCAGGGTCAGGCCAACGGCAGCATACTTCTGATCCATGAGTGGTGTTGTGTCAGCGCCGATGAAGTTTGTCTGCTCCTTCCCACCAGAGCTGGGGCTGCTCGGGGCGAGCTACAGCAGCACGTCGTCCAGCAACAAATCGGCTGAGCGGCCGGCTCTCAGTGACGCCGACTGGATGAACACATCGCGAAACTCCGGATGAGTTGACCGAATTCGATCGAAGTCCTCTCTGGTCAACACGAACGTGTCACAATAGGACGTGGCAATAACAGAGCCGGTTCGCCTCTCCCCCAGCAACATTGATAAATCCCCGAAGTAGTCGCCAGCAGTTACGATTCCGTGACTTTGGCCGCCTCGGTTGGAGCGAATTTCGCCCGTTCCGCGACTCAGGAAAAAGATTTCAGCTCCGAGCTCGCCTTCGCGCAACAGGTAATCCCCAGGTGCGAATGCTCTCGGCTCGAGAGCCAGGAGCAATGCGTTTCTGATTTCCTGAGGTGCCTCTCTGAACAGCTCAAAATCCTTTAACAGATCGCCCGTGAGGTGATGAAGAAGATCAATACGGACGGACTCCGGCAACTCTACAAACATATCTTTGTCTGCCAGACCATGATGGCGAGCCCACAAATACTCATAGTAGCCCCGGATGTGCTCGTTGAGCGCATTGGGAACTTGGCGGCTTCGCAGGTACTGGTTGACCGCGTCGGCGCGGTTCCAGAAAGCCACCTTGGCGGCGTCGAGGTTGCTGAGCAGCGATGCGATGTTGCCGATGATGTACGCATAGAGGGAAGCGCCTGCGAGTATCACAAGGATGGCGAATACATACTCGACATTGCGAGCGGGTGTGATGTCCCCGTAGCCGACCGTGGTCATGGTCACCACGGTCCAATATAAGGAACGAACATATTGAGTGCCGGCAGGTGCGGTCTCGAGAGACTGCGCCGCCACCCATGAGTCCGCCGGAAACTGCTCCATGAACGGCACCAGAAACCAAGCACATGAAATCCAGTGAATGAGTAGCACGATAATCGTGGTAAGCCTGGCAATCCTTAGAAGACCGGTATTCGTGGAGCTCTGTCGCATCCATCGGGAAAAAATTACGAACAACCTGACAACCCGGAGCAGCCGAAGCATACGGAAAAGCAGAACCACGGAGACCGCTGCAGTGTCTGAACTCGCCCACGGCAGAAATAACAGATCGAGCGGTACAGTTGCGAGCAAATCTATCGGAAACATCGTGCGTAAGTAATGCCTACGAATCATCACTCGGTCCTCTATCTCGGTGCCGTGTTGCCGGTATGTGGTCCGAAAATTGAGAACGATGTCGGCAAGAAAGACGAAGTCGAGGCAATAGATGACTATCGAGCCGAGCACGTCCACCTCGTGCTGGAATGCAAGCTGGTAAGGAACCAAGGCGCAGGTAACCAGTATGAGCACGACCATCGTAAGGTCCCAGATTACTCGGAATTGGCTATGCTCTTTCAACACCATCGAGGTCTCTCCTTGCGCGATCTGACAATTACGCCTTCGCCTTGTGCGGCGACATGTAGGGTTGTCTGTCCCGAGGCGCACACCGGTTCTGCCGGTGCGTCACGAACTCTCTCGCTGGGCATCGGAAGGACCGCCGGTCTTGCTGTGCGACGGCTGGAGCGAATGAGATTCGAGACATCGTGGGATGCAAGCTCAAAATTTGCCCCTTGATTTCACAATGACCGGAGCGTCACTTGCCCGGGCATTTACTCTTGGGCTTAGTTTGGCCGAGTTGACCTTTCCCCCGCAAGGTGTCCAATTCGGCGGAGAGTTGCTGCACTGTGCTTTAATCGGATTTTCTGTGACAGGTTCGCTACTAGAAATAGCTCCCCGCTCACCAAACATCGCGATCTCCCGTCCCGAACTGATGCCTTAGTCTCCGGGAAATCTGCTGGTAGAATTCTGTAAGGGTCATACCTCGAATTTCCACGATAATTCCGCAGAATCTCAGGAGGAGAAGCCATGTCCGACCGCCGACGATTTCTCAAGGGATTAACCTCGCTTCCACTAGCTACTGTCCTCGCCAATCCCCGACTCGCCGCCGCAGTTTCCGCGGGATTACAGGAGGTCGAGGCCAAGCTTGCCGATGGCACAACCGTCAAGGCCGCACTCGCCCAACCTCAGGGCCAGGCCAAAGGCAGCATCCTACTGATCCATGAGTGGCGGGGGCTCATTTAGCAGCGGCGATGCCCGCGAGAGATGTGGGTTTCCGGTTGGGTGGCGGACCCTGGTACGGATACTGGTATGGGGTAATCCTTCAGGTGGTAGACGGCGTGTTTACAGGATTCGAATACGGACACCTTAAGAGAATTTCGATTCTGGGAACAGCGAAACAAAAAATGTTCCTTGGTAGACCCATAATACTGAAAGCCGTTTAACAGCCGTATGTAGCGGTACATTCGTCAGCCGCAATCAAGGGAAAATCGCAGGGTAGGAGAGCAATAAAATTGTCTGCGTCCTGTACTGATCCATAAGCTTATGTGGCTTATGGATCAGCACGAAACTTCTCGGTAAATCAAGAAGTTAGAAGGCTATGGTCCTGAGGTGGTAGGAATGTGTAAGTGGCAAGGGACCACAGATCCGTGGATTCCCGGAAACTCGCCGCTGGCATTTCCGACCGCAGTGCGTGAATCCCGTGGGATTTCCCCCGAAAATGGGCCTTATGGCGGAAATCTGTCACTCCTCAGTAGGATTCGTAGTCTGGACGGTCAGTCAATTCATGGCACTGCACGAGGCGCGCGAATCGAAACACGGTTTCCCGGTCACGCTCCATTCTGGAACAGCGTATTGTCAACTTAACCGATTTGAGGGCGTTTTTAGGGCACGCGGGTGTCTCTAAGTCATTGGTTGTTAGTTTCGGTACATGCTCGTTTCACGACAAATACAAGAAGTTCTGCGTTAAGTTGACAGTACCGTAAGAAAGGACCACGTTCGAAGATAATATCCTGGGGGTCGCCATGTTGAGAATGATGCTCGTGTTTTTCCTGACGTTCGCCGGCCTGCTCTGCTCGGCGTGTTTGTCGCTGGAACCCACATCGACTGAAACCAGGGCGCCCTCGCGACAGGGCGATTTGAACGCGTTACTGACCAAGGCAGAGGAACAAAGACAGGCCGCAGGCACTCGAGAACAGTTGTCGATTCTTATGGAGACTTATGGAACTATCTTGAAGATCGACCCCGAGCATAAGCAAACCCTGTCCGATCTTGCTCAATACCATATGCTGATGGGCGCAGCCTATTCTGAAGATGTGAAAGAAAAGAAACAGCAGTTCAGAAAGTCGATCGCATACAGCGAAAGAATCATGTACCTCAGCAGCGAATTCAAACGACGTGTCGATGCTGGGCAAACCGTGTGGGACGCGAGCGAGGTACTGACGAGAAACGAAGCGGACGGCATGGGCTGGTGGAGTACAGCAGTTTTTTACTATTTCAAAGAATGCATTCCCGATACATTCAAGATATTCAACAGCAAATGGATTACGCGCAACAGGATTATCATGGACAATCTAGAGGTGGTTTCTCCGGATTGGAAAGGGGGAGCGAATTACTTCAATTTTGGGATCTACTATCTCGCCCTTCCTGATGCCGTTGGGGGAAGCCTTGATAAATCGGCCGAATACCTCCAGAAGGCAGAGTCAGCAGGTCCCAAGAGGCTGCTTGTTCCCTGGGGGCGCGCGAAATATTTCTACGTCTACCAAAAGAACCGGCAAGGATTCAAGAAAGATTTGGAATGGGTCCTCGCCCAGGATCCACACCGACCCACGGGCGACACTTATCCGTGGAATGTATATTTTCAAAAACAGGCGCGCGAGTTGCTGTCGTCCATCGACGATCTTTTCTAAAGAAACTCGGATTCATCTTCACGCCGGCGGAAGCGCTTGCGTCACGTGTTGGCGTGAAGATGAATCCGTTGACGCTCCGTTTCTCTTTGACACGGAACATGCCCGTCAATTACATGCTTGGAGCGCAACGCGCGGCGATTCCCTCATAGCCTATTCCGCCCTGATGAGGCGCGGCGACGATTCGCTGCTCGAGGTTCCATTTGATCTACCAGACTATCGGTTGGATCATATGAAGCCATGAAATGGGCCGCGGTCTTTCTGATGGTAATTGCGAGTCTGCCCACAGCGGCCGTCAGCGCGTCGCCGCTGCAGACGCAACGCGATGTGCCCGGCTGGCCCGGGCGCTCCTATGATCTGTTTCTACCATCTGCCTATGGCGAGCTCGAGCTCGTCTCACTGATCGTCGCGATCCATGGCGGCGGGGGAAACAAGGGTGCGCAACGAAAGCATTCCTGTCTGGGCGGTGACCTCGACGATCCCGGCTGCATGAATGCTATTGCGGATCGTGCGGATTTCGCCGTGGCTTATCCCAACGGCACGGGGGCGCGAGTCTTTCGCAACTTGCGCACCTGGAACGCGGGCGGAGGAAAAGACGGTTTTCAGTGTGTGAGTGGCCGAGCCTGCATCGACAAGATCGACGACGTGGCTTATTTCAATGCCACGCTGGACGACATCGGCTCGAGCTTTCAAATCGACACCTCGGCGGTCTTCCTGACCGGAATGTCCAACGGCGCGGCAATGTCCCACCGGCTGGCCTGTGAGCTGCCCGGGCGCGTGGCGGGGATTGCCGCGGTCGGCGGCGCCAACCAACACGCCGCCGTCGCGGCCTGTGCTGCATCGACCGCCGTCATGCAGATCCACGGAGATGCCGATCCCTGCTGGCATTATCTGGGCGGAGCGATATCGTGCCTCGACGCAAACCCGGGCGCCAAGGCAAGCGTCTCCGACACGATGAAGGGTTGGGCCGGCAGAAACGGATGCCGGGGAACGCCTCTGGTGGAAAAAATCCCGGATACGATTCGCGACGGAACATCGACGAGCGAGCATCGTTATCAGGGGTGCAGCAATCCAGTCGTGCTATTGCTGATAGAGAATGGCGGTCATACATGGCCTCGCGGCTATCAGTACTTTCGGGAACGCCGGATCGGAAAGATGAGCCTCGATTTCAGCGCATCGGAAGTGATTGTGAGATTCTTCGAAGTACAGCGAGTCCGATAGCGCGGAAGGCTCCCTCAGGTCGCGCCCTTCTTACCTGGTGCAGGAGCCGCATCGACGGCGGCCCGCTCGGCGCGGCGCGCGATTTCACGGGTCATACCACGGAAGATCAGCCCATGGAACGGCGCGAGCAGGTACCAGTACAGCAGACCCCAGACTCCGGCCGGGTGCCAGTAGGCCGTGGCCGTTAGCCGCGTGCCGCCCTCGATGGCTTCGAGCTCGAACTCCAGCACACCCGCGCCGGGTGCCTTCATGCCCATAATCAAGGTCAGGCGCCGCTCGCGCTCGAGCCCCACGACCCGCCAGGAGTCCACGGCGTCCCCGATGCGCAGCTCGCTCGGGTGGCGCCGCTCGCGCTTGCGGCCCGTGCCGCCCAGCAGCCAGTCGAGCATCTCACGGATGCTCCAAAGTGCATTCAAGAAATAATAGCGATTGCGCCCGCCGATGGCCGACACCACGCGCCACACATCCGCCGGCTCGGCTTTTGCGAGCGCACTCCCCGATGCCCGCTTGGCGTAATAACCGTGCTGCGGCTTGAAGCCGCGAAACATCAGCGCCCCCTCGACCCAGCGCGCCGCAACCGTGTGTTCCCGCTCGGACTTCAATGCCGACGCCACCGCCTCGCGGTAGGTCTTCAAAGGTTGCGGCACGAGAGCGCGCAGCGCCGCGTCGTCGGCGTCGATGTCGTGGCTGAGGCCCGCCACGAGAGCTCGGGCAACGCGGGTGGGTACGGAGGTGACCAGATGCAGCCAGTACGATGACAACCGGGGCGAAAGCAGGGGCACCGGCACGATGAGAGGCCGTCTGTTTACAAGCTCACCGTACTGGCGCATCAGTTGCTCGTAGGTCAACGATTCCGGCCCTGCCGCGTCATAGACTTGTCCCGCCGCCTCCTCGATGTCGGCGATGCGGATCAAGTACTCGAGCAGATCGTCGAGCGCGATGGGTGGAGAGCGTGAATATACCCATCGTGGCGTGACCATGATGGGCAGGTGGTTGACGAGGTCGCGAATGACCTCGAAGGCGGCGGAGCCGGGCCCGATAATCATGCCGGCCCGCACCTCCGTCACCGGCACCCTGCCCCGGCGCAGCGCTCGACCCGTATCGCGGCGGGAGGTCAGGTGCTCCGACTCGGCCGCCTCGGGCACCAATCCCCCGAGGTACACGATGCGCTGTAGCCCCGCGCGATCGGCCGCGGCCGCGAAGTTATCGGCCGCCTCCACGTCGAGACGCCCGAAATGACGCCCGGCGGCCATCGAATGCACGAGATAGTAGGCGACGTCACAGCCCGAAAGCGCCGCAAGCAGCGACTCCGGACGTAGGGCATCGGCGGCGCACGTCTCCACACCCTGCCATTGCCTGGACTCCAGCACGCTCGCGTTGCGCGCAACCGCGCGCACCCGATCTCCGAGCGCCACAAGACGCGGGACCAGATTTGTACCAATGTAGCCGCTGGCACCGAACACCAGCGAGCGACGTCCGGCCCTTTGCGACTTCGTTGATTGCATTTCACCGTGCACGGTCAACCACTCTATTGCTCGAACCGGGAAACACCAGCCGCCGGCACTCGAGGGCGATGGCACGCATCGTGCGCCACATATCCTGAAACTGCCTGCGCGGCGCTTCTCGAACCGATTGTCTTGCCGGCGACCGTAGCCAGAGGGCAAGATGTTGACATGCTGGTCGATGACTTTAGCAACACGGATCTGATCTCAACGCGAGGCACCCACTGGCGCGCAGTCAGCGACCAGGTCATGGGCGGGATCTCCGATGCCTCGATAAGCCATGCCGTCGTCGATGGCCGTCCGTGCCTGCGCCTGAGCGGGGATGTCCGTCTCGAGAACAACGGCGGTTTCGTTCAGGCGGCGCTCGACCTGCAGCCCCGTGGCGATTCCCTGGGTGATCCCTTGGGCGATATCCTCGATGCGTCCGGCTACACGGGCTTGCGCCTCATCGTGCGTGGTAATGGCGAGCTGTATTCGCTTCACTTGCGCACCCCGGACAATGTTCGTCCCTGGCAATCCTACCGCGCGCATTTCACCGCTGGCGCAGACTGGCAGACGATTGATATTCCTTTCGAGGCCTTCAAGCCCCATCGGCTCGAGACGCCGTTGGATGTCGCCCGGCTGCAGCGAATCGGGCTCGTAGCGATTGGGCGGGCCTTCCATGCCGACGTCGCCGTATGCGCGATGCAATTCTATCGTTAGGCTCGGTTGAGTATCCAGAGCCCAGCGTTAAGCGCCGTCGCGTAGGCGACCCACAGCAGGTATGGACCGAAAAGTGTGCCCGCCAACCGGTCGATCCGCCAGAACATTACGGTGTTCACGCTGATGGCCAGAAACAATATGACGATCTCGGCGAGCGCCAGATCGACTCGCTGAAGTCCGAAAAACAGCAGCGACCAGGTCACGTTGAGCGCGAGCTGCACGGCGAAAACGCTGAGAGCCTTCCAGCGAGCGGCGATTCGGGTCCGGCGCCACACACGCCAGCCAGCGATTGCCATCATCGAATAGAGAGCCGTCCAAACAGGGGCGAACACCCAATCAGGCGGATTGAAGGATGGTTTCTCCAGGGCCTGGTACCAGCTGCCAACGCTTGTCGCGGTGATGGCGCCGCCAATGCCGGAGACCGCGATACACACAATCAGAAACAGGCCGAGGGCTAGAGCATCACGTCTGGACTCGAAAAACAGCGTGCTGTGCTCGGGCATGATCTGCTCAGTCAGCGTCGATAACACCGACGACCGATATCTCGCCGTCTCCGGTTCGACGAATCACCACGAGCGTGCCCTCGGCGAGATAGGTGCCTGTCAAAGCCGAAATGTTGACTTGATGGGTAACCAGAACCATGGGCGCGTCGAAATCCTGTGCGGCCAGCCACTCTCTGAGTTCTTTCGTTTGGGTATCACGACGCTCGTAGCGGCGAAAAAAGGAGTTGAGGACGGGTAGCTCCTGGATCGGACCCAAACCGAGCAATCTTGCCGTTTCGAGGCAGCGGCACCATTGACTCGAGAATACCCGCGCCGTCGGAATTCCGTTTTCCGGAAAACGCGCGCCGATACGCACCGCTTGCTCGCGTCCCTCGTCGGAGAGATTTCTCTGTGTACCACAATCGCGAAGCGCAAACTGTGGCGGGTCGCCTGCGCCGGGTGCGATGGCGTGGCGTAACAGCGCAACGTGTCCGCCTGAACGAAGAGCGGTCCAAAGCGCCGCATCCTCTTCGGCATGAAGTCCCGGTGCCCTGCATAGCAGACCAAACGCTACTGCGCCAACGGCACATGCACGCAGCCAATCCCTCCGATTGGTAAGCGACCTGTGTGATACCGATTTCGCAGCGGGTCGAAAAGCGTCCTCTTTCCGCTTCATCCGCCTACCAACCCCGTGTGCCCAGGGCACCTTTGAAGGGGCCGACAGTCCGGCTAGTGATCCATCCCCCGTAGAAGTCACCGACCTGGGCCTGGGCCTGGTCGTCTCCCACCCTGCAACTATCGACCCGCGAAGCATAGAAGGCGAGAAAATCCTTTATCGCGCGAAATCCAGGGCTCGGATCCGGATAACTCCAGGCTGCCGTATGCGAATGCGCGTCGCCGACATTCAACGTCCAGTATTGCGCCACGCCTTTGAACTCGCAAAAAGACTGATCCTTTGCGGGCGTCAGAAATTCTCGTCGGACATCCGCCGGCGGAATGTAGTAAACGGGCGGATGGCTCGTCTCCAGAACCCGATAGCCTTTGACTGTCTCGGCTATGGTCTCGCCTGCGAAAACAACGCAAAGCTTCTCGCTCACCTGCTCCAGTCGAGGTGGTCTGGGATAGTCCCACACGGATTCCTGCCCTGGGCCTGGCTCCTTGCGTTCGGGTATGGCTGACATGACCTCCTCCACCTGTTGTCGCGCACCGGGCAATTAATAACAGCCGGTACGCTACCAATGTGCCGGAGGCCACGCTAAAGCGGCGGGGCTCTCGGAATATTTTTCTTCACGCCGGCTTCACGGCGACCATTGTAGTGTGATGATTATAGAAAATATTTGGAGATTCGGCGGTGCTCAAGTCAATCGCGGCGTTACTGTAGGAATTGCAATTTGGCCTGCGCTGGCTGGTGAGACGGAATGTTCGGCCTTTCTCGACCACGACATTCGCAAATTGAGATCCGAGGAGCGGGTCAATCTGTGCGATGGGTTCGGAGGC
>JAACFO010000261.1 GCA_009937425.1 Gammaproteobacteria bacterium
TGGCCACGGGGTACGATACTGGCGCCTTCGGTACTGTCGGGAAAGTGGAACGTCCCGGAAAGCGCACCGTTGTCCGGGTCGTGCAACGGTTGGGTGGTACCTACGGCGAGCAGGGAACACAGACAAGCGCCGAGGAGCGTCTGTTGCAGGAGTTTCGCGTGGGACGGCATGGCACGCCCGAGAGTACAAGGGTGGGGCTCGCCACTACATATCGGATTGCCCTTACTATCTCGCCGTTGCAAATTCGCCGCTCGGGCAATGTACAATCTCCGTCCTCGTTCCCAGGCCGCGACCGACAAAGGTCAAGAATCATGCGACACGTATCCCTGGTATTGCTCGTCCTCGCGCTCGTCGCCTGCGCAGGAACTGACGAGAAATCCAGCACCAGTACAGCTGCACCAATGCAGGAGTACGCCGACTGGATAGGTAGGAATATCGACGAAATGATCGAAGCTTACGGCGAGCCATCGTGGTCCCGCGAGTACAAGAGCGCTGCAAAACAGGGCGGCGCCCGCTGGTACGATCGTCGCCGCAGCGCCGGTGTTGGCGGACGACATGTTGGTACGTGCTGGATGGAAGCGACCTTCGACCAAGCGGGAACCGTCATTCTCATCAAGAGTAGTAATAACCGCTACTGCGGCCCATCGCGAACAAACGAGGAGTAATCATGCAACGCTTGTTGGCAGCACTGCTGCTGTTCGTGACCCTGTCCGCCAATGCCGACCTGCGCGACCTGGTACCGGAAGAAACACTTCAACAAATCGCCGAGGAAACCTCGGGTGAGGCGGCCAAACGCAATCTCGACACGGTCACGCTGCAACATCGCATGCGCGCGAGCCGCCAGTTCAGGATTGCGACACAGCATATCCACGACCAGCTGAAACTGTACGGCCTCGACGACGTCGAAATTCTGCGCTTTGCCGCCGATGGCAAGACGATGTTCGGCACCCAGAAGTCGCGGCCCGTCTGGGACGTGCGCTTCGCGGAGCTCTGGGAACTCGAGCAAGTCGACGGCGAGACCCGGCGCGTGCGACGACTCGGCGACTGGGACTCGGTGCCGTTGACGCTGGCGCAGGACAGCCTCTCGGGTGAGGTCACGACGACGCTCGTCGATGTCGGCGCCGGCACGGCAGATGTAGATTACGAGGGCAAGGACGTGGCAGGCAAGCTCGTTCTCACGTCCAGCCAGCCCGGGGCCATTGTCGAACTCGCCGTGGGCGAGAAGGGCGCGGCCGGCATCATCTCGTATGCGCCGAATCAACGCAGCGCGTGGTGGAAAGAAGACGATCGCCTCGTCCGCTGGGGACATCTCGACAGTTTTCCCAATACGAAGTCCTTCGGCTTCATGATTTCGCTGGGCGAAGCCCGGCATTTGCAGCAACGACTCGAAGCGGGGGAGGAAGTCCTGTTTCACGCCAAGGTTGATGCGAGCCACGAGAAAGGACACTACGAGTACGTCACCGCTGCGATCGAGGGAACGGACAGAAAAGAAGACGTTATTCATTACACCTGCCATCTTGACCATCCGCGTCCGGGCGCGAACGACAACGCCTCGGGGTGCATGGCCATACTCGAGACGGCGCGCACGCTGAATGCCTTGATCAAAAACGGCATCCTGCCGCGGCCACGGCGCACGTTGCGCTTCCTGTGGCCGGCGGAAATCGAAGGCAGCATCATGTACCTCGCCGAATACGATGATCCCTCGCGTATCAAGGCCAACATTCACATGGACATGGTGGGCGGCGGGCCCGTGACGAAGGCAGTCTTTCGCATCTCGGGCGGCCCTTACAGTGTGCCGTCGTTCATCGCGGACCTCGGACATGAAATCGGCCATTTTATGAATGACCAGACCCAACGCTTTACCGATGGTGAGGACGCCGATTTCCCGCTCAATGCCCCCGAAGGTGGCAAGGAGCCGTTGCTCGCGCAGATGGAAGGTCTCGACATGGGCAGTGACCACGACGTCTTTTTCGAAGGCACCTGGCGCATCCCGGGCCTGTATCTGCACGACTGGCCGGACCGCTATATTCACACCAACTACGACCTGGCCGCGAACATCGATCCAACGAAATTAAAGCGTGCCGCGTTTATCGGCGCCGTGAGTGGCTGGTTCCTGGCCAACATGTCGGACGATGACGTGCCGGCAGTGCTGGAGATGCTGCGCCGCAATGCACTGGCGCGTGGTGCGCACTTGCTCGAGCGGCGTGCAGCACTTCCCGCGCTGGACGGAGCGGCCTCGACCGGCGTGCATTTTGCGGTCGAGCGCGGGAAAGTACACAGCGTCGAGCCTTTCGCCACGCTCACGGAGGCACAGCACACGCAGGCAATGGCATTTCTCGAGCAACTGGAAGCGTTGTTCGTGATGCCCGTGCCGGCCATCTTCGTGCCGCGTGACGAGACGGTGTACGTTCGCAACCCGGACATCGAAGGGCCGATGCATGCGTTTGGCTATTCCTATATTGAGGACAAGCTCGGCAAGGAGAAGCTTGCCGGACTGCAACTTCCCGGTCACAGCACGCCACATGGTGGCGGTCGGATGTTTACTTACGAGGCACTGAATTTTGTGGATGGCGAGCGCACGGTCAGTGACATCCGTGACTGGCTCGTGGCGCAGCTCGGCGACGTGCCGCTCGAGTATGTAGCGGAGTACCTGGCGGCCCTGGAGTCGATCCAGGTGCTGAGCAAGCAGTGAAAAGCTGAGTTATCATCAGGGCCTGATCCGGAATCCAGGCGGCCCAATGCGACAGAAGTTCATCGAAGCGATGACCTATCCGCGCATACTGATGGCGGCGCACATTGATGCCGCCGACTGCCCGATGCACCGCTACTTCAATCCGGAGCACGGATCCTGCCTGGTCTGCGAGAAAGACCTGGAATGCCAGTGGCTCAATCGTAATGATGAGTTCAGCGCCCTGGTGGACCAGCCGATGGATGCGCTCGTTGCCACGTTCGAGTTCAGCGTCGACTATGTCGATGCCTATTTGTCCCGCGAAAATCACAGCTTGCGACGTTGCGCCTGCGACAGTTGTTGTTGGCTTCGCGATGCCCGGCGTCTGATTAAGCAATACCAGAACAAGCAGGCGCGGGCCGCGCGGAAGTAAAGTTCACCCGGCGTCCCCTTTTCAGGTGCCATAGCGAAACAGCCCGCAGCGGCGACTAGCCGCTTCGGCTCACCAGCGTACGCCGATGACCATATGGAAAGCATCATAGCCCGCGTTGTCAGGAAACAATCGGGCGTTCGAAATATGCAGGTAGCGAATCGCCGTGTTGAATTGCAATGTCGGTGTCAGAGGAACCAGCACGCCAACGCCAATATTGACCGTGAACATCCATCGACTGCCATGCGCCGGAAATGCCGTGCCCGCCGCATACTGTATTCCGCCACCCAACTCGTAATAGGGGGTAAGCGAGGCCCCCTGTTTGTGGCGCCACTGGAAGCCAATGTCAGTGCCGATCGAGACCCCTTCGCCACCCTGTGCGTCGCCCTGTGCGGTTGCATCAAAGTAAGAGACAACCCAGTCCTGATGCAGCGTTAGCCGCCCGTTTTGCGCGACGCAGTACCCGTACAGGACGCGCCACGGATAACCTTCGTCGCCATGGCTCGTTCCCTGCAGCGGAGGCGACACGGCCAGTTGCCGGTAGCGTTCTGTGCATGGATTATTGCGTACGACTGGAATCAAGCCCCAAACCCGTCTCGTGGCCTCGACTTGTTCCGCTTCCTGCGCGAAAGAGGCGCTGCAGACAGAGAATGCCAACGCGACGCAGCAAGCGACCAGTTTTCCAGCGTCCATGATGTTGAGATTATCCGCCATCACGCATCATGACGCTGTCGATGATTTGGTTGGTGGAGCCGAGGAGGATCGAACTCCCGACCTCCGCATTGCGAACGCGGCGCTCTCCCAGCTGAGCTACGGCCCCATACC
>JAACFO010000103.1 GCA_009937425.1 Gammaproteobacteria bacterium
GGCGCCGAGTTCCCGTGCGCGCTCCGCGAGGGCGTCCCGGACGATGATCTCGACGACCTTGGCACCGACGGACGCGGGTAGTGGATCGGCCGCGTGGGTCGTGTAGAAAATATAGCCCCGCTCGTAACACTGCTGCTCGATCTCAGCCGACGTAATCGTCGCCGAAAGAGGCAGACCCGCACCGAGGGTCTTCGACAAGGTCAGAATGTCGGGAACGACGCCTTCGTGCTCGAACGCAAAGAGATCCCCGGTGCGGCCGAGACCGGTCTGCGCCTCATCGAGGATCAGCAGCATGCCGCGCTCGGTGCACTTAATCTTCAGCGCCTTGAGGTAGCCGGGCGGCAGCTCGATGATGCCGGCCGAGCTCAGGATCGGTTCGGCCATGACCGCTGCGAAGCGCCCCACCGATTGTCGGTCCAGCATCTGAAATCCGAAGTCGAGCTCGTCCTGCCAATCGTAACGACCATTGCTTGCGAACGGAGATCGGTAGGCGTCGGGCGTCGGCAGCGCGAACACGCCAGGCAAGGTTGGGCCGTAGCCTTGCCTCGCACCGTTGAAAGTGCTGGACCCGGCGCCGCCGGTCACGCCGTGCCAGGAACGATCGAATGCCACCACCTCGAAGCCACCGGTGGTCATCTTCGCCATCCGTAACGCCGCCTCGTTGGATTCACCACCGGTGCTGAGTGGAAGCACCTTGGAAAGCGACTCAGGCAGGATGTCGGCGAGCGCCTCGGTGAGCTGCAGGACGGGCTCGGACAGCAGGCTGCTGTGGACGTGATCGAGCTCTCCGATGGCATCGCGCACGGTCGCTACGATCTCTGGGTGTGAGTGCCCGAGGATGCCGCTCATCTGGCCCGACGTGAAATCGAGTACCTCTCGCCCGTCGGGTCCGTACATGCTCGCGCCTTCGGCCCGGTGGATGAGGAGATCGGCAAAATCGCCGCCGTAACGGAAAACATGGTGGGACATCGGGTAATCGCTCGAAGATGGTAACAACCTGTCGAGTATACTCGTTACAACTCGTGGGTCACGCGCAGACCATCCTCCCTGCCGGGGAAAGGCTTCGTCGGTGTCGTGTGGCTCGCAACGATTCTCGGCGAGGGAGGCCCCTATGTCTCAATGGCAGTTCTGGATCGACCGTGGCGGCACGTTCACGGACGTGGTCGCGCGGGATCCCGAGGGCGGCTATCACACCCATAAGCTGCTGTCGGAGGCGCCGGAGCGTTACCCGGACGCGGCCCTGCAGGGGATCCGGGATCTGATGGGGGTCGCGCCGGACGCCGCCATCCCGGCCGAGCAGGTGCTGTGCGTGAAGATGGGCACCACGGTTGCGACCAACGCGCTGCTCGAGCGCAAGGGCGAGCGTGTCATCCTGCTGGTGACCCGGGGATTCGCCGACGCGCTGCGCATCGGCAACCAGACCCGGCCGCAGTTGTTCGAGCTGGACATCAAGCTGCCCGAGTTGCTCTACGAGCGCGTCGTCGAGATCGGAGGTCGTTACCGGGCTGACGGGCTCGAGCTCGAGCCGCTGGACGCGGACGGCGCGCGCGGCGCGCTGGCGCAGGCCCACGCGGAAGGCATCCGTGCGTGCGCCATCGCGTTCATCCACGGCTACCGTTACCACGATCACGAAACGGTGGTCGCCGACATCGCGCGGGAGATCGGATTCACACAGGTCTCGATCTCCCACCAGGTCAGCCCCCTGATGAAGCTCGTCGGGCGCGGCGACACTACCGTCGTGGACGCGTATCTGTCGCCCATCCTGCGCCGGTACGTGGATCGGGTCGCGACGGATCTCGAGGACGCGCGATTGATGTTCATGCAATCCAATGGCGGGCTGGTGGATGCACGAATGTTCCAGGGCAAGGACAGCATCCTCTCGGGTCCGGCCGGAGGGGTCGTCGGTGCGGTGCGCACCGCCGCCAGTCTCGGCATCGATCGCATCATCGGTTTCGACATGGGCGGCACGTCTACCGACGTGTCTCACTACGCGGGCGAGTACGAGCGCGCCTTCGAGACCGAGGTTGCCGGCGTTCGCATGCGTGCGCCGATGATGCGCATCCACACGGTCGCAGCCGGCGGTGGATCCATTCTGCACTTCGACGGCAGCCGTTACCGGGTGGGACCGGACTCCGCGGGCGCGGATCCGGGACCGGCGTGTTATCGGCGCGGCGGTCCTCTCACGGTGACCGACTGCAACGTGATGCTCGGCAAACTCGATCCGGCGTTTTTCCCGAACGTATTCGGCGAGAACGGCGACCAGCCGCTGGATGCCGGATGCGTGCGTGATCGGTTCACAGTCCTCGCCGGCGAGATCGCGACCGCCACCGGAGACGACCGGACACCGGAGCAGGTTGCCGAGGGCTTTCTGCAGATCGCCATCGAGAACATGGCGAACGCAATCAAGAAGATATCCATCCAGCGTGGCCACGACATAACGCGCTATACGCTGAACTGTTTCGGCGCCGCGGCCGGGCAGCACGCGTGCCTGGTGGCCGATGCGCTTGCAATCAAAAGCGTTCTGGTCCACCCGTATGCGGGTGTGCTGTCGGCCTACGGTATGGGGCTCGCCGATCTGCGCGTGATCCGGGAAGCGGCGGTGGAGGCGCAGCTCTCCGAGAACGACATGGCCGCCCTCGCGCACACCCTCGATGCGCTCGAAACCGATGGCCGGCGCGAGATGCGCGAGCAGGGAGTGGAGGATGCGCTGATACGGTGCGTGCGCAAGATCCGGGTGCGTTACGAGGGCACCGACACTCCGCTGGAGGTGGATTTCGGTAGTCTCGATGCCATCGTCACGGCATTCGAGGACGTCCACCGCGGGCGATTCGGTTTCATCTCCGAGGACAAGTGTCACATCGTCGAGGCACTCGCCGTCGAGGTCATCGGTGCTACCGACACCGCCGAGGATCCACCGATCCCGAATCCCGGTGACGGCGCCGAGCCTCACCCGGTCGCACGCCACCAGGTCGTGTTCGGCGGCACGAGCCACGAAACCGCGTTTTACGAGCGCGCCGGACTCGCGCCCGGAAATCGCATCTCCGGACCCGCGGTGGTCGTCGAATCCACCTCTACCACCGTGCTGGAACCGGGTTGGTCCGCGCGCATGAGCGAGCGTGGGCATCTGCTTCTCGAGCGCACGATACCGCGGGCGAGCGCACGCGCCGTCGGCACCGATGTGGATCCAGTCATGCTCGAGATCTTCAACAGCCTGTTCATGTCCATCGCCGAGCAGATGGGCGCGGCACTCCAGAACACCGCCTCATCGGTCAACATCAAGGAGCGGCTCGACTTCTCCTGCGCGGTGTTCGACGGGACCGGGAATCTCGTCGCCAACGCGCCGCACATCCCGGTGCATCTCGGCTCCATGGGCGAGAGCGTAAAGAGCATCATCGCGAGCCGGACCGGCAGCATGCGCCGTGGCGATGCGTACATGCTGAACGCCCCGTACAACGGCGGCACCCACCTGCCCGACGTCACAGTGATCACGCCGGTATTCGGCGACGGTGACGCGATCCTGTTTTACGTCGCATCCCGTGGGCACCATGCGGATATCGGCGGTATCACCCCCGGCTCGATGCCGCCCCACAGCCATACCGTCGAGGAAGAGGGCGTACTCATCGACGACTTTCTCCTGGTCGAAGCCGGACATCTTCGCGAGGCCGAGACCCTCGCACTGTTAACCGACAACGACTACCCGGCGCGCAACCCGCAGATGAACATCGCCGACCTGAAGGCCCAGGTCGCGGCGAACCGGATGGGGATCGCCGGGCTGATGGGGATGGTCGAGGAGTTCGGTCTCGACGTGGTGCACGCGTACATGCGGCACGTGCGAGACAATGCGGAGGAGAGCGTGCGCAGGTTGCTGCACACCCTGGTTCCCGGTGAATTCAGTTACGCCACCGACGACGGTGCGGTCGTTCGGGTCACGATAACGGTGGACCATGAGCGGCGCAGCGCGCGCCTCGATTTCACGGGCACGTCCGCGCAGCTCGAGTCAAACTACAATGCGCCTCGCGCAGTCACGATGGCGGCGGTACTGTACGTGTTCCGCTGCCTGGTCGACGCCGACATCCCGCTGAACGAGGGCTGCCTCGCACCCCTCGAGATCATCGTGCCCGAGGAGAGCATGCTGAACCCCCGTTACCCGGCGGCGGTCGTCGGGGGCAACGTCGAGACCTCGCAACTGGTGACCGACGTACTGCTGGGCGCGCTCGGCGTCGCGGGTGCATCCCAGGGATCGGCCAACAACTTCACCTTCGGCAACGCACAGTACCAATACTACGAGACCATCGCGGGTGGGTCCGGCGGCGGGCGCGATTACGACGGCGCGAGCGCGACCCACGTGCACATGACCAATACGCGGCTCACAGATCCGGAGGTGCTGGAGTGGCGCTTCCCAGTGTTGCTCGAGCGTTTCTCGATCCGCCGTGGCAGCGGCGGAGCCGGCGCCCACCCCGGAGGCGACGGTGTCGTTCGGCGGGTGCGCTTCCTGGAGCCCATGACCGCGAGCATCATTTCCAGCCACCGCAAGGTGCCTACATATGGCATGGCCGGGGGTCAACCGGGCCGCATTGGACGCAACGCCGTCGAGCATACCGACGGGACCACGGAAGAGCTCGCCGGCGGTGCCCAGGTCGAGATGGATGCCGGGGATGTGTTCGTGATCGAGACACCGGGCGGGGGAGGGTATGGCGCGTAAGAGGTGAGTTTGAATCCCTCCCTCTCCGCCATCAATTCTCGGCGACGAGTCCCGATTGTGTCGCCTTAGTCCGTATGTCGTTTGTCAGTGATCTCCCTTACGACGCGAAACCCGGTGTTGTACTTTCTGTATAAGCGAAAAAGCCTGTTTCGGTGTGCTGTACGCAAGAACCGTGGATCGTTCAACCAGGAGCCACCGCGAGTTCCACGATTACTACAATCCCCCGTGTCCCAGCTGGCACCGTCCGATGGCGCGCCAACGTAATTGTCATTCCAGCAATCCTCTACCCATTCCCACACGTTCCCGATGGTGTCGTACAAGCCGAAATCGTTGGGAAGAAAACTGCCAACGGGAGCGGTACGGGCTCCGTATCCGTCTCGGCATTTCTTATTCCGCCATTTAAAATCTGAACTGGCGTCAACACCGTTGCCGTATTTGCAGAGCATGTCCACTGAGTTTCCGAAAAAATACCGTGCGTCGCTTCCCCCTCGCGCTGCATATTCCCACTCAGCCTCACTCGGCAGTCGGTAATTCTGCCCGGTCTTCTCGGACAGCCATTCGGTATACGCTTTCGCGTCGTGCCAATTCACGCACACTACAGGGTCGCGATTCGTCTGCGGGAAACCCGGTTGGCGCCATGAAACGCCTTGCTCCCATCCTATCTCCGCCAGGTATTGACACGAGAAATCGACACTGTGCTCCGCTGCTACCACGAACATGGCAAATTCGAATCTCGTGATCTCGTACCTGCCGACAGCAAGAGCCCGTGAGAGCGCAACACCATGGATCGGCGCCTCATCATCTCCACCTTCAGAATACGGCGCTCCAATATCGATTGTGCCGGCTGGTATGACAACCATTTCCGGACAGACGCCGCAATCTCGGAACGTAGATCCGGGCAGCAGTAACTCGCCAGCCGACACAGAGGTCATGACGGCAAGAAGAGATGCGACCAGATATTTCGAGCAAGCCACTGTTCGCGCGAGTACAGCGATGTGGTAGGGGGACGATAGCCGATGTTATCACGCCATGAACGGTGTTAATGCACCCCGCACCATTTGTGGACATCGGTGATCGATAGGAGTCTACTTCTCGATGGGATGGTTGCCTCCTCGACGCCCAAATGGGAGGAAGTAATCATGACTACCAGTAACATTGCCAGACGAATGCAACAGTCTTTAGCCATGTCCATTTTGGTCACTGTAGCTGTATGCGGATCAATCTTTGCTTCCGGCACCGCCGGAGCTGCAGATCCCACCTCTTCCGAAGCAGCCTTGGCCGAAATGAAAAAGATGTTTGGCGGCGTGCCAGCCGAAATGCAGGTGTATCCAGAAAGCGCAAGGGCCGCCGGATGGGCCATGATGAAGAGCACGGACCTCAACAAGAATACTGCGCTTCCATCGAAGATCCGCGAGCTGATCGGACTTGCGGTTGCGGCGCAGATTCCTTGTCAGTATTGCGTTTATTACCATGCAAAAGCAGCCAAAGCAGCCGGCGCGAGCGAGGAGGAGATCCGTGAAGCGGTACACCAGGCGAGTCTGACGCGCCATTGGAGCACGGTCCTCTATGGCAATCAGTACAATCTCAAAGTCTACAAGTCGGAGACAGACGCCGCGTTCAAGTAGCCATAACAAGCCAATAACACTAACTCTTAAGCGACAGCTTGGTCCTCTGACCACGAGCGCACTCGTTGAGCAGGCACCCATCCCACCGCCGAGTGATACAGACGAGAAATTGGCGCCAGAGTCGGGAAAGCCCCTCTACGAGGGGCTTTCTTTTTGCGCTACCTGCGCCGGCACCTGCGAGGCGGGTTCCGATCACGGGGGGATGCCCGCATAAATGCGCTTCAGTAGTACCGGCGTGACGAGCGTCGTCAGCACCGCCATGATCACTACCGCCGAGAATATGTGCTCGACTACGGGCGCGCTCCCCGGCATGACCTCGAACAGCCCCGCCTCGAGTGCGATGTCGGCGATGACGAGCTCGACGGCACCTCTAGCACTCATTCCTGCCCCGACTGCCGCGGCCTCAGGCCGAGTGAGTCCGATGGCGCGCGCGGCTATCCCTGCGCCGATGAACTTGCCTACGAAAGCAGCGAGTAACAGCCAGGCGACAAAAGCGGGAACCACGAGCACGGCCGAGAAGTCCAGGTTCAGCCCCACCGAGGCGAAGAAGATCGGCGCGAGGAAGCCGAAGGTCATTGCGGAGGTCTTGCTGCGTACGTCGTCGTACGCGGGTTCGTCGATTGTCTTGCGACCGAAGAACAGTCCGGCCATGAAAGCGCCGACAATGAAGTGCAGTTCGAGGAGCTCGGCGAGGACCGAGAACGCGAGTGCCGCGACCAGGAGCGCGCTGAACTCGAACTCCCTTTGCTTGATGCCACGCATGAAGCGGCCGCCGAAGGGAAATACGAACACGCCGATAGTGATGGTGATAGCGAAGAAGGCGAGGACCTTGAGTGCGAGCGGGCCGAACGCGAAGCCGCTGGCTGGATCGGCCCCGATCATCGCGGTGAGCCAGGCAAGCAGGATCAGGCTCAGGATGTCATCGAAGACCGCCGCCGAGACGATGATCTGGCCGGACCGCGACTCGAGCCTGCCGAGATCCATGAGAATGCGCACCGTCGCCGGCACCGCGGTTATGGCGAGGGCCGTGCCCAGGAAGAGAGTTTGAGCGAAGAATGCGTCGGACGCGGGGAGAAAGGCCCAACCCAAGCCGATGCCCAATCCCATCGGCAAAATCATACCCATGACCGCCACCGCGAAGGCCCCTCGGGAGTACTCGATGAGCCGGTTCGGTTGCAGCTCCACGCCGGCGAACAGCATGATGAAGAACATGCCCAAGTCGGTGATGGTGTCGAATACGGGACTCTGGCCGAGCCCGGCAATCTGGGGAAACGAATCAGTGTACTGCGCCGCGACAGTGCCAAGCACGATGCCGGCGATCAGCTCTCCCACCAGGGACGGCTGACCCAGCCGTTCGGCTACCTCACCAAACGTCCGCGTGGCTACGAGAAGAACGAGTAGGATGAAGAAGAGATCCATGACGGCTTCCCATGTTAGACCTGCAGTGCGACGACAGTCTGCCTAGTCAACGGATGAATCGTCGTTCGACTGTTGCTTCAACCAGTTCACGACAGCTCTCACAGATGCTCTCAGAGGACCGGGGCTCGTAACGATGTAGTACGTCCCGAATGCGGGCTCCGAGAACAACACCTTCATTTGCCCGGATTGAATCTCTGACTCGAAAAAGGCGCGTGCGGTATATGTGATTCCGTCACCACGCCGCACGGCCTGCATGATGAGATTTCCGGGCATCTGATGAGTCATCAGTGGCCGTTCCAGCTTCACGCCCCGATATCCGAACCAGTCAGCAACTTCATTGGTGCCCAGTTCCTGGAGCCACGGCATTTCCATGAGCGTCGCAGGTTCGTCCATCTTACGCCCGTCGACAAGCGACGGTGCGCCAATAACAATCATATCGCTTGTGAGAACGGCGGTAACCGGCGTGTCCGACTTGCGCTTATCTCTGTAGCGTATCGCCAGATCGAAGCCCCCCGGCTTCAAATCCACCACCTTCGACGTTGGATTCAGCATCAGGGGAATATCTGGATACTGGTTCTGAAAGTCCTGTATTCGCGGCATCAGCCATTCCATGGCGAATGCCGGGGACGTGGACAGTTGGACCGGTTGCCTTGTACTGGACTCCACCAATGCTTCGATGCCGCGCTTAATGGTGGTAAAGCCCGAATCGAGATCCCGCGCCAACGCCAGGCCTTCCGCGGTAAGCCTGATACCCCGTCCCTCCCTCACGATGAGAGGGATACTCAATCGTTCTTCCAAGGCCCTCACCTGCTGGCTGATCGCTGCGTGGGTGACATGCAGCAGGGTGCCAGCCTGCGAATAGCTGCCGGTTTCGGCGACGGCAGCAAAGGCTCGAAGGCTATTGAGTGATGGAAGATTGGACCAGGACATATGTAAGAATAACTTACCAATGGCGAGAAATAATGACTCGCATGAAATCAAACGCTATGGAATGATGTCAATGCCCAGCAGGTCATTCGACGGGCTTGGGCGACACACAACTGCCATGAAATCTTACAGATAGTTGCCTCGGCAGAGTATCGCCGAGTGCCTGCGCAAACCATATGGAGGGCCGAAAGAGATGCACGACACATCTATAAAGCATGAAGGCGGCTGCCTGTGTGGCGCAGTCCGGTACACCCTCCACGGCGCACCAACGTACTCGGGGCACTGCCATTGCCGCTCCTGTCAAAGGGCGATCGGGGCCGGTTTTATCACCTGGGTTGGTGTCGACCCGAAGAACTTCCATGTGACCGAGGGCGAGATCACCTTTTGCGCCACATCGCCTGGTGTTCAACGCGGTTTTTGCGGCCGCTGCGGAAGTTCCCTCACGTTTGCCGGTGACGACTGGAGCGATATTGGTGTGACCGCCGCTTCGCTTGACGATCCCGGGATCGCGAAGCCGGAATCCAATGTGTATCTCGATCACAAGCAGCCTTGGGTGGTGCTGGATGACAGCCTGAGAAAGTACGAGAAGTTGCCCTAGCAGTCGCGGACTGCAACAACAACTGGAGAATCCAATGGCATCGAAACATTCATACGCTTGTAAAGACTATCCCGATATGGAAGCGTGCCCGGGATATTTTGTCGCTGAGACCGAGGACGAGATCTGGAAATTGATGGAACTCCACGCCTCGGTTGCCCACGGGGAAGACCCTGGCCAGTGGAGCGACGAAGACAGGAAGTATCTCAAGACCCTTATAAAGGGCAAGTAGTCCAGTGATCGTCAAATCCCTCGAAGATATCGTCGGCACCAAGGGCGACGCCCACGGCGACAAGTGGCACAGCCTGCGCCTTCTTCACCACGAGGATGGCATGGGCGTCACCCTGACCGACAGCATCCTCGAAGCCGGCTTCGAAATGGACCTCTGGCAGAAACATCACTATGAAGCCTGCTACTGCCTGGAAGGCGAAGGTACGGTGGAAGAACTCGACAATGGCAAGATTCATGAGATAAGCCCCGGTACGCTGTATGCCATGAACAATCATGATCGCCATCGGATCCGCGCAAAGACCCGTATGCGGATCGTCTGTACTTTCTTTCCCGCCTTGACCGGTGATGAGGTGCACGACGCGGACGGCTCGTTGTAAGGCCCTCCATACCGTCGTTTTGTCTGGCCGTCGAAACGGCCGCTCTGGGTGAAGATCAATTCAACCAGCAGCGGCTCGCCCAGGTGCTGGTGGATTATTTTCGGCTACCCCGGTCACACTTAGTTGAAGACCGCCTCGAAGTACCGACCGTCTTGGTCCTCACCGATCGGCACGAGAAACAAGACGACCCAACCGACTTTCTCGTGGTCGAGTGCTACCGAGCCCTGAGCTAACTTGCAGTCGTTTGCCGCTTTGAAAACGAGCGAGAAAGAGTGCTCGTAGGGTGCACCTGTACGCTCGGGCAGCGCTTTTGCTTCCACGAGCTCTATCTGTAGCGACCCCTGAGGTAACCGTACGTCAAACTTCTCGCCAATGTAGGGGGTGAAGCGGCTAAGTTCCGGCATCTCATCAATGCCGGCCGACAAATCTACATCGGTTTTGTCGGGTAAGGTTTCCATTTGACGTCGTCGGCAGCCGCATCGTTAGCTCGTCGGCATCTAAATTACGAAGCAAATTCCGGGCCACAAGGTCGAAAGTGGCAGCATTTCCGGCGTTTTCGCAGATTCAAAAGGCCCGGAAAATCACATCGGTAAAGAATTCCGACAGAAATGGTGGTGCAAAAGGTACCAATTTAGAGATTCGATGATGGTTGAGACTGGGAACTCGTTGGGGGAGAACGAAGAAAATTCCCATTAATCAACAAGATGCAGGTAAGGACTGCGTTGCTTCGTTGCCGACGGACGAGCGGTAGGATGGTGTCAAGAATCTCGACACTTGTCCCGGCGAGGGGCGGGGATTTCTGACGCACTGCCGGGATCTTGTCGACCATGCGCAAACACTCGAGGTGGTGGTGGATGGTCGTGTGCAGCAGGTTGTGCCGGTGACACCCGGGGGATAGATTCTCGCGCTCCATCGGAATGTCAGACCTGGCTCCCAGCTGCTAAACAAATCTGCGCCGTGTTGACGCCGAAGTGTGGCCCGACGCTCACGTCAGCATTGTCGAGGTTTTATCAAGGCGACCCATCCGTTCAAATCGGCAAGCCAGGGAATAGAGTGCGCGCGATGGTCGGGTGCGAAGTTCGAAATTGCGGAAGGGCGTCGACGGGCGTGACGATGCGATCCTGCACCACGGCCGGGCATGAAATGAGCACTGGATCATGCTTGGATCTGGAAAATCCAGCTACACTTTTCGTTATTCCGTAAGGGTCTGACGACATGAAAGTGGTGATTCTCGCCGGCGGTTACGGCACCCGGCTCTCCGAGGAGACGGCGGTGCTGCCCAAACCGATGATCGAGATCGGTGGGCGTCCGCTGCTGTGGCATTTGATGAAGTCGTTCTCGGTGCATGGATTCAACGAGTTCGTGGTCGCACTGGGCTACAAGGGCGACGTCATCAAACGCTATTTCCTGCAGTATCCTGACGTCGGTTCCGATCTGAGAATCGAGCTCGGGTCCGGCAAGATGGAGAGGCAGGGGAGCATTCGCGAGGATTGGAATATCGAACTCGTCGACACCGGCCAGGACACCATGACCGGTGGGCGTTTGAGAAGGCTGCGCGACCGCCTGGGTGAGACCTTCCTGTTTACTTACGGCGACGGCTTGTCGACCGTCGACTTGCCGAAGCTGCTGGAGTTTCACCGTTCCCATGGAAAGCTCGCGACCGTGACCGCGGTGCAACCTCCTTCAAAGTTCGGCGTGCTGCAACTCGATGGAAACGCGGTGCTCAAGTTCAACGAGAAGCCCGCCGATGTGAGCACATATATCAACGGCGGCTTCTTCGTGCTCGAGCCGGCAGCGCTGGACTACATCGAGGGTGATGCAACGCCGTGGGAGCGCGAGCCCTGCGAAGCGCTGGCCGGCGACGGGCAGCTGCGCGCATACGTGCACGATGGATACTGGCAGTGCGTCGACACATTGCACGAGCTGCGCCTGTTGCGAGACGCCTGGGACAGGGGAGAGGCTCCTTGGAAGACGTGGAACTGAGCCCCTCGTTCTGGAAGGATAAACGGGTGCTCATCACCGGCCACACCGGCTTCAAGGGTGGCTGGCTCTCCATCTGGATGCAGCGTCTCGGTGCGACGGTGGCCGGTTACGCACTCGATCCTCCCACCGAAACGAGCTTGTTCGATGCAGCGCAGGTCGTCGAATCCATGACCTCGGTCATCGCAGACGTGCGCGATCTCCATCGGCTGGATGGCTTCGTCTCGGAGTTTCGCCCCCAGGTGATCTTTCACATGGCGGCACAGTCGCTGGTGCGTCGCTCGTACGCGGATCCGGTGGAAACTTACGGCTGCAACGTCATGGGAACGGTTCACGTGCTCGAGGCGGCGCGACGCTGCGAGGACGTTCGAGCCGTCGTGAACGTGACCAGTGACAAGTGCTACGAAAATCGCGAGTGGCCCCGGGGATACCGTGAGAACGACCCGATGGGGGGACACGATCCCTATTCGAGCAGCAAAGGATGTGCGGAGCTGATCACCTCCGCCTACCGGCGCTCTTACTTCTCGTCCGAGTTCGCTACCGGACGATCCGCTCCGCTGGCGCTGGCCAGCGCGCGGGCCGGCAACGTCATCGGTGGTGGAGACTGGGCGGAGGATCGACTGGTGCCGGACATCATGCGCGCTTTTCTGTCCGATCAGGCAGTGGTGATTCGCAATCCCGGCTCGGTGCGTCCCTGGCAGCATGTGCTCGAACCCTTGCGCGGATATCTCACGCTGGCGGAGCGCCTCTACAATGAGGGATCGGACTTCGCGCAGGCGTGGAACTTCGGGCCGTCGGACAACGACGCCAGGCCGGTTGGCTGGCTGGTGGACCGGCTGTGCTCGCTCTGGGGACCGTCTGCGCGCTGGGAGCAAGATGGTGCGCAGGCGCAGCCCCACGAGGCCTACTTCCTCAAGCTCGACTGCAGCAAGGCGAGGGCGGAGCTCGGATGGCAGCCGCGCCTGGATCTGGAGGAGGCGCTCAGCTGGACCGTTGACTGGTACAAGTGCTTCGAAGCCAGGGGCGACCTGCGCGCGCTCACCGAGGATCAGATCGCCGGCTTCGAATCGGGGCAGAGATCGATCTGATGGCGGCTGCTGCGTGTCGATTCTGCGCAACTGCGCTGGAGCACAGCTTCGTCGACCTGGGCATGTCGCCGCTATCGAACGCCTTTATCGGAGCAGGGGAGCTCAACCGGATGGAGCGCTTCTATCCGCTGCACGCCTACGTCTGCGGGGAGTGCTTTCTCGTTCAGCTCGAGGAATTCGAATCGCCCGATGAGATCTTCAGAGATTATTCCTATTTCTCGTCCTACTCCGACAGTTGGCTCGCACACGCTCGCGAGCTCGCCGCGGCGACAACGGATCGATTCGCGCTCGACAAGGAGTCGTTGGTCGTCGAGATAGCGAGTAATGACGGTTATCTCCTCCAGTACTTCAAGGAACAGGGTATTCCCGTGCTCGGTGTCGAGCCTGCACGCAATGTGGCGCAGGTCGCTATCGATGCCGGAATCGACACGCTAACGGAGTTTTTCGGGGTGGCGCTCGCGCGAAGGTTAAGCGACGAGCGCCGGCGCTGCGATCTGCTGGTGGGCAATAATGTGCTTGCTCATGTGCCGGATCTGAATGATTTCGTGGCCGGCCTCGGGATTCTCCTGGCCGATGACGGCGTTCTCAGCATGGAGTTTCCGCATCTGTTGCAACTGGTGGAGCACACGCAGTTCGACACTATCTATCATGAGCACTTCTCATACTTCTCACTACTCGCGGTCCAGCGGATCTTCGGTCATCATGATTTGGAGATTTTCGATGTGGAGGAGCTTTCCTCCCACGGCGGATCGCTGCGCGTTTATGCGCAGCATGCCCATGGGGAACACCCCCACAGTGACTCGGTGGGGCGCCTCCTGGCCAAGGAGCGCGGTGCGGGTCTCGATCGACTGGAGACTTATGCGCAGTTCTCCGAACAGGTCTTCGAGGTGAAGCGGGCCTTGCTCGAGTTCCTCATCGAGGCCCGCCGAGGCGGAAAGCAGGTGGTCGGCTACGGAGCGCCGGCGAAGGGCAATACCCTGCTGAACTTCTGCGGCATCGGTACGGATTTCATCGAATACACCGTAGATCGCAGCCCACACAAACAGGGTCGATTCCTGCCGGGCACACACATACCGATTCACGCGCCCGAGCGTATCGCGCAAACCGAACCCGACTACGTGCTGATTCTGCCTTGGAATCTGCAGGACGAGATCCTGGAGCAGATGGCCCACGTTCGAGGTTGGGGTGGGCGCTTCGTGGTGCCAATACCGCGGCTCACCGTACTCCCATGAAATTTCTCGAGACGGGAATCGAGGGCGCGCATCTCATCGAGCTCGAGCCGAACATCGACGAGCGCGGATTCTTTGCCCGCAGCTGGTCACAGGAGGAGTTTCGATCCCGGGGATTGAATGCCGATCTGTCGGAGTGCAGCTTGTCCTTCAACCGCCGTCGCGGCACCTTGCGCGGGATGCACTTCCAGGTGGCTCCTCACGAGGAGGCCAAGGTCGTGATGTGCATCCGAGGCCTCATCTACGATGTTATTGTGGATCTGCGCAAGAATTCCGGCACCCATCTGAAATGGTTCGCAACCGAGCTTTCCCTGGACAAAGGTCAGCTACTCTACGTGCCTGAGGGGGTGGCCCACGGCTTTCTCACTCTCGAGGACGACAGCTACATCCAGTATCAGATCGCGGCCAGCTATGCGCCCGAGGCGGCACGTGGGGTGCGCTGGAACGATCCGCTGCTGAACCTGGAGTGGCCGGAGCCACCGACGGTGATATCCGATCGCGATCGTGATTTCGAGGATTACGAACCGTGAGCCGCGTATTACTAACGGGCGCCGGAGGATTTGTCGGACGGCAGGTCAGCGAGTTGCTCATCGCCCGGGGTTTCGAAGTGCATGGCATTTCCCGGCGCGACCGCAGCGACGACCGACTCACCTGGCATAGCGTCGATCTTCTTGATGCGGCGTCCCTCGAGGACCTGATGGCAGGACTGCGTCCGACGCACCTGATGCATCTGGGGTGGTACACC
>JAACFO010000262.1 GCA_009937425.1 Gammaproteobacteria bacterium
GGACGTTTAAATCTCTCCTTTCCAGGTTCGTGATTCGTCCGGAAGTGGCCGTTTTTGGTCGTTCATCTCCGGGATACCGTATTCCGTAATCAGTAGGTTGGTGGTTCGAGTCCACTCACCGGCACCATGAAATCAAATAGTTACGCGAACCCTGCCAGCATCTCAAAGCCCGTCTAGACGCCATATTGGCCAAGAGCAGTGTCGGTGTTGCCAGGCAACTGATGCAGCGGAAGCCCCATAATCGGTCCAGCAGCCTGTCAGCTGAACGATTGCTCACAGGTTGACAGCACTCGGGAGGATTTTGATACTGCCTGTATAACCTAGCGGCGATGAAGCGCAACGGCTGAAACCGGAGAGAAGGTCAGGTAATGAACGCGGCCGTCGGATCGAAGTGCGATGCAATCAGAACTGATTGGATCCTGGACGAGGTGCAGGCGCTTTTCGCGGAACCGTTCAGCGATCTGCTGTATCGCGCGCACGGAATTCATCGCTTGTGGTTTGACCCCACCGAAGTTCAAATCAGCACCCTGTTGAGTATCAAAACCGGCGCCTGCCCGGAAGACTGTGCCTATTGTCCGCAGAGCATCCATTATGAAACCGGGCTTGAAGACGAACCGTTGTTGAGCGTCGACGAGGTTGTCTTGCACGCACGCGCAGCCAGGGAAAAGGGGGCAACGCGATTCTGCATGGGGGCCGCCTATCGCAGCCCGAAGAGCAAACAGTTAGAACAAATCGCCGAGATGATCACCGCTGTCAGCGACCTCGGCATGGAAACCTGTGCCACGCTGGGGATGCTTACCGTCGATCAGGCCAAACGTCTAGAACAATCCGGGCTGGATTACTACAACCATAATCTGGACAGTTCGGAAAGCTACTACCGAAACATCATTACGACCCGATGTTACAAGGATCGGCTCGATACACTTGAGGCAGTTCGCGAGGCAGGACTCAGAGTCTGCTGCGGTGGCATCATCGGTATGGGAGAAGCCGTGCAGGACCGGGTTGAGTTGCTGCATACACTGGCGACACTGCCAGAACATCCGGGCAGCGTCCCGATCAACCAACTAGTGCAAGTAAAGGGAACGCCACTGCATGGCACGAAACCGCTCGATCCGCTTGAATTCGTAAGAACGATTGCGGTGGCGCGCACACTGATGCCGCGCTCGCATGTCCGGCTGTCGGCGGGGCGCACCGAGATGAGCGATGAAATGCAGGCACTATGCTTTTTCGCCGGAGCCAATTCGATCTTTTACGGCGATAAATTATTAACGACTGACAACCCCGACGTTACCCGGGACCAGAATTTGCTCGCCCGCCTGGGCATGCGGCCTGAGCCTGCCAAGACAGCCTCAGGCGGCGATTCAAAAAAATAGGAACTAGTCTTGCTCAGGTTTCATGGAGACCTTGGAAAGGGCTCATAATGGCCCCGGAGATCCAAGATCGACCCGAAGCCGACCTTCGCGGGTCCATTCCACCAATGTCTCGTGTGTGAGGCAGAACGGGTTTCATCGAAGCGTGTTGGCTGATCTTGTTGCCACAGCATTGGTGAACTTTTGCAGGCGTTCTGGGCCCACTGTGCGGCGACAGCATTCAACTTCACCGAATGCTGTGAGGAGATTGTCAAATGTGCTCGACCAACAGGTCAACCTCTCTGACAGATACTCCGGGTTAAACCTCGACGACCAGGTTCGGAGACGTCGGCCTAGGCGTGCGCGCTTGCTGCACCATTCTCTTGAGATGCCTCGGATCGTGTATCGTCGGCGCAATGCTCGGCGATCGGCGTGATCTCATCGAGCGACAGAATATCGGCATAACGGCCCAGGCGGTCGCGCAACTCTTGCCGGTAGAACGGCGGCAGCGCCGTCGTCTCGCCCTCGTGAAAGGCGCGGAACTGCCGGTCCGTGACCAGCATTTTGCGGATGCGGCGAAGGGCGGCGAGCTCGGTGTGCGCCGCGAAGGTCCGCAGGCTGTGAATGAATCGAATTGTGGGGCGCGACCGCGCCGTAACCCGGCGGCGCAACATGCGTGCAGATGCGAGCGTCTTGTGAATATCGATCAGGTGATCGTAGTAGGTGACCGGGTCGTAATGCTTCAGGCGAATGGCAAGATAGGGGTTGTAGTAGAAGGCAAAGGGTAAGGTTTCGAGAATGCGCCCCTCGCGCGCGTAGCGCTCGCGCAATGGTGTCGCGCCGAACGGCGTCGGGATATTGATCGTCGGCCAGACCCGCGGCGTGCGCTCGATGAAGCTCTTGGTCAACTCGACCGGCATCACGCCCGCGTCTTCATCGCCGCCGAACAGGAAGTTGGCTTGCATGCCCTGCACGTAGTCGCCGAGCTGCCGGAAATGCTCTACTACCTGGTCGAGTTTGACTTCGCCGGATTTCGATCCGACGCCCGCCTTAGCCGAGTAGTCGACCCACGATTCGATACCTGGGGCGACATAGACGCAGTTCGTCTCGCGCAGCCGCTGCAGGCGGTTGGGCTTCAGGATCGAAAGCGAGCTTTCCATGATGTAACCGGGCCGCTGCCCCTCGGGGATGCGCGCCAGTACGTCCATCGTTGGGTCGAAGCGTACCGCGAAATTCGGGTCGTGAAACGCGACGAGCAGTTTCGGGTAGTTGTCCGCCAGGTAGCGCATGTCCGCTTCGAGCTGTGTCTCGGGCAGGGCGACGAAATCGGCGTTCCAATCGACGCAGAAGTCGCAGCGGTATGGGCATCCGATGCTCGATAGCATCGGGACGATGCTCATGAGGATCGGACGTCCGCCGACGAAGGAGGCCTTTTTGATCTCAGGCATGCGCTCTTCGACCGTCGGAAACTGTGTCAGCGGTCGCCCGCTCGTGATCGTTTGGCCCGGGTCAATCCGGCGGCGAAGAATGTCGTCAATTAGAGCCTTGTCGCAGTCCTTGACGGCCAGGTCGAAGAAGCGAAGACAGTCCTGCGGGAACGCTCTCGCGTGAGGGCCGCCGATTACCGTGAGAACGCCGTCCTTGCGGTAGAGCTTGGCAAGCGCATAGGCGAGCGTGCAGGCCTGCGTGTAGGTCGCCATGAAAACTACATCGAGGTCATCTGGCAGAACGCTCTTGGGGTCGTCCACCCCGTAGTAGGTCACATAGAAGACCTCGTGCCCCAATTGGCGGCACCACACCGCCACCGTCTGAGGCATGATGCCCATGAATTGTTTGCGGAAATAGTTGGAATACAGACGAGCAAGTGGGCTTCGAACCGGTGCGTCGACCAAGAGGTCCAGGATTCCCACACGCATCCGCCTGATCCCCCCGGGTGACATGAATACTGCCGCTTGATCCAGGCGCCACCGAATTGGCGCCCGTCGCAAAAAGCCCGCGCGCCGCGCAACGTGTCCAAACCGCAAGCGTTTTAGTGTAGCGAGTTCTGTGTCATGCCGCTACGGATGTCCCAATTGTCGGAGCTGTCCGCGACCGCCGCACCCGGGCGCCCTGGGACTCCTACGGCACCGGTAAAACAGCCCCTTTGAAGGCGTACTGGGACAGGAGTCCTCCAGGTGCCCACATTTCGCGATTTCATGGGTGTCCAGAAATTCAGCCGCGGATTTCGCGCAAGCCGCTGCCTGGGTGGCGGCGCCGGGTTAAAAATTACCGATAGGACTGATTTACCTGGAGCGACACCTATGTGTCGCCACGCCGTCCAGCATGACAATAACCGGGTTTCCGGATAAGGTTGTCCCCGTTACGATATCCGCATTCATGTGCTGCGTTTCGCGTGCCAGCAGGCGTTCGAAGACCAAGTGAGGAAAAAATGACAGACGTACCTATCGGCTGCCCGCTCATCAGCGCAACCGACCTCAATATCTTGCTTCAAGGTGAGGATGAGATTGCGCTACTGGACGCGCGCGAGGAGTTGAGTTTCGGTCAGGCACATATTCTTTACGCGAGTTG
>JAACFO010000263.1 GCA_009937425.1 Gammaproteobacteria bacterium
CCTGGATCGCCTCGGGCTGCTCAATCATCGGCTGATGGCCGTGCACATGGTTCACCTGGAGGAAGCGGAGATCCCGCGGCTCGCGCAATGTGCGGCAAGCGTGGTGCACTGTCCGGAATCCAACCTCAAGCTGGGCAACGGCTTCTGCCCGGTGCAGCGCCTGCTGGATGCCGGCGTTAACGTCGCCCTCGGCACCGATGGCGCAGCCAGCAACAACGACCTGGACCTGCACGGCGAGATGCGCACCGCGGCACTGCTGGCCAAGGGTGTTAGCGGTGATGCCAAGGCGCTGCCCGCCGCCACCGCCCTGGAGATGGCCACCCTGGGCGGCGCCAGGGCCCTGGGACTGGATGACACCATCGGATCCCTGCTGCCGGGCAAGTCGGCGGATATTGTCGCCATGGATCTCGGCGGCATCGAAACCCAACCCGTTCACGACCCGTTGTCCCATGTGGTCTATGCCTGCGCAAGAAACATGGTCACCCACGTGTGGATCGCGGGCAGGCCCGTGGTGAAGGATCGTGACCTGCTCACCATGGACCGGGACGCATTGATCGCCAACGCAGAGCAATGGCGTCGGCGCATGCGCTGCGATGATCATGCCGAACAGTAATACCGACCCCCTGGAGGTCGCCAAGTTCGAAGCGCTGGCGTCGAGCTGGTGGGATCCGCAAGGCGCCTTCAAGCCGCTCCACGACATCAACCCGCTGCGGCTCGAATTTGTCGCCGGCACCACCGGACTTGCCGGCAGATCGGTTCTCGACGTGGGCTGCGGTGGCGGCATTCTCGCCGAAAGCATGGCGGCCGGGGGCGCCGCCGTAACCGGCATCGACGCAAGCCAGGCAGTGCTGGCCACCGCCCGCGCGCACGCGCAAGCGAGCGGCATGCGGATCGACTATGACTGCGTCACCGCCGAGCAGATGGCGGAACAACATCCAGGCGCCTTCGACCTGGTCACCTGCATGGAGTTGCTCGAGCACGTGCCGGAGCCCGCGTCGGTGGTGGAGGCTTGCGCAACTCTGGTGCGCCCCGGCGGTGAGGTAATATTTTCCACCATCAACCGTAACCCCAAGGCCTACTTGTTAGCGATCATCGGCGCGGAGTACGTGCTCGGTCTTCTGCCCAAAGGCACTCACGACTACGAAAAGTTCATCCGGCCGTCGGAGCTCGCCGGATGGTCCCGGAGCGCCGGGCTGACCCTGGAAGAACTCAGGGGCCTCAGCTACAACCCCCTGACCCGGCACTATCGGCTCGGCGCCGACCTGGACGTCAACTACCTGGCACGGCTTCGAAGCAGCGCGACGGCCGGTGACTGAAGCGCGGCCCCCGAGCACCGTGCTGTTCGATCTCGACGGCACCTTCGCCGACACGCTGCCGGATTTGAGCCATGCCCTCGGGCGGGCGATGGCTGAACAAAATTTGCCGCCGGTGCCGGCACACGTGCTGCGCCCGGTGGTGTCACGGGGCGCGCGGGCCATGGCGCGGCAAGCCTGTGGCGAAGCCCTGGACGACGACGCCCTCGATGGGTTGGTGGCGCACTTTCTCAGCTTTTATGGGGCCGCGGTATGCGAGCACACGCGACTGATCGACGGCATGCAAAGCGTGCTCGACGAACTGCATCGCCGTGCCATCCCCTGGGGCATCGTCACCAACAAGCGGCGCGAATACAGCGAGCCGCTGATGAGCGCCCTCGACCCCCTGGGGCGCGCGGCCTGTATCGTCAGTGGTGACAGCACCGCAAACGCCAAACCCCACCCGCAACCCCTGTTGCATGCCTGCAAGCTGTTGGGCAGCGCCCCGGCTCACTGTGTTTACGTGGGTGATGCTGAAAACGACGTGGTCGCGGCGCGCCGCGCCGGCATGCGCAGCATGGTGGCGCTTTACGGCTATATCGCACCCGAGGACGATCCCCGCGGCTGGCGAGCCGACAGCACCATCGACGCCCCCGGCGGACTGCTGGTGTGGATCGACGCCCATTGAACCATGTGGGCCCGTGACGATTGCCGCGACAAGCGGCCGTTGGCGGCAACACCATTGCGTAAGCTGTGGATTGCATGGAAGCATAGACAGCCATGAGCACGCATAAAATTCCAAATGACTACACTGTGCCCGCCAACGTTCTCGCCGAGCGGGTGATCCTCGTCACCGGCGCAGGCGACGGCATCGGCAAAGCCGTGTCACTGGCATGCGCCGCCCACGGCGCCACGGTGATACTCCTCGGGCGCACTGTCGCCAAGCTCGAATCCGTGTACGACGCGATCACCGCCGCCGGCGGTCCACAGCCCGCGATCTATCCCATGGATCTGGAGGGCGCGGTTCCCAACGACCACCGACAATTGGCGCAGCGCATTGAGTCGGAGCTGGGCCGTCTCGACGGCTTGCTGCACAACGCAGGGCTTCTGGGCTCACTGACACCACTGGAACACTACGATCCCGTGGAGTGGCTGCGGGTCATCCAGGTGAATCTGAACGCGCCATTCCTGCTCACCCAGGCCTGCCTGCCATTGCTCAAACGCGCTCCCGACGCATCGGTGCTGTTCACCTCCTCCGGTGTGGGGCGGCGCGGACGTGCTTACTGGGGCGCCTACAGCGCCAGCAAATTCGCCATCGAAGGATTGATGCAGGTTCTCGCCGACGAGCTGGATGAAAACTCCCGGGTGCGGGTAAACAGCATCAATCCGGGCCGCGTGCGCACGGCCATGCGCGCGGCCGCTTACCCGGCGGAAAATCCGGCGGAGCTGCTTACCCCTCAGGACATCGTGCTGCCCTATCTGTACCTGCTGGGTCCCGACAGCCGCGACGTTCATGGACGCGCACTGGACGCACAGTAGGCATTTATTACAATGTGCTCTCGAGCCCATGGCCGCGCCATCAAACATTGACAGCGACAAGCTTCTGCAGCTCGCATCCGCGCTGCAAACGAGTCTCGATGTCGAAACCCTGATAGAAATATTCAGCCGGCACCTGGCCCCCATGGTGCACCACCAGGGCCTTCAGTACGCCAACGAGCAGATGGGCATCGATCTGACCATCGGCGAGACCGGACCCCATCGCAGCAGCTTTCGCCTGGACCTGGAAGAAGAGGCGCTCGGCGAGCTCGGTGTCTTTTCTGCCGAAACCTTGTCCGCGTCCCGGAAGAAAATCGTCGAGACCCTCGTCGCGAGCCTTCTTTATTCCCTGCGCAACGCGCTCATGTACCGTGAAGCGATCAGCGCGTCGGCGCGGGATCCGTTAACCGGAATCAACAACCGCAGCAGCTTTCGCAAAGTGCTGGATCGCGAAGTGGAATTGTCGCACCGCCATGGCGCGCCGCTATCACTGATCATGCTCGACGTGGACCGATTCAAGTCCATTAACGACAAACACGGTCACGTAGTCGGTGATTTGGCATTGAAGTCCATCGCCAAATGCATGCTCTCGTGTATTCGCGACAGCGACATTCTGTTTCGATACGGCGGCGAGGAGTTCTGCATCGCGCTTTCAAATACGAGCCTCGCCGGTGCGCGCAAACTCGCCGAGCGGGTTCGCAGAGCGCTGGAGATACTCGTCGTGCGCACTTCCGGCGTGAGACTGCATGTCACGGCGAGCTTCGGTGTGGCGACACTGGAAGAAAAAGAAGACGCCGGGAATCTGGTGGAGAAGGCCGACCACTCCCTGTATCGCGCCAAGGCGCTGGGACGCAACCGCATCGCCAGCCACGACGACACCCGCGAGCAACCCTAGGGATCGATGAGTTTCAAAAAGTCATCCTCTTCGAGGATGGCCACTTCGAGGTCTTGCGCTTTGCCGCGCTTCGAACCGGGATTAGCGCCCGCCACCAGATAGTCGGTCTTGCGCGAAACGCTGCCGCTCACCTTCGCCCCGAGGGCCTGCAAACGGCGTTTGGCTTC
>JAACFO010000264.1 GCA_009937425.1 Gammaproteobacteria bacterium
GCGCGCAGCTCGGCGGCCCGTGACGAGACGACCAGGGTCGGTGATGGTTTGATGGCCCGAACCCGGTTCGAAAGTACGATGTCCAATGCAGGAATCCTCAGGAAATTGTTACACCAACGGCTAATATACTCGACCGGCCCCCGTCGTAGCGATAGCGGATCCTGATGCCCGACCGCGACTTCGAGATTCAATCCGACTTCGAGCCCGCCGGGGATCAACCCCAGGCGATCCGCAGTCTCGTGGACGGTCTCAACGACGGTCTCGCGCACCAGACGCTGCTCGGTGTCACCGGCTCGGGCAAGACTTTCGCCATAGCGAACGTTATCCAGGAGGTACAGCGTCCGGCCCTGATTCTGGCCCCCAACAAGACCCTCGCCGCCCAGCTCTACGGTGAGATGCGCGAGTTTTTCCCCAACAACTCAGTGGAGTACTTCGTCTCCTACTACGATTACTATCAGCCCGAGGCCTACGTTCCCAGCACCGATACCTACATCGAGAAGGACGCCTCCATAAACGAGCACATCGAGCAGATGCGCTTGTCCGCCACCAAGGCCTTGCTCGAGCACAACGACTCCATCATCGTCGCCACCGTGTCCGCCATCTACGGTCTGGGGGACCCGCAAGCCTTTCACAGCATGGTGTTGCATCTGGTGCGCGGCGACACCGTCGATCAGCGCACCATTCTGCGCCGCCTTGCCGAGCTCCAGTACACCCGTAACGAGGCCGATCTGCGGCGCGGCACTTACCGCGTGCGTGGCGAGATCATCGACATTTATCCGGCGGAGTCCGACAAGGAAGCGGTACGGGTGGAACTCTTCGACGACGAGATCGAACACTTGAGCTTCTTCGATCCGCTCACCGGCGAAGTGTTTCGCCGAGTGCCGAGGCTCACCATTTATCCCAAGAGCCACTATGTGACACCGCGCCAGACCATCGTCGACGCCGTCGAGGAGATAAAAGTAGAGCTCAAGGAACGACTCCTGTGGCAGCGTAACAACGACAAGCTGCTGGAGGCCCAGCGGCTCGAGCAGCGCACGCGCTTCGACATCGAGATGATGTACGAGTTGGGTTTTTGCAAAGGCATCGAGAACTACTCGCGCTACCTTTCCGGGCGCGCCCCCGGTGAGCCGCCGCCGACGCTCTTCGACTACCTGCCAGGCAACGCACTGCTGATCATCGACGAGAGCCACGTTACCGTGCCCCAGCTCGGCGGCATGTACCGCGGCGATCGTTCCCGCAAAGAGACCCTGGTGGAGTACGGGTTCCGGTTGCCCTCGGCCATGGACAACAGGCCCCTGCGCTTCGATGAGTTCGAGGGCCTGAAGCCCCAGACGATCTTCGTCTCCGCCACGCCGGGCTCCTACGAGCACGAGCACTCCCACGACGTGGTGGAGCAGGTGGTGCGACCCACCGGGCTGGTGGATCCGGCGGTGGAGATACGGCCCGCGTCGACCCAGGTAGACGATCTGCTCTCAGAGATTCACAGGCGCGCCGCGGTCCAGGAGCGGGTCCTGGTCACGACCCTGACCAAGCGCATGGCGGAGGATCTCACCGACTACCTGTCCGAGCACGGGGTGCGCGTGCGCTATCTGCATTCCGATATCGACACCGTCGAGCGCGTGGAAATCATCCGCGACCTGCGATTGGGCAAGTTCGACGTGCTCGTGGGGATCAATCTGCTGCGCGAAGGGCTGGACATGCCCGAGGTGTCCCTGGTGGCGATACTGGACGCCGACAAGGAAGGTTTTTTGCGCTCCGACCGCTCGCTGATTCAGACCGTGGGGCGTGCCGCGCGCAACATCAACGGCGCCGCCATCCTGTATGCCGACCGCATGACCGGCTCCATGCAGCGGGCCCTGGACGAGATGGACCGACGCCGGGAGAAGCAGTTGCTGTTCAATAAGGCCCACGGCATTACCCCCCGCGGCATCCGCAAGGCGGTCAGCGATATCATGGAAGGCGCCCATTCCGGCGCCCCGGGTTCGCCCCAGCGCTTCGCCCAGGTGGCGGACGAGGTCGGCCGCTACGGCGAGCTCACCCCGGATGACGTGTCACGGCGCATCCATGAAATCGAGAAACGCATGTTCAAGCACGCCGAGAATCTGGAGTTCGAGGAGGCCGCGAAGCTCCGGGATGAGGCGGCGCGGCTGCGGGATTTCGGGCTCGAATTTAAAGCGGGCTGATCCGCTCCCTCTCCCGCTTGCGGGAGAGGGCTGGGGTGAGGGAAATTGCTCGATCCCCTGTCAGTCCCCCTCACCCCGACCCTCTCCCCCAAAGGGGGAGAGGGAGAAGAGGAGGGGAGAGGATCGACGGTGCGGTCTCTTGCGAGTAGAAAACTGAAGCGGTATCTTCGACCCGTCCCCTAGGCGCGTAGCTCAGTGGTAGAGCACTACCTTGACATGGTAGGGGTCGGTGGTTCAATCCCACTCGCGCCTACCAATTTCCCTTGATTGGGCCCCCCTCAGGGGTTGAGAATCCCCGCCAACGGACCTAAGATCCGTCGACACGCCTGTCTGTGTGTATACCGTCGGTCGGGGAGGCCGTCCGGGGGCGCACGACAGAGTCTGGTGGCCGTGAGCGCGCGCACCCGTGGATTGACCCATTGGCCCGGAGAGCAATCTCCGGATCGGGGTTTGAACGGGAAAGTGTGAGCCGCGGCCTCGTTTTTTGGGAGGAATACAGGTATCGCAGCACCCAGGAAGAACCGGGTCAACCAAGACATCAAAAGCGAGTCCGTGCGGCTCATCGACGCCGAGGGTGGCCAGATGGGCATAGTGCCTCTGGAGGAGGCGTTACAAGCCGCAGCAGGAACAGGCTATGACCTGGTGGAGATTTCACCGAACGCCGAGCCACCGGTTTGCCGCTTGATGGATTATGGAAAGTTCTTGTTCCAGCTGAACAAGAAACGCCAGGCATCGAAAAAGCGTCAGCAGGTTATCCACCTCAAGGAGGTGAAGTTCCGGCCCGGCACGGAAGAAGCGGATTACCAGACCAAACTCAGGAATTTGAAACGATTTCTGAACCATGGTGACAAAACCAAGGTCACCTTATGGTTCCGTGGCCGCGAAATGCGCCACCAGGAGCTGGGAATGAAGCTTCTGCAACGGGTAGAGGCCGATTTGGATGAGCTCGCCAAGGTCGAGCAGTTTCCAAAAATGGAAGGCCGGCGATTATCGATGGTTTTGACGCCGCGCAAATAGCGCTGGTGTCGCAACAGACGATGGAATGAGAAAATGCCGAAGATGAAATCAAATCGCGGTGCCGTGAAGCGCTTCAAGAAACGCGCTAATGGCCGCTTCAAGCGTGCCCAATCGCACCGGCGACACATTCTTACCAAGAAGTCCACGAAGCGGAAGCGTCACTTGCGCGCCATGGACGTGGTGACAGATGCGGACACGCCAGCCGTGCGCCGCATGATACCCGGTACTTGAGGAGGCACGAGAATGCCCAGGGTTAAACGTGGCGTCACAGCACGTGCACGGCACAAAAAAGTTATCGCGCAGGCCAAGGGTTACCAGGGGCGGCGCAAGAACGTTTACCGGGTCGCCAAGCAGGCCGTTATTCGCGCCGGCGCCACCGCCTATCGCGACCGCCGCCAGCGCAAGCGCCAGTTCAGGGCGCTGTGGATCGTGCGTATCAACGCCGCGGCCCGGGAATGTGGTTTGTCCTACAGCCGGCTCATCAACGGATTGAGCAAGGCGGATATCAGCATCGATCGCAAGGTGCTCGCGGATATCGCGGTCTTCGACAAGGCCGGTTTTGCGGAGATAGCAGAAAGGGCCAAGGCCAGTCTCTGATCCTCCGTAGGCCGCCACCAAAGGCGGTGACAGACAAAGCGACGATCAAACGGATGGGGAAAGGCCTGAAGTCCTTTCCCCTTTTTTT
>JAACFO010000104.1 GCA_009937425.1 Gammaproteobacteria bacterium
GCCTCCAGATAGCCACTCAAAAACAACTACTTAGAAATGCCCGACTGCCTTCGGGAGGCAGGGGTCGGAGGTTCAAATCCTCTCACCCCGACCACTAATTCCCTCAAGCAATCATACAGTTAGCGTCAGCTCACTGGAGCACTGTCTTTTGCCGGAATCGCGTTTGCCGGGCATTTCTCCGACTACCGTTACGGGTCGAAAGCGTTGTCGAGGCAAGCACCGTCATCAAATCGTGATGTGAGCACTACACGCGCGTTCGCTCATTACTTTTTCGCAGCGAGCTTTGCTTCGACTCCCAGCTGACGCTCGTAAGGTTTGATTACTGCCGTGCAGCCCTCCTCTGCGTGGCCCTCGCGGACCGCCGCCTCGTAGGCATCACATACGGCTTCGGCGAGTCCGCTGGGCAAACCTGTGGATTCGAGCCACTCGGCGTAGTAGCGCACATCCTTCAACGCGTTCGCGAGGGACATGTGCGGCGTGAAGTCCCGCTCGAGCGTGGCCTGGCCGTAGAGATCCAACATCCCGGAGCGCCCGCCGGCCGCGGAGATGATGCCGATGACCTTATCCAGGTCCAGCCCATCACGCGCCGCGAGTGCGAAGCCCTCGCACCACGAGGCGACGTTCGCGAAAGCAATGTAATTATGGACGAGCTTGATCCGGATCGCATGCCCGGCAGGACCGACGTGGAAAACGTTCTCGGCGTAGCACGCGAACATTGGACGGAGGCGCTCGAGCAAGGCCTCATCGCCGCCGTATAGCACATTCACTTCTCCACGATCGGCGTGCATCGGTGTTCGCGTCATCGGCCCCTCACAATACTCGACGCTGCACTCTGCGCACGCCTCTCGCATGCGATCCACGTGACTCGGACTCGTCGTGGTGTGGTCGAGCAACACAGTGCCGGGGCGCATGTAAGCGAGCATGCCGTCTGCACCGAGCGTGAGCGACTGGACGACGTCGGCGGTGGTCACGCAGATGGCGAGCACGTCGCTCGAGCTTGCGAGCTCGCCCCGCGACGTCGCACGCTCGGCGCCGAGCGACACCGCGCGCTCGATCGCGCCCTCGTCGAGGTCGTGCACGGTAACGGCGACGCCGTGCTTCAGCAGGTTCTTCACGAGCCCGCGGCCCATACCGCCGAGCCCCACGAATCCGACCTGCTCACCAAATGCCATCGGCACGTCTCCAAATCGACCTGGTGCGTAAAGGTAGCACAGCACCGAGCAACTCGTGACCGGGCTCGAGGGCATCCGCTACGCGCTCGAATCGGCGGCTAAGCCCTACGCCGCCGAGGCGCCTCTCGACCGTCTCCGGCCGACCTCGCCCCGCCTCTTCGTGGGTGGCGTCGCAGCCGAGGTCATAGAGGTGCCAGCGCGTATTGCATCGAGTGTCCAGGGTGCGTCGGACGTGGAGATAGCCAAATCCGCTGAGATTAAGCCCTAATTTGGGATTCTGATACGTACAGCGTATTGTCGGCAAGATTCCGGCATAGTTTGGCAACCTGCCTTAAACACCAGACGTCGCAAGCAACCTACGATGGAGCACTGCCTGGGGTCGGCAGGGCCGCCACTCTCGATAACGATCCAAAGCGGTCATACACGAAACAACAATCTAGTGGGGTCGCGAACGTTTTGCACTGTCCAAAAGCGAGATCCTGCACCGCAACAGTCATCGAACGTGAGGTGCGTCCATCCAGATCATCTGACAGCGTAAATAGTAACGGGCTGGCGCCGGCCCCGCACCGAGATCGTCTCCACCGCTCGACATTCGAACCCATCGCCGATCTCCTTCTTCGTGGCCTCAGCAATTAAAATCTTGGTTCCGAGCCGCTTGTTCTCTTGCTCGATGCGAGCAGCTAGATTGACAGCATCGCCGTGCACCGTGTACCCGAGCCGCCCGGAACTACCCACGGTGCCCGCGACCACAGTGCCGGTATTAATTCCGATACGAGTGCTCAAGGTAGAACCATTACCGAAACGATAGGTGCCAAGCGTATCCTGAATTTCAAGCGCCGCCGCGACCGCGTTGGCGGCATGATGGGAATCTCGCACGGGAAGATTAAAGGTAGCCAAAATAGCGTCGCCTTGAAACTGGTGAATAACCCCGCCCCTGCTCTCGATCGGCGACGTCACAAGTGAGAAATATTCGTTAAGCAAAGATAATATGGACCGGGGATCCATGCTCTCGGTCAACATGGTGAAGCCCGCGATGTCGGAGAAAAAGACTGTGGCTTCCCGCAGATCCGGCTTGAGTATTCCTGCGTCGGCGATAACCCGGTCCACGATTGCGTTTGGAATAAATTTCCCGAACATCTCGTGCAAAAGTTCCCGCTTTCTCAAGCCATCGACCACGGTCTCTCTGGCCCGTTCGAGCTTGCGCTCTGTCTCCACGCGTTCCGTGACGTCCCGCTGCACGGCGACATACTGGGAGATGACATTTCGGTCGTCACGGATCGGTGCGATGGACCACTCCATGATGAACTCCTGCCCGTCCTTGCGGTAGTTTACGGCTCGCGCTTGCCATGTTTCACCACGAAGGAGCCTTGGCTTGAGGTCGTCGAATACCGATAGGTCCGTGCTCGGTCCCTGGAGGACACGGGGTGACTGCCCGACGATCTCTTCTTTCGACCAGCCGGTCATCCGCTCGAAGGCAGGGTTCACGTAAACGATGGTGGGGCCGGGGGATTCGAGATCCGCCGTGGTTACCATAATGCTTTCCAGGGTCGCTTCAAGCAGCGCCATTGGAGCAATTTTCCTCGTGTAATCAGCTGTCATCGCCTACCCAGGCAATTTGGAAACGGTGAAATTTTACCACTAGTCCCACATAATATTCGGGTCCGCTAATCCGTTCGTTGACGCCGCAATCTGCGGATTTTACAAACTTCCTTGCCATCACCCACAATGTGGCAATGCGACTGTGGTCGATACACCCGAAATATCTCGATGCTAAAGGGCTGGTTGCTCTTTGGAGGGAGGGGTTGCTCGCCCAGAAGGTTTTAGAGGGAGAAACACAAGGCTACCTAAATCATCCACAACTTTGTCGGTTCAAGGAAACACGCGATCCAATAGCCACGATCGGCAGATACTTGTATCACGTCCACCAGGAATCACTAAGGCGGGACTACAAATTTGATTTGAAAAAAATTGGCAGCTTGAAATCTACGACAAGGATTGACGTAACTTCAGGTCAAGTGGCTTTCGAGAGGCAGCATTTACTCGCAAAGCTGGAATCCCGCGATCCGCTGTCATATATGAAGATTCGCATTATCGAGGAGCTGGATGTACATCCATCATTTCAGGTCGTAGCAGGGGGAATCGCTGATTGGGAAATTCCGAAATGAAGATGCTGAGCTTTTGGATGTCAGCTCCTGACCGAGAGCCAACGGTCTTGTTGGATAGCCTGTTCCACTAAAATTCGCTGCTTCACTGTTCACACCGTCCCCTGCCGTGCCGGGGTTTTTCCGGAACAAGTCCTGCTCCGTTGTGCTCCGTCATGCACTTGAGTCCACGGGCGCCTCCGGTTAGCCATTTGAAAACAACTACTTAAAGATGCCCGACCGCCTTCGAGAGGCAGGGGTCGGAGGTTCAAATCCTCTCACCCCGATCAAAGACTTCCTCTCGAACGCAGGGTTCGGGCCAAGGTTATCGACCGGCGCGGCGTGCGGCCCGGATCGCCTCCCAAACCGCGAACGGCGTCATCGGCATCTCGATCGTGTGGACCCCCAGGGGGCGCAGGGCATCGAGCACCGCGTTGACCACCGCTGGCGGCGAGCCGGTGGTCGGGCTTTCGCCCGCGCCTTTCACGCCGAGAGGATTGAGGTCTGAGGGCATCGACTCGAGCGCGATGCGAAGCGCCGGCAGGTCGTCCGCGCGGGGGAGCGCGTAGTCCATCAGACTTCCGGTGATCGGTTGGCCACTCTCCGGCTCGTAGACCACGCGTTCGAGCACCGCCTGGCCGATCCCCTGAGCGATCCCGCCGTGGAGCTGGCCCTCGACGATCATCGGATTGATGAGTCTTCCCACGTCGGCGGAGAAGGCGTGGTCGACAATCTCGACACGACCGGTCTCGAGGTCCGCCTCGACCTCGCAGACGTGGCAGCCGTTCGGATAGCAGGTCCCCTCCGGAGCGAACCGACTCTCCACTTCGAGCGCCTCGCCGTTGGCCTCCGTGCCGCGCGCGACCTCGAAGAGATCGACCGCGCGCCCGGTGTCGGCGACGCGGAAAGTGCCGTCGGCGTACTCGATCGCGTCCGGCGCGCACTGCATCAGCGCCGCGGCGCGCTCGCGGGCGCGCTCGATGAGCGCCTCCACCGCGCGCACCGCCGCGCTGCCCCCGACCTGGATCGACCGCGAACCGAACGATCCCGCGCCCTCCGCAACCGCGTCGGTGTCGCCGCACACGACGCGGATGCGGTCGAAGTCGACCCCAAGCGCATCACTCGCGATCTGGGCGAAGGTGGTCTCGTGTCCCATGCCGAAGTTCTGCGTCCCGACCGCGACCTCGACGCTGCCGTCGCCGAACACGCGCACCCGCGCGTATTCCGGCAGCACCCCGCCCGCACTCTCGATGAAGAGCGAGACGCCGAGGCCCCGCGCACGCCCGGCCGCCGCGGAGGCGGCCCGGCGTGCCTCGAACCCAGCGTGGTCGACGAGCGCGAGCGCGCGGTCGAGATGCGCCTCGAGCGCCGCCGACTCGTAGACGGCGCCGCTCGCCGTGGTGAAGGGCATGCACTCGAGCGGGATCAAGTTGAGGCGCCGGAGCGCGATCGGGTCCGCACCGATCTGCGCCGCGGCCGCATCGACCAGCCGCTCGAGCAGGTAGGTCGCCTCAGCGCGGGCGACCCCGCGGTAGGCGCCGATCGGTACCGTATTGGAGAACGTGCCGCGTAGGCGGAAGCTCGACGCGCCGATCGTGTACGGCCCGCAGATCATCGGCGCGAGCTGCGCGGTCAACACCCATAGGATGCGGCTCGGGAAGTACGCACCGTGGCGCCAACGCGCGTCGACCTTCAGCGCGAGGAACCGCCCGTCGCCGTCGAGGGCGAGCTCGCCGCGCATGCGCACGTCGCGGCCCTGCGCGTCCGTCAGGAAAGCCTCGCCGCGATCCGCGGTCCACTTCACCGGCGTGCCGAGTCGCTTCGCGGCAACCGCCAGCGCTGCGAATTCGGGATAGAAAACGTTGCGCGATCCGAAGCCGCCGCCGACATCGGGGGTGATGACGCGGATCTCCGACCGGTCGATTCCGAGCACCATCGCCAGCAGCTCCTGTATCCGATGCGCGGACTGCGACCCCGCCTCGACGACGTAGCGCCCGGACTCGGCGTCGAACGCCGCGACGATCGATCGCGGTTCCAAGAAGACGGGAGCGAGTCGCTGATTCTCGACCTCGATGGCGACGACGCGCTCGGCGTGCGCGAAGGCGGCCTCCACCGCGGCCTCGTCCCCGGCCGCATACTCGTAGGAGCGGTTGCCGTCGAGGTCGTCCCACACCCGCGCCGCGCCGGGTACCTCGGCCGCGTTCGGATCGATCGCCGGTGGCAGCTCGTCGTACTCGACCGGCAGCGCCTCCGCCGCGTCGCGTGCTTCTGTAGGGGTTTCCGCCACTACCAGCGCAACCGGCTCGCCGACGTAGCGTGCCTTGTCGAGGGCGAGCGGGAACTGGCTCGCGAGCGGCATCTCAGTGCCGTCGAGGTTCAGCAGGCGGTAGGGCGGCGTGCGGGTGAGCGAGGGGATGGGGGAGAGCCCGAGCGCCTCGAGGTCGCGGCCGGTGAGGACCACGCGCACGCCCGGCATGCTCGTGACCACGTCGCGGTCGATCGTGCCGACCGTCGCGTGCGCGTGAGGCGAGCGCACGAACGCGCCGTGCAGCACGCCGGCCGGTGCGATGTCGTCGGTGTAGCGACCGGCGCCGGTCAGGAAACGGGGGTCCTCCCTGCGGAGGACCGAGGCGCCGATGCCGCGGCGGGAGGTCGGATCAACCATCCGCGCTATGTACCACGTACCCGCCCGGCCAGCCAAACTATGGCAAGTCCCGACGGTTCACCGCTCTTTCAGCACGGGCCCACCGATGCCGCAAGCTATTGCCCGCTGCCGGAATTTTGCCGGAATCAGTCCAGCCCCGTTGTGCTCAGTCATGCACTTACGTCCACAGGCGCCTCCAGATAGTTCCTAAAATACAACTACTTAGAAATGCCAAACTGCCTTCGGGAGGCAGGGGTCGGAGGTTCAAATCCTCTCACCCCGAGCAATAAATCCCTCTAGCAATCATACGGTTAGCGTCAGCTCACTGGAGCACTGTCTTTTGCCGGAATCGCGTTAGCCGGGAATTTGCCTGACTTTTTCGATAACCCTGAGTTTATGAGTATCCAAAAGGAGTCCCGGAACGCCGCCCTGGGTGTTGGTCGCTGCTCCATCTGACCAGGAGCAACTCCTGATCTGCGTCAACCCACGTCGGAACCCGCTTGGCGAGACTATAGAAGTAGGCAAGACGGAACTGGGTGTAACTGGGCAACGGCGATGATGTCGCCAAACAATTATCCGTGCCGGCGTAACGGTCTGAACCGTGGTAATTGAACTTCCCACTACTAAGGAATTGATCCATGGCTACCACGAAGATCGCTATCGCTTGCCAGGGCGGCGGAACCCACACCGCGTTCACGGCAGGCGTTTTTAAGCACTTATTCGAGAACCATATATATGACAGGTATCGGATCGTGGGATTGACCGGCACATCCGGCGGCGCGGTCTGCGCCACTCTAATGCTGTATGGGCTGCTCAAAGCAGCTAAGGGCGGTTCAGAACCACCTTATCAGCCACTGATCGATTTCTGGTATGCCAACACGCCACAGTCGCCAGAAGAAGCAATGTTTGGAATGACAACCGACGTTCTCTTGCGGGTAGCGGAAAGCGGCAAGGTGCCGATCTTGCCGTCGAATCCTTACCGGACTGCGCCAGCTCTCGAAGTGATGAGCCACATGTTTCCTCGGCGCGAATTTCTCGACTTCCGGGCTTTGCTTGAAGCGTACATCGACTTCGACGAGTTGCGTGCTCTAATTGACGAAGAAAGCCCCCGCCTGTTGCTTGGTGCGGCAAACATTCTTACCGGGGAATTCAAGGCATTCGACTCATGGGTGCCAGGTGAGATCAGCGTTGACGCCGTGCTTGCATCGGCGGCGGTACCTAACGTCTTCACTGCTGTACACGTCGGAGATGGTGTCTACTGGGATGGCCTGTTTTCCCAGAATCCTCCGGTCGTACAGTTGCTGAGAACGGAAACCGAAAAACGACCGGATGAGCTCTGGATCATCAGGGTCAATCCAGTTACTTCGGATGAAGAACCGCAAACTGCCGCCGCCATTGCCGACCGCAGAAACGAACTCGGTGGCAACATGTCCTTGAACCAGGAGTTGCGTTTTATTGAGGTGGTCAACCAATGGATCGAGAAGGACTATTTTCGCCCTGAAATTCAGAAGAATTGGAAACCCATCAAGATACGTGTTCTGGAGATGAGTGATCAGCTCAGCGATTCCTTGGACTATTCGACCAAACTCAGTCGAGATAGGCATTTGGTCGAACAGCTCGTTCGTGATGGCGAGGCCCAGGCTGCCAAGTTCCTCAAAGGTCTTCCTCAGCTGAAACGCAAACGAACTACTGCTGTAGCATAATACGAATCTGGAAATGCCTGTGCTTCAAACAGCTTGTTCGGTTCTCCATGATTACCTGGGCGTCTTCAATTAGTCTATTAGATACAACTACTTAAAGATGCCCAACTGCCTTCGGGAGGCAGGGGCCGGAGGCTCAAATCCTCTCACCCGACCAATAATTCCCCCGAAGTAATCTTAACGTTAGCGTCAGCTCACGGGGGCACCGCCCTAACTACCGATTTGATTGACGGAGATCAGTGCAGATCATCCAGATAGGGGCATTAATTTATCAGTGCCCCCTATCCGCTGTTCTCTGAAGAACGCGGAGTAGGAATAAGGGGGGCGGTGGCTTGTACCGATTCAATCGGAGGTTCGCAGTCATGATGCCCGATATGATGAAACAGTGTTGCGGAGAGGACGGAAAACCCGACTTCGAAAATATGAAACAGTTCATGAAGAACTGTGGAAAGGAGCACTTCAGCGGCGACGAAATGGAGATGATGAAGCAATTCTGCCGGAGCGCAGCGATGCCGGATCCCGAGAAGATGAAGGCCCTTATGGAAAAGTGTCGCTGTAATGTAGCCTGAACGATAAGCGAAACAACCCAAGCCAGAGGTATGGGTACATGTGTTTCTTCTTCAGTTTCATACCAGCCACCTTCTGGGTAGTCGTTGGCTACTTTGTCTTGTTTTCTTCCACCAAGGCGGAAGGCAGCATACGCACGTTTGGCAAGATCCTCGCGGTCTGGATCTTTGTCATCGCGGCATTTCTTCCGATGGTTGGGGCCTATGTGACACTGGCGGGTCTCTGTCCAATCGAGGCGATGTTCGAAGCCGTGCACTCCAGTATGAACTCGTGAAGCCAGTGTGGTTTGGTGTCAGCAGCCCTTTTGCGACTTTGCCGTTTCCACATCACGTACGGCTGAGATTGCGCGCAACGTGAATTTTGAGAGGAATAGTCATGACCAAAATAACACGAAGACAGTTTAGCGGACTGTTGGGGGCATCTGCCGCAGCCTGCACATTGGGTATGCCCAATCTTGCGTTCGCATCGACGAGGAAAGTTGTGGTGATTGGAGGAGGCGCTGGAGGCGCCACCGCTGCACGATATCTTGCCAAAGATTCAAAGGGTGCGCTCGACGTGACGCTGATCGAACCATCAAGGCGCTACTACACTTGCTTTTTCTCGAACCTCTATCTTGGTGGTTTCCGAGATTATGAGTCGCTTGGTCATTCCTACGGGGCGTTGGCATCTAGACACGGCATCAATGTGATTCACGATTGGGCAATCGGTGTCGATGCTTCCGCAAGGACCGTGTCATTAGGTTCCGGCAATAAGGTGTCATACGACAGACTCGTGATCGCGCCTGGAATTGACTTCAAGTTCGACAGCGTTCCTGGCTATTCTGTGGACGCCCAAACCAGGATGCCCCACGCATATAGATCCGGCACACAGGCGCAGCTCCTCAAATCACAAATCGACAACATGAAACAGGGCGGTACATTCATAATGATTGCCCCGCCGAACCCCTATCGTTGCCCGCCAGGGCCCTATGAACGAATTTCGATGATCGCTCATCAGTTCAAAAAGAGGAATCCACACGCAAAAATAATTATTATCGATCGGAAGTTGAAGTTCTCAAAACAATCCCTGTTCATGGAAGGATGGGAGAAGCAATATCCAGGCATGATCGAATGGACATCTACCGGACTCGTTGGCGAAATTAAAAATGTCAATCCTGAAACGATGGAAATCGAAACGGAGGACGAGTCATTCAAGCCGGATGTAGCTTGCGTTATCCCGGCACAAAAGGCCGGATCCATTGCGATGATGGCGGGCGTCACAAAAGGTGACTGGGTACCGATTCACCCGGCCAGCATGCAATCCAAGGCGGATCCCAACATCTATGTCCTTGGAGATGCCTCCATTGCCTCGGCGATGCCAAAATCAGCATTTTCGGCGAACAGTCAGGCAAAAGTGGCAGCAAAAGCTATTCGTGCTGAGTTGACAGACTATTCGGCCTCTTCGGCACAGTACAGCAACACATGCTGGAGTTTGATCTCGCCGAATAACAGTGTGAAGGTAGGTGCCACATATAAGGCCGGCAAGGAGAACATTGAAGCAGTTACCAAATTTATATCGCAAACAAAGGAAGACCCGGCAACCCGAAAAGTAAATTTCGAAGATTCACTGGAATGGTATAGCGATTTTGCCGCTGATATGTTTGGCTGAATCGCTTTTTCGTAGAAGGATCATCTGTCGTTGCAACTGTCGTGCAGCGAGCAGGGTGAAGCTTGGCGCTAACGGAGGTCGCATTTGGCGGTAAGCGCCAGGCCGCAATCAAGGACGTGCCCTCTACCGGAAGACCATTGTCTACCAGTTGGGGGGTGCGCCTCCTTGTCAAAAGACTGTCCGGAGCCCAAGACTGAATACCGACGCAGAGTCGATTTCACGAGTCAACGCAGGATGGTGAACGTATTGGTAACTCAACCGCGTATCCACGCTGGGAAACAGGGGGAATCGGTAAAAGACTTCCAGATTGTATTCATCGCGCGACCCGGCGACGACTGATTCCACCCAGTTTCCGGCGATGCCGATGAGATCGTACTTGAGTCCGGCCGGACCGGACGGATTGTCGTAGAGAAAATGCAATCCGAGTTGTTGCTTGAATATCGCCGAGTCATTCCAGCTTTTCCCCATCGAAGGACCCCTACTGCTCGTGGCCTAGCCCGGGTTTCCTGGTCCAGATCTTAAGATGAATACACTCGCCAGTGCCTGGCCATTCATGTTGCCCGCAGAGTACGTTCAAGAGATGCGATTTAAGTTTTCGCTGACCTGATGCAGGTCCACGGCATTCCTGAACACATCCGTGCAGACAATGGCCCGGAGATGATTGCCAAACAACTCCGGCGTTGGTTGGCCCGACTGGGTACGAAGACCGTATGCATCACACCCGGGAGTCCCTGGGAGAATGACTACTGTGAATCGTTCAACAGAAGGCTTAGGGACGAACTGCTGAATGGGGAGATCTTCTACACCCTGAGAGAAGCCCAGGTGCTGATCGAGCACTGGCGGGTTCACTACAACACGATCAGACCACACAGCTCGCTGAACTATCGTTTACCAGCGCCGGAAACACTGATGCCAATCGAGGAGTTACCCAATCAAATGAAAGCTGCGTAAACCAACTCTAAACTTGGACCAGTCAATGCGGGCACGCCAGACATTGGCGCATTCGTGCTCCGAACGACCATATCGGGTCGACATTGGACATAGCCCATGGAGCCGAAGACCGCGGTTTCACCAACCGCTGATCTTCGGCCTAACTTCAGGTTGTTGGTATGTGCGGCCCGGTGTCGGCAATATTCCGGCAGGGTATTTTCAACCTGCCGCAACCCCCTGACGTGGCAAGCATTCTAGTCTTGGAGCACTGCCTGGGGTCGGCAGTGACTGATTCATGCATTTGCGAGTCTCCAACTTCGACAAAATGCCGCTATTGGAGCAGTTGGCGTCGCGTGCCCAATCTTTCGCGGTTCCTCAAACACCGAAATTTGGCACGTCGCGATGCCGGTGGAAGAGCCGTGCACAGCATCAGATGCGGTCATCGACGCGGATAGACAGAAACTTACATCCGCGCCGGTCTTGTTAGCTCACATGAAGCACCATCCGCCGTCGATTGCGAAAAACTGCGATGTCTGGAAAGTATTTTTCCCGTCCAGCAGCGACGCCGTGAAGTAGGCCGCTTCCTCCGGACGGCAGAGCCTTTTCACCGGTACACCCGCTTCAACTTCCTTGCGCCGCTCCGGATCTTTGTCCGCGCCGACGTCGTGCAAGAAACTCGGGTAATCCATCGCGTAGGTGCCGGTCGCGTTTACGGTTACGCCATACGGCCCGACCGTCTGACCGGCGCAGCGCACGAGCGCGTTGGCGCCCGCGCGGAAAGCGCTGTATATCGATGCAAACGAGGCCGGACGAAGCCCACTGGCGCTGGTGTTGATGACGACCTGCCCAGATTTCTGTTCGACCAGCGGTGGCAGGAGTGCCTGCAGCGCATAGAAAGCGGATCGAAAATTGCCCTCGTACTGCGTCTGGCAGTCCTCGGGCGTGGAGTCGAGGATCGTCCCGTCTCCATGCACGCCTGTTCTGATACAGGCCGAGTCGAATCCGCCAAAGGCATCCTTTGCCCGGTCCACCAGCTTCTGAATGGTGTCGTCCTTGGTCTGGTCGGCGGTGTCTAGCACGACCTCGACCTTTGCCCCGAGAGCGGTCAGCTCATCGGCAAGACCGTCTTTGGCGTCACCCAGCACGAGATTGTGGTTCCGTCTCGCCATTTCGTGAGCAAGCGCAGGCATCATGTGGGTTTGCGCATCGGCGAGGATAACAACGCGTTTTTCTCTATTAGCCATCTTGAAATTCCTTCTTTAAATGACCGGGCCGCGCGTCGACGTTGGGAGCGGCCCGGTCGTAGTTTCTCGGTGAGTGCCGTGCCTTAGGCCGACACACCAGAAGCCCTATGAAAGCGGCTTGCCCATGGCGTCCGTTGTCCAGATCGGCTGACTGGCACCCTGCATATAAAGCATCGGCTCGTCCCAGAACTGCGGTGTCTTGGTCATGTCCACCTGCGAAGCCGGGCGAGTGTATTCGCCGAAGACCGTCATGCCAGTCGCGAGGTTAGGCTTCATGATCTGGTGCTCTTCGCCGAGCGTTTCGAGGACTTCGACTTGACGCTTGTCGTTGAACCCGAGGCCGATCATGTACTGCACGCATTGCGACAGGGTGATCCGAACGGAATAGCTGCCGCCCTCTTTCGCGCGGCGCAGCAAGGCCTCCTTGACGCCGATCGCGCCGAGATATCCTGTCATGATGTCACAGACCACATTTACCTGCTGCGGCGGAAGCGGCTGGTCCGGAGTACCTTCAGCAGTGTAAAGGCCGCAAATCCCGCCCGCACTGAAGTCGTAGCCAGGCCAGCGGGTCCAGGGGCCCTCATGCGTGTTCAGCTTGATGCTAACGTAAATAACGCCGGGGTTTCTTTCGGCCAGGGCTTGCGCAGAATATCCTTCCCGGTCAGCAACGCCCGGGCGAAGGTTCTCGACAAACACGTCGCCTTCCTCCACCAGCTTGTAGACTTGCTTGCGGTGCTCCGGATCACGCGCATCGAGATAAGCCTGCCGCTGGCCGGCCTGGGCGGTAAAGAAGAAGTTTCCGTACTCCACCCAGTCCGGCATGTTGAGGTTCATGCATTCGGCGCCTTGCATCGCCAGGGTGCGTCCGACACACGGACCGGCTACCGCATGCACAAAAGACAGGACCTTCAGTCCCGACAGCGGACGCTTGCCCTGTGGCAGCGGAATCGGGTCGCCGTCAGCGATCTTTTCGATGTGGATCAGCGGCGTTTCGGCATGGATGCGGCCCTGTTCCGTGGCGTTCCACTCTTCCTTGGTGCGGATGATCTGAAGTGGGATCTGGGTGGCCTCCGCGGCCTCTTCCAGCTCGGCCGATTCCCGCCGTGCGACCGCCGCGCGCACCTGCTCCATATCCGGACCGCAACGCAGCATGTTCATCGCCTTGCGTTCCTGGCTGGGATAGATCGACGACAGCACCATCCAGCGACCGTCGCGGGCACGCACGAACCCGGGGTTCAGAACGAAAACGTTCGAGTTCCAGGCCTTCGAGATGCCGTTGATCATGGTGTAAGGCAACGCATCCTTCTGCCAAGGGCTCTGCTCGATCCAGGCTTTTCTGAGATCGACGTGGATATCCTGGCCTTCACCCGTGCGCTCTTTCCAGATCGCGGCGTCTGCAACCGCGTTCGCGGCAAGTACGCAGGCTGTCGTCGCACCGGCCTTGATTACGGTTTTCCGCACCGGTTCCTTGCCTGCGAAGGTCACCTTGCCGCCGCAGTCTTCGATGGTCATGCCGGCGTCGCGCAGGATATTATCGGTTACTTTCCGCATATCGTCGTGGGTTTCAACTGGTTGATCCGTAATCATGATTTTCTCCTTTTTAGTTGCGCGGACGCACAGATTCTAATTTGAGTCATAGACCCCATCGTGAGTCTTTGACTGAATCGGCCCTATGACCAACGAATTAGTACGATTTTGTACTTCCAGAATCTTTGATTTACATCAATTCCTTACTCATAAAGCCCTGCACGGTGCGGTCATGTTCCGGCCCAAGGGCGCGCGCACCCGGCACGTCACCGGCTCTGCCACGGCCACCGGCCGTTGATTTCGAGCGCGGTGGTCCAGCCGAGAATGGTTCGAATGACAATCATGCCGGCCAGAAGACCCAGACCCTCGAATGAGGGCTCGACAATAATGGTTTTGATGATCGTGGCCGCGACCAGCACTTCCAGGCCGATCAGGACGGTCCGACCAAGCGCTCGGCGATAGTAATACAGCGCAGCCCGGTGGTCGTCTCGGTGCATCTGCTGAACCCATTTCCAGGTAGCGACGACGAAACCGAGAATCAGGAGGCTGGCGCCGCATATTTCCAGCACCCTGGTGACCAGCTCGAGCCCGTGAGTGACGAACTCAGGCACCGTCCTGTTCCTCTGCGGTGGCCTGCCACGGCCAGCGACCCTCCGTTTCCAGCGTGAGGGACCAGCTCACAGCGGTGCGCACGACAACAATAGCCGCCAGATACGCCAAAGACCCAAAAGTCGGTGTGATCGTGATGGTCTTGATCACATCGGCGAGCACCAGGATGTCCACTCCAAGCAAGAGTGCGCCTCCAAGTTCAACCTTAAACTGGTTGAAATTGTCTGTTCGCGTCGCATCTCCAAATCGGCGCCCGTATCGCCACGCGGCCCTGAAAAAACCGGCAACAATAAACGTCACAGCGATTAGGCTGATGATGACACCCGCCATCCCGAGGTATTCGAGGATCTCGATCACCGTTTGTCTCTCACCTACTTCGGGGTTTTACGCTCGCAAGATTCAAGCAGCGTGACGAATCAAAGAAAGGTTGCTTCTCTCCGGTGTCCGGGAACTACCTTCCCCCTAAGGTAATCCGCGCTAGCGTCTTATTTGGTCATGAAGCTTGAGGCAGGTCAAATTGGCATCCCAATACGATCAGGATTGCACGCCAGCGCCCGCCTGGCGTGCCGGAATTTTGCCGGAATCAGTCCAGC
>JAACFO010000265.1 GCA_009937425.1 Gammaproteobacteria bacterium
TAAATTTTTTCGACGCCGGAAGCGGTGGAGGATTGTCCCGGCGTGCCCACCACCCGGTAATCGATGCCGAGCCGTTTTGCTTCACGACCGCTCAGTGAAACCAGCGTTGCGCCGGTGTCGACGATGAATTTCACGGGAAAGCCGTTGATGCTGCCGAGCACCACGTACATGCGATCCGGCGTCGGCCAGATTCGCACCTTCGCCTGCTCGGGTCTGGCGTAGCTGCCCCCGATTTGCCCGCCGAGGCCGTAGTGTTTTTGCTCGCCGTCGATTTCCAGAACGGCTTCGCCGCTCGTGGCGGAGATCAATTTGACACCTTCGGGACTCGTGTCGCCGCTGCGCAGTAGCCGGCGGGTTCCGTCGATCACCACGATGGCGGTGTCCTTGAACAGCCCGACGACGGTTACCTTGGTGGCCGCTTGTGCGCCGGCCAGGGACAACAGGACCATGAGCAGGCTGGCACGTGGGTAGAATTTGCGCACGGCAATTCAGTCGATCATCTTGTCTGACTTCGGCGGCACGAAGCGCGCGGCTTTTCCCGTGGGCCAATGGATGGCGCGCTGGCGCGGCACGCGATCCATTCGCCAGTGCCCGATGGCCCATGACCACAGCTCATCGAGGCTTGCATCGTGCAGTCGCGAGTGCGGTTGCTGACCGAGAAAATCCAGTGCAGCGATGATCAGCGGCACGGCCCGCTTGTCGGCCACGGGCTCGGCGAAGGTTTGCTTGCTGAGCTTCTGACCGCTGCCGTTCACCGCCACCGGCAGATGGGCGTAGGCCGGCGTTGGCAGTCCGAGGCAGCGCTGCAGGTGGATCTGTCTTGGCGTGGAGTCCAGCAAATCGGCGCCGCGTACGATCTCGGTAATGGCAAAATCGGCGTCATCCGTTACCACCGCCAGGTGATAGGCGAATATTCCATCGGCCCGGCGAATCACGAAGTCGCCCACCGATTCGTTCAGAGGCTGGCGGCACTCGCCCTGAACGGTATCGTTCAATTCGATGCACACATCCGCCACCCGCATGCGCCGGGTACGCGCCCGCTTTCCCGGTGCGAGCCCATTTCGGCAGGTGCCGGGATAGATCCCCTGGTAGTCTTTTCTCGAGCAGGCGCAGGGAAATGTCCAACCGGCCGCGCGCAGGATCTCCAGTCCCACACGGTAGTGATCATGGCGGATGTGCTGGTAGCAGATTTCGCCGTCCCAGTGCAGCCCCAGGCGTTCCAGATCCGCGAGGATGGCGTCGCTGGCGCCGGGGACGGTTCTCGGTCCATCCAAATCGTCCATGCGCACCAGCCATTCGCCTTGCTGGTGGCGTGCCTGCAGAAAGCTTCCGACGGCCGCGATGACGGAACCGAAATGCAAAGGGCCCGTGGGAGAGGGCGCGAAGCGGCCGCGGTACGGCCCGCCGTCGTTACTCGGCAGCGAATTCCATGGTTTGTTGGGGTGACGCGGCTCGATGGGCTTTTACCGCGCTTGGTCGGGCGCCATTGACGCCTCAACCCATCTGCTTTTCCCGGATCTCGTCGAGGACCTTGCAGTCGTAACAAAGCGTTGCCGTGGGGCGAGCTTCCAGGCGGCGGATTCCGATCTCGATGCCGCAGGCCTCGCAAAATCCGTACTCTGCCCCGTCCAGGGACATGAGGGCTTCGTCGATCTTACGGATAAGCTTGCGCTCGCGGTCCCGGGTTCTGAGCTCCAGGGTGAATTCGGATTCCTGGGTCGCCCGGTCATTGGGGTCCGGGAAATTGGCGGCCTCGTCCTGCATGTGATGGAGCGTTCGGTCCACTTCCTCCATGAGCTGGCGCTTCCAGCCGCCGAGAATCTTGCGGAAGTGCTCCGCCTGTTTTTCGTTCATGTACTCCTCGCCGCGCTTGGCCTTGTAGGGCTTGAAGTCGAGGGTAGTGGTAGTCGTCTCGGGCATTTTCAGTGCTCCTGCTCGGGTACCTGCCTTGCCTGCGGTCCGGGTCGGCGACACCATCAATCTATTCTCCAATCTGGAGTGCCAGGGCCCGCTGGGCAAGCGCGGCCAGATTCCAGAATTCGCTCGGATTAAGCACCGAATATAGACCGGTGCGCAGCCAGACGCGGGGGTATACCAGAAAGGGATTGCAGGCGCAATAAAGCCGCTAACAGTTCTCTTGTCGAGTACTTCGGCGACGCCGGCCTATTCGCCGTCCGCCGACGCCTCGACCTTTTCCAGGCGCTCCACCCAGAGGATGGTGGCGCCGGCCACGGCGGCCGGAATAACCAGGAAATTGACCAGGGGAATTGCCAGGGCGAACATGGCCGCACCGCCGAAGCCCAGGGCCAGATAACGGCGTTGACCCAGCTGCCGGCGCTGCTCGGGGAAGCTGAGACCGTGGTTACCCATGGGATAATCCACGTAGCTGATGGCCAGCATCCAGGCGCCGAACAGGAGCCAGATGACCGGCGCCGCCAGGTTCAGTCCCGGAATCCAGAACAACAGCAATACGGGGATGGCCCGCAGCACGATATAGCCGAGTTTGCGCAGCTCCGAGACCACGGTACGGCCCAGATCCAGCATCATTTTCCGCATTCCCCCCCCGGGAATGGGGACGCCGGTAATATGGCATTCCACGGCTTCCGCCAGTAAGCCGTTGAAGGGGGCCGCGAGCAGATTTCCGATGAGGGAAAAGGTGAAGAACACGATGACCAACGCTGCGACGACAAACAGCGGCAGCAACACCAGCGTCAGCCACTCGAGCCAGTCCGGCAACAACCAGTCCAGCAGTGCTTGGAACTGGGCAGCGCCGAAGTAGATAAGAGCGCTGAAAAGCACGACATTCACCAACAGCGGCACGATGACATAGGCGCGGATGCCCGGAGCGAAAATCAGGCGCACGCCGCGCAGAAAATACACGGCGCCGGAGATCGGGTTGTTCTGCATCGTTCAATCGCCTCCAGGGAGTAACACGCTGGCCGGCGCTTCCCAGCCCGGCGCGCGGTGCTCCGCCACAACCTTCGTATAAAGTCCGCCGCGCACATTGAAGTCGGCGGTAACGCGCATGAAACGTGGTGCGCAGGCCCCGCTCAGGTCATCGAGTATCGTATTGGTTACCGCCTCGTGGAAGGCCCCCTGGTCGCGATAGGACCAAATATAGATCTTCAGCGATTTCAGCTCGATGCAAAGTCTGTCGGGGACGTAGTCCAGGTACAGGGTGGCGAAATCCGGTTGTCCGGTTTTCGGGCAAAGGCAGGTGAACTCGGGAATGCGCACACGGATGCTATAGTCCCGATCGGGGTTAGGGTTGTCGAACAATTCCAGATTGGCGGCGGCGGTGGATGACATGAATAAATCCCGGTGCGAATGCAATCTGGAGCGCCGAAGGCGTCCAGTGGTGTTGCCCAGTGGTGTTGCGTTGAGATCGTTTAGTGTAAAGTACCGCCCGATGCCTACGGAACGCAGCTTTCCGACCTCGCGCTAATGCGTCTGAAAAGAATCAGACTCGCAGGCTTCAAGTCCTTCGTCGATCCCATCACGATCCACCTTCCCGGCGATCTCACCGCCGTGGTGGGGCCCAATGGCTGCGGCAAGTCTAACATTATCGATGCCGTGCGCTGGGTCATGGGGGAGCTTTCCGCCAAACATCTGCGCGGTGACAGCATGTCCGACGTGGTGTTCACCGGCTCCAACACCCGCAAACCCGTCGGTCAGGCGTCGGTGGAGTTGATTTTCGACAATACCGTTGGACGCCTGGGTGGGCGTTTCGCCAGCTACAACGAAATATCCATAAAACGCCAGGTATCCCGGGACAGTCAGTCGGCGTATTTCCTGAACGGCACCCGCTGCCGGCGCCGGGACGTAACCGATGTGTTTTTCGGCA
>JAACFO010000266.1 GCA_009937425.1 Gammaproteobacteria bacterium
TTCCGTTACCTGGAGCGATTTACCAGCGCGGACGCAGAGGTTTTTTTTGGCCGCCGCCGGGAGATACGCGCGCTCTACGATTTGCTCACCTCCAGCGACGCGCCTTCACTGGTATTGCTCTACGGTCAGTCCGGAGTCGGAAAATCCTCATTCCTCGACGCCGGTGTCGTGCCGAGGCTTGCCTGGCACCACGACGTGCGCTACCTGCGGCGCGACGCGCGCCGCAACCTGCTGGAGTCGTTGCGGGAATCCCTGGGTGACAGCGACCGTGGGTTGGACACCAGCCTGCGTGACGCCTGGCGCACGGCGGAACGCGAGGCGGGTCGGCCGATCATGTTGTTGTTGGATCAGGTGGAGGAGGTGTTCACGCGGCCAGGAGCCGACGGTCCCGCCGAACTCGAGGAGCTCGCCGATGCTCTGATGTCACTTAATGCCGATCAGGAGTCCCGTCCCCAGGGGCGGCTGGTGCTGGCATTTCGTAAGGAGTGGTTGCCGGAGATCCAGAAGCAGTTGGAAAGCCGCAATCTTGGTCACGGCAAAGTGTTTCTCGAAGGCCTCGACAGGCAAGCGGTGGTGGACGTGGTCAATGGGTTGACCGCTACCCGGCGCCTGCGAGAGCACTACGGGCTCGGCATCGAGTCCGGGTTGGCGGAATCTATCTCCGACGACCTGGTCGCCGACTCGGATTCGCCGGTGGCGCCGACCCTGGAGATTCTGCTCACCAAGCTGTGGCGTTCGGCCACGGCTCAGGCTGCCCACGCCCCGGAGTTCACCCGCGTGCTGTACGACGCGCTCCGCGACGAGGGGCTCATGCTCGGCGACTTCATCGATCAACAGCTGGTCGCGCTGCGCACCGAGCATGCCGGTGACGTGGATTCGGGACTCGCCATCGATGTGCTCGCCTATCACACCACTGCCCTGGTAACCGCCGGCACCCGCAGCTGGGACGAGCTCAGCCGTCACTATGAACAGGTAGCGGATCGGCTCCCGGGCTTGCTGCAGAAGATGATCGATCTCTATCTCATTGCCGATGCCGGTGGCGCTGATTCAGCCGGCCCGCGCTCCACAAGGCTCGCCCACGATACCCTGGCCGCCCACGTGCGCCGGCGTCTCGACACCTCGGTACTGCCCGGGCCGCGGGCGCGGCGCATTCTCGACAACCGCGGCAAGGATTGGCTGGAGGATCGGGAGGGCGCACCCCTGGACGAATGGGATCTGGGGGTCGTGGAGCGGGGACTGGCCGGAACCCGCAAATTGCTGCCCCACGAGGAGCGCATGCTGGCGGGCAGCCGCCGATTGCGCGAGCGCAAGCGGCGTACCCGCTGGCTGCTGAACGCGAGCGGCATTGCCGCGGCGCTGGCCATCGTCAGCGTAGCGGTGTGGGCACTGGTGGAAAAATCCGAGGCCGACAAGCAACGGGTGTTCACCAATCTGTCGCGATCCACCGATCAGGTGGAGAACCTGCTCTCGGTGGAGCCCGTGGAGGGCCTGATGCTGGCCATCGCCTCGGCCGGGCGTAGCTACGATGCGCTGCGCGGGGAAGTACGGGCGCCGCTGCAGTTCAGTCTCAACCGTGCCATCAACGAAACCTGGGAAACCAATCTGGTACAGCATGGGGCTCCTGTGACCGCGGTGGCTATCCACCCTTTCGGCCATGTGCTCGCCAGCGGCGGCAACATGGGTAAGCTCAAGCTGTGGGCGATGCCTGACACGCCGGAGCAGTTCGGCATCAAGGTGGAGCTGCACGTTCCGCTGGTGGATATCCAGGCTCACAAGAAGAAGATCAATGCGCTCGCCTTCAGCCCGGACGGCTTACGCCTGGTCACTGCCAGCGACGACGCCAGCGCGCGATTCTGGAGTGTGAACGGTAAGCCCCTGGGCATGCCGCCCATGGAGCACGGCGGCGCGGTGCGGGCCGTTGCGTTCAACCCGGCCTCGGCGGAGCTGGTCACTGCCAGCACCGACGGCGCCATCCGGTTCTGGCGCGCCAGTGGCGAACTCGTGCACACCATCGTCGGCCACGGCGGCGCTGCAATCACCGCTCTCGCCTTCAAGCCCGATGGAACGCGTCTGGTCAGCGGCGCCGGCGACGGCGGCCTGAGGATCTGGGACGCGGAAAGCAGATCCGCCCTGACAGGGGTGATCAAAGGCCACCAGGGAGCCGTCAATACAGTGGCCTTCAGCCCCGATAATCTGATGTTCGCCAGTGGTGGCGACGACGAAAACATTCGCGTCTGGGATGTGAACGGGAAAGCCATCGGCGTGGTGCGGGAACACGAAGCCCAGGTGAATTCCCTGGCCTTTCGCGCCGACGGTGAGGCCATCGTCAGCGGTTCCTCGGACAACGTGGTGCTGCTGGCGGAGGTGGAAAAGAACGTTCAACAATTCGGTAAGCTTCTGGCGCCGGAGTTTAAGGGTATCGACGACGCCGTGCGTTCGGTGGCCATCTCGCCGGACGATCGGCGCATCGTCATCGGCAGCTCCGACGAGACGGTGCGCACCGGCGACTGGTTGAGCAGTCAGACCGAGCTACCCCGGCATGTCACGTTTTCTGCCAGGATCGTGTCACTGGCCGATGACGGCGTGACTTTTGTTGCCGCCGGATGGAAGAAAAGCCACAGTCGACGTCAAAAACTCCACGTGGACCAATGGGAGGGCACCGCGGATGCGGAGGTCCCCATCATCCTCGGCAGCTTTCTCACTACCGGGTACGGCGATTTGGCACTGAGTGGCGATGCCCGGACATTGGTGCTGGCGAATTCCGTCGAGGGCCTCGTGACCTGGGATCTCGACGATCAGCCCCCGCAGCCCAGGCGTGCCTCCATCGATGGTCAGGTGTCCACGTTCGCGGTAAACCACGATGGCTCTCTGGTTGCACTCGCGCTGAGCTCTTCGGTGCAACTCTACTCGAGCGACGGTCAGCCGAGGATCGCTATCCCGCATGCGGGCAAGACCTTGCGGGATCTGGCGTTCAGCGTCGATGGCCGGGTACTGGTGGGCGTCACCGACGCTTGCCTGGTTGCCTGGAAGCTCGTTGCTGCGGAGCAAGCGGCTGCCGATGGCGAGGGCGCGCAAGTTTCCAATCCGGCCAGGGGCGATCTCGCCGCCACCCTGGTGGTGGACTATGAAGGAAATCCCAACAGCTGCGTGCCGGCCAACTACCGTATTACCAGCGTCGCCGTCGATCCCGCCGGCGAACACGCCGCGGCGGGCGGCAAGGACGGCATCGTCTGGGTTTGGCGTCTCTCGGAGAGTCCGCTACGGGCCAGCTCGTTCAAAGCCCACAATGGACAGATCAACGACCTGTCGTTTCGCCCGCGCAACGGCCGCGCCATCCTCACCAGCGGCGATGACGCAAGCGTGCGCCTCTGGAGCATCGGGGGCCTCGCGCTCGCCCGCTTCGCAGGACATCAGGGCCGGGTGCTGGATGTGGACTTCAGCAGCAACGGTTACACGGCCGCCAGCGCCGGCAAGGACGACTCCGTGAGAGTCTGGGCGGCACACTGGAGGCAATGGATGAATCTGGGTTGTCGGCGTCTCAGTAACCACGTGCGATACCGCAGACCGGAACTCACCGGTAACGAGAAGGCGCGGGGGAGGGCCAGGGACGCACGCCGGACGTGCCAACAATTCGCGAACCGTAAGGAGCCAGAATGACAACAGCGTATGGGCCCTGCAGTCATCCCTGGTCAGTCACCGCAACACAGTCGGGAGAAAGATCATGAGCACGCAGCCGATTGGATTTACCTTTGATGAAACCATGTCGGGGGGATTCGCATTGGGCGAAACCGATCCGCAAGCGGGAAAATCCCGGGGGCA
>JAACFO010000267.1 GCA_009937425.1 Gammaproteobacteria bacterium
TTCCACCCAAAGCCCGTGACGACCTGGTGAACGCACTGGGCGACAAAATCACGGTCCAGGAGAGCGACTGGAACTGTAACCTGATGTCCACGCCCAACCAGAAGCGCAAACCCTTCGACGACGCGCGCGTGCGTCAGGCGCTCACTCTGGCGGTGGATCGCTGGGGCGGCTCCAAGTATCTGTCTCAGATTGCCATCGTGAAGACCGTGGGCGGCGTCGTGTTTCCCAACCACCCGCTGGCGGCCACCGCGGACGAGCTCAAGAAGCTGAACGGCTACGGCCCTGACATCAATGCGTCCCGGGAGAAGGCCAAGAAGCTTCTGGCCGATGCGGGTCAGTCGGGCCTGTCCTTCGAGTTCAACAATCGCGGCGTCGACCAGCCTTACAAGGTGGTGGGCACCTGGCTCGTGGATCAGTGGGCGAAAGCCGGCATGAAGGTCAGGCAGCGTGTGCAACCGTCACCGCCCTTCTACGCCACGCTCCGTAAGAAAAAGGACTTCGACGTCTCCATCGACTTCAACTGCCAGTCGGTGATCAACCCGATAGCCGACGTCACGAAGTTCCTGGGCAGCGCAGGCAACAACTACGGCTCCTACGAGGACGTGGAGCTGGAGCAGATATACGACAGGTTGCTCAGATCCGGCGACGAGGCCGAGCAGCGCGTGATCATGCGTGAATACGAAAAACGTGCTCTCAGCGATCAGGCGCACCTTGCCGTCACCCTGTGGTGGTACAAGATCAATCCACACCGCTCCTACGTGAAGGGGTGGAAGATTGCTCCCAGCCACTACTTGAACCAGCAGCTGGACAACATCTGGCTCGACAAGTCACTGATGTAATGATTGATTTGACAGGGTCTATGTAATCGGTCCATTGCCGGCGCCCTGCGGGGCGCCGGCAACCTCCTGATTGCCAATTAACCATTCAACACCGTGTACAAGTACATCGTCCAACGCCTGCTGCTGATGATCCCGACGCTGTTCGGGGCGGCGTTGCTCGTATTCCTGCTGCTGCGGGCGATTCCCGGGGACGTTTGCGAGGTCAGGCTGGCGGGTACCGGTCTTTACGCCGACCCGGCGGAAATCGAGCTCTGCCGGGAGAGCCTCGGGCTCAATAAGCCCCTGATTCTAGGCTTCGATACCCAGTTCACGGATTTCGTCGGCGGCTACCTGACATTCGATCTGGGCGACTCCATGTGGACCGGCAAACCCATCACCTACGAGATTGGGCTGCGCTTCCAGTTATCCATGCAATTGGCCATCATGGCGACCATCGTCGCAGTCGCCTTTGCGATCCCCCTGGGAATTATTTCCGCGGTCAAACAGGACACCTGGATCGACTACGTGGTGCGCACCTTCAGCATCGCGGGCATCGCCATACCTTCTTTCTGGCTCGGCATCATGATCATCCTGGGGCTGCTCATCTTTACCCAGCAATGGTTCGGACAACCATGGATGCCGCCCATCGAATACGTGTCGCCCTTCGACGACCTGGGCGCAAATCTCTCGCAGCTTATCTGGCCGGCGGTGGCCACCGGCTACCGTTATTCGGCGGTAGCGACGCGCATGACGCGCTCAGCCATGCTGGAAGTGCTGCGCGAGGACTATGTGCGCACGGCGCGCGCCAAGGGCCTCATGGAGAAAGCCATCATCAACCGGCACGCGCTCAAAAACGCCCTCCTGCCGGTGGTCACCATTATCGCCATCGAGTTTGCATTCTTGATCGGCGGCCTGGTGGTCACGGAGCAGGTCTTCAACCTGAACGGTCTTGGCAACTTGTTCGTCGGGGCCGTGGGCGAACAGGACTTCGCGCTCACCCAGCAACTGGTGATGCTGGTGGTGCTGGTATTCGTCTTCACGAACCTGGCTGTCGATATCTTCTACGCCTGGCTTGACCCGCGCATCCGTTACAGCTGAACAGATTCAGGTTCCAGCCATGTCAACTCCAGAAATCTACATCGAAGCCGAAGACCTGGTAGAAGTACGCAAATCCTGGGGGGCGAGGCTCTGGGATCTGTGCAAACGTCAACCTCTTGGTGCCGCCGGCGCGCTGGTCGTCATCGCCATGATCCTGACGTCGATATTCGCCGAGTACATTTCGCCCTACGATCCGGAGGTCAACGCATTCGAGCACATGCTCGAAGCGCCTAATGCGGACTTCTGGTTCGGTACCGACCAGTTCGGCCGGGACATTCTCACCCGGCTCATCTACGGCGCGCGCACGGCGCTGTTCGTGGGCTTTACTTGCGCCTTCGTCGGCGGCTTCGGCGGGTTGGTGCTCGGTGTGGCAAGCGCCTACTTCGGCGGCAGGTTCGACCTCATCGTGCAGCGAATCATGGACGTATTCATGGCCTTTCCGCTCATCATCCTGGCGCTTGCGGTTGTCGCCACCCTGGGCACGGGAGTCCAGAACGTCATCATCGCCATCACCATTCCTTTTATCCCGCAGTGCGCGCGGGTTGTGCGATCCAGCGCCCTGTCCATTCGTGAGATCCCATACGTGGACGCGGCTCGCGCCTGCGGGTTCTCCGACGCGCGCATCATTCTGCGCCACATGGTGCCCAACGTGATGGCGCCGTTTTTGATCATGCTGACCACCTTCGTCGGTCAGGCCATCCTGCTGGAAGCTTCACTTTCCTACCTGGGTCTCGGAGTCCAGGAGCCTACGCCGGCCTGGGGACTCATGCTCCAGGGTGGCGCCGAGGAGTACGCCGAGAGCGCGCCCTGGGTACCCATCTTCCCGGGCATCGCCATCTCTCTGGCGGTCTTCGGCTTCAACCTGTTCGGCGACGCACTCAGGGATCTGCTGGACCCCAAGCTCCGCAACCGTTAGCGGCCACCGGCCGTGCCGCCGGCCGCTTTTCAGGAAGCATTCGTATCTCTTCCGCAACGGGCCGAAGGGCCGGCCTGGTTAAGTTGCAAAGCGCTTACAAAAAAGGCTGTGCGGATAGCCCCGAGGCGATTGCCTCGTGGGTGAATTCAGCTAAAGTGTTGATGAGTGGCTGAATTTCGCTGGGCCGCCAAATCCGTCCGTGTGCCTTTCCTCACCCGTCCGGCACGCCAATAAAACGTCACGGCACGTCAAAATAACGATATCGTAGGGGCGATCGATCGATGCATCAGGAGAGCTCGTTAAGAAGCCGCAAGTCTCTTCCAAAAGGTCATGAGTTACTTTCATACAAAATAGAAAGCGTTCTCGGTGCCGGTGGATTCGGGATTACCTATCTCGCGACAGATACGAATCTGAATCGCGCGGTTGCCATCAAAGAGTACTTCCCGGAGCAGCTCGCGCAACGGGATGATGATGGCAATATCGATGCGACCTCGGAGGCGGAATCCAAGGCCTTCGTCTGGGGTCGCGAGCGATTTCTGAAAGAAGGCCAGATTCTCGCCCGCTTCAGCAATCCCAATATCGTATCGGTGCTCGATTTCTTCGAGCTGCACAACACCAGCTACATGGTGATGGAATACGAGAGCGGCGAGTCGCTCAAATCCGTGATCCACGAAGGGCGCCGCCTGTCGGAAGCCGATGTCCTGGAGATACTCCTGCCGCTGCTGCGATCCCTGGCCCGCTTTCACAACGAAGGTTTTATTCACCGGGATATCAAGCCCGCCAATATCCTCATCCGGCGCGACGGCACCCCCGTGCTGCTGGATTTCGGCTCGGCCCGGCAGACGGTCTCCGGCGAACGGCTGTCGCTGACCAGCCTGGTATCACCCGGCTACGCGCCGGTGGAACAATACTCCGACAAGGGTGCTCATCAGGGCCCCTGGACGGACATCTATGCCCTCGGC
>JAACFO010000268.1 GCA_009937425.1 Gammaproteobacteria bacterium
ACGCAGCCAGTGTGCAAACCGGCAGCGGCAGCCTCGATTGGCGCAGCGCGCGGCCGATGCTCAGAACACACAGCATCTACATGCATCAGCACGCTTACATGTTCGACCAGAACGTCGGCGACAACGTCGCTTACGGGCTGCGCAAGGCCGGTGTGCCGGCGGCGCAGCGAATCGAACGGGTACGCACGGCGCTTGCCTGGGCGGGGCTTGCCGATCTGGAAGCACGCAGTGCCCGGCATTTGTCCGGCGGCGAGCGTCAGCGTCTGGCATTGGCCCGGGCCCGCGTATTGTCACCGGCATTGCTGCTTCTCGATGAACCCACCACCAATATGGATGAGGAGGCCAGGCAGCAGAGTTTTTTTCTCATTCGCAGGTTGGTGTCCGAGGGCACGGGTGTCGTTATCGCGAGCCACGACCGCCAGATAATCGGCCAGCTGGGAGACCGGCATGTGAATCTGGCCGACGGCAGGCTGGTGGCGGTGGAAAAATCGACCAGGTCGGCCCCGGCGCGTGGCGCCGATGTTCCCGTACACAGCGCCGCCAAGGCTCCCTGATCACACATGCTTGCGATGATAGATCCCGAGCCGATTTCTTCGCTCTATCCCCGGCAGGACATTACCGGCGTGGTGCTGGCTGGTGGCCGCGCGCGGCGTATGGGCGGCGACGACAAGGGACTTCTGCGGGTGAACGGCGAAGCCATGGTGGTGCATGCCCTGCGGGGACTGGCGTCACAGGTGAGCAGCTTGCTGATTAACGCCAACCGCAATCAGGACCGTTACGCCGAGCTCGGCGGCTGCGAGGTAGTCGCCGACGCCGACGGCGAGTTTGCGGGTCCGCTTGCGGGCATGGCCAGCGCCATGCAGCGGACCACGACACGCTACATCCTCACCGTCCCCTGTGATTCTCCCTTGCTGGCACCGAATCTGGGCGAGCGATTGTTCGCCGCACTGGTCGCCGAGGATGCGGAAATCAGCGTCGCCCACGATGGCACCCGGATGCAGCCGGTATTCGCACTGCTGGACTGTGCGCTTCGCCAAAGCATCGTCGACTACCTGGCGTCCGGCGGGCGTAAAATCGATGCCTGGTACGCCGAACGGCGCCTGGCTCTGGCAGACCTCTCGGATCATCCAGACATGTTCTTGAACATCAACACGCCCCTGGACCGCGACCTGTTGGAAAAGCGCTTGGCCGGGCAAAAGCAATGTTGAGCAACGCGCATCTGCCCATCGTCGGTTTCGCCGCCTTCAGCGGCACTGGCAAGACGACTTTGTTGAAGCAGTTGCTGCCGCTGTTGAGCGCACGGGGATTGCGGGTCGGCGTCGTCAAGCACGCCCACCACAGCTTCGAGATGGATTATCCGGGTAAGGACAGCTACGAGCTGCGTAAGTCCGGCGCCGCGCAAATGCTTATCGCGTCTCGTGCTCGTTGGGCTCTGGTGGTGGAACGGGTACGTGATCGGGAGCCACGCCTGGACGAGGTGCTGCTGGAGTTCGACCAGGCGGCACTGGATTTGATCCTGGTGGAAGGGTTCAAAGACGAACCATTTCCGAAGATCGAGCTGCACCGGCCCAGTCTTGGCCGACCGCTGTTGTGCCTGGACGACGAGGCCATCATCGCGGTTGCCAGCGACGCACCTCTCGACGACATCCGGCTGTTGCCGCAACTGAATCTCAATCGCCCCGAGGAGATTGCCGCCTTCATCGTCGACTACGCGGCGAAACGCAATCCGGTATTGCGCACGGCCCATGGCGCGCTGGAAGGCAACCCGTAGCGAGAACGCCGAGCAGCCCCGGGCGCGCAGCATGAACAAGACCGAGCGCACACCACCAGTGGATTGCTACCAGGGCGATCCGGAGCTGCTGCCGGTAGCCGAGGCGCTTCGCCGCATCGATGCCCAAACGGCAAGTATTTCCGGCGACGAGCGGGTGAGCCTGCGCGACGCCCTCGGTCGAATCGTGGCCGAATCCATTGTCTCGCCCATGAACGTTCCCGGGCACAGGAATTCCGCTATGGATGGATACGCCCTGGCGGGAACGGAGTTACCTGCGCACGGCACCCGTCGCCTCACGGTACTCGGCACCGCCTGGGCAGGCCGGCCCTTCGATGGCGCAGTGCCCGCCGGATCCGCGGTGCGGGTCATGACCGGCGCCGTCATGCCGCCGGGCACCGACACGGTGATCATGAATGAACAGGTAGAGGAACAAAGCCACGAACAGGCTGAGTCCATTACCATCGGCCAGGGCCACCGGCTGGGGCAGAATGTGCGCCAGGCGGGCGAGGACATCAGTATCGGTGATCGGGTGCTGGCCTCCGGCAAGCGCATCATGCCGGCGGAGCTCGGCTTGCTGGGCTCACTGGGAATTGCTGAGGTCAGAGTCAAGCGACGGCTTCGGGTGGCGTTCTTTTCCACCGGCGACGAGCTGCGCTCCCTGGGTGAGCCCATTGCGATGGGCGAAGTGTATGACAGCAATCGCTACACGCTCTACGGCATGCTCACGCGGCTGGGGGTCGAGCTGATCGATCTGGGCGTGGTGCGCGACCAACCCGATGCGGTGCATGATACTTTCCTCGAGGCCGCCGGGCTCGCGGATGCGGTCATCAGCACCGGCGGCGCCTCCACCGGCGAGGCGGATTACATCGGCGAGACCCTGGCGCGCCTCGGGGAAGTGCGCTTTTGGCGCATCGCCATCCGGCCGGGAAGACCGCTTGCCTTCGGCCGCATCGGCGACGCAGTATTTTTCGGCTTACCGGGAAACCCGGTGGCGGTGATGGTCACGTTCTACCAGTTCGTGCAGCCGGCTTTGCTGCGCATGATGGGCAGCGATCAAGCCCACCCGAATCCTACGGTGAAGGCGACCTGTGAGACGCGCTTGCGCAAAAAACCCGGCCGGGTGGAAATTTACCGGGCGATTCTCGCCAGGGATGCCCACGGCCAACCAACGGTGCGCAGCACGGGCAAGCCGGGCTCGGGTCTGTTGCACACCATGAGCGACGCGAACTGCTTCATCATTCTTCCCGAGGACGGCGAAAGCGTGGAACCCGGCGCGCAAGTGGAAGTGCAGCCGTTCTTCGGACTGACCTGAGCATTGGCGGATGCGGAGCGAAACATGAACAGCAAGAAGAAAGAGCGCGAATTGATCCCGCTGAATGTCGCGGTGCTGACGATCTCGGATTCCCGCGACGAGGCCACCGACAAGTCCGGCGCCTTGCTGGCAGAACGACTGAAGCAGGCCGGCCACCGCCTGGCAGAGAAGAAAATCGTCCCGGATGACATTTACAAAATTCGCGCCGCGCTTTCCGGCTGGATTGCCGACACCGGTGTGAACGCGGTGATCAGCACCGGGGGCACCGGCGTCACTGGACGGGATGGTACACCGGAGGCGGTGCAGCCGCTGCTTGACAAGGAGATCGCGGGCTTTGGCGAATTGTTTCGATCTCTTTCCTACGAGGAGATCAAGACATCCACGGTGCAGTCACGGGCCCTGGCCGGGGTTGCCAACGCCACTTACATCTTCTGTCTACCGGGCTCGTCCGGTGCCTGCAAAACCGCCTGGGACACGATCATCGCCGCGCAACTCGACTACAGGACGCGCCCGTGCAACCTGGTCGAACTCATGCCTCGACTGCTGGAAACCTGAGCCCCGCAAAGCATGCCTGCGCGGCTTCGCCGGCAGCTTGGGAGATATAGTCCCGGCTGCTGGCGAACGCCTCCCCGTAATACTGGACCGCGCGCAGCGCTTTCTTCTTTGAACGGTAAGGGATCTG
>JAACFO010000105.1 GCA_009937425.1 Gammaproteobacteria bacterium
GAGTTCTCTCGAGCTGATCGCTAAAACCGTCGTCTCCGGCTTCATCAGCGGTCTACACCGCGCACCCTATCTTGGTCTCTCCACCGACTTCGCCGAGCACCGCGCCTACATGCCCGGGGACGACGTGCGGCGCATCGATTGGCGCGTCTACGGCCGCACCGATCGCCTGTTCCTGCGCGAATTCCAGGCCGAGACCAACACCAACCTGAACATCGTGCTGGATGTTTCCAAATCCATGGACTTTCACGGAGACGGCATTTCTAAGCTGGACTACGGACGCTATCTGGCCGCAAGCCTGGGGTATCTGTCCCTGCAACAACGGGACCGCGTGGGCCTCATCACCTTCGACGACGATTTGCGCGCCATGGTGCCGCCATCGATCAAACACTTCGACCGTGTGCTCCACGAGCTCGAAACAGCCACACCGTCCCGCGCCGGAGGGTTCGAAAAGCCCCTGGCGGCCATCGCCCGCACGTTGGGCAAACGCGGCATCATCGCCGTCATCTCCGATCTCTATGTGGAACCGAAGGTGTTGCTGGATGCCCTCACCGAGCTGCGCTACCGCGGCCACGACGTGCTGGTCTTTCACATCCTCGACCCCCGGGAAGTGGTGCTGCCCGAAGCCGACGCGCGCCAGTTCCAGGACATGGAAAGCGGGGTACGCCTGCCCGTCGTCCACGAGCAGATGCGCGAAGCCTATGGCAACGCCGTCCACGCGCACATGGGAACCCTGCACCGCCAACTTGGAGAACACCGCATCGACTACCGCTTCTTCGACACGTCGCAACCCCTGGACCACGCGCTGTTCGAATACCTGACCGAGCGCCAGTACCGCATGCAGGCACGCTGATGAGTTTCGGATTGCTCACACCACTGTTTCTCGCGGGCCTCGCCGCCGTCGCCATCCCAATCCTGGTGCATCTCGTGCGCCGTGAGGAGCGCGTGTCCTTTGCCTTCCCGTCGCTCATGTTCCTGAAGCGCATTCCCGTGCGCGAGCACCGCCGGCGCAGCATTCGTCATTGGTGGTTGCTGTTGCTGCGGTGCCTGATCGTGGCGCTGCTGTGCATCGCCTTCGCCAAGCCCTTCATCCACTGGCCGACGGAGATCGCCGGACTCTCGAGCAAAAGCCGCGACCGCATCATCGTTCTGGATCGATCACACAGCATGCAATCCGGGTCCCGATGGAAAAATGCAGTGCAGGTGGCAGGCGACGAGATTGACGCGCTGGGCAGCGGCGATCGCGCCGCACTCGTGCTGTTCGATCAAGACACCTTGCTCACGCAAAAACTGACTTCCCATCGCGCCGCCTTGCACGAGGCCCTCGCGCGCGCCGAGACCGGCGACGGCCACACAGATCTCACCGGCGCCATCTCCCGGGCAAGCGCGCTGCTGGAGAACAGCAGTGCAGCCATCCGGGAGATCGTTCTCATCTCGGACTTCCAGCGCTCTGGTGTCGACTCCACCGGCCAGGCACGCATCGCCCCGGGAATCCAGATAATTCCCCGCACCGTCACCGGTGGCGGCGAGGCCAACGCCGCGGTTGCCGCCGTCAAGCTCGCACGCAAAGCACTGGGCGCCGGAGACGCGGTGGAGTTGACGGCGCGAATCGTCAATACGACTGCACTGGCGGTGGCGGACACGGATCTCGTCATGGAAGTCGACGGGCAGGAACGTGAACGGCGGGTGCTGTCCCTGGCCCCCGGCGAATCCCGCGATGCAATATTCCGCCTGGTGCTCGCGGCGGACGAAGTCGCGCGGGTACGCATCCATCTCGGCGACGATGGACTGGAAGCGGACAACAGTTTTCGTCTGCTGGTAAGCGGCCCCACTACCGTCGCGACCTTACTGGTTCAGGAGCGGAGCGCAGCGCCGGAGAAAGCACTGCATCTACGCGAAGCGCTGGCACAGGGCGACACACCGGGCTTTCGCATCACCTCGCGATTTGTTTCGCAATTGCGCCCATCGGACATGGATAGCGCTGACGTCATCGTCATCAACGATGCCCCCTTACCCGGCGGCAAGCCGGCCGAAGCGCTGCGACAGTTTCTGTACTCGGGAGGCGGCCTGCTGGTGATCGCTGCCGGACGCACCCAGGGGTCCTGGCCCAACGGCGATCAGGGCATTGTCCCCGGTCGGATCGGACCGCCGATCAGCCGTTCGGAATCTCAGGCTACACGGCTCGTGCAAATGAACACCCTGCATCCGGCCCTCGCCGCATTCGCGGGCACCGACAGCGGTGATCTATCTTCGGCGCAAGTTTTCCGTTACCGCCAGCTCACCGGCGTCGACGACAAAGCCGTCCTCGCCCGCTACGACGACGAAGGCGTGGCTGTCGCGGAGCGCCAGGTTGGCCGTGGCCGGGTGCTGGTCGTGACGACAACCCTGGATCCCTCCTGGAACACCCTCGCGCTGCAACCGGGCTACCTGCCCTTCGTGCAAGAGAGCTTGAAGTACCTGGCCTCCCACGTGCCCGCCACCCATGCCGTCACCGTCGGCGACACCCTGGACCTGGAAAACTATGCCCGGGGCCTGCCCGGCTACGCGCAGACCGCCGCAGCCCTTTCCCGCGGCACCGTCACCACCCTGCGAACACCGTCGGGCCGCCAGATGCACATGGCGCCGGGGGAAGCCTTCTCGACGGCCCGGGAAGCAGGCTTCTATGAAGTGCATGTCAGCGGCGGCGGTTCGCGCAGCCTGGTATTCGCCGCCAACCCCCTGCCCGGGGAATCCGATCTGACGCCCCTGGATGTGGATGCCTTCGTCTCCGGCATCGCCGTCAAAAGCAGCACCGGTGAAGCCGCACGATTCCCCGGCGCCGGTGACTCGGACACCAGCGTCGATCAGCGCGCCTGGTGGTTTCTGCTCGTGATTTGCGTCCTGCTGCTGGGGCTCGATACGTTGTTCTCGAACCGGCTGTCGCGACGCGTGCCGGCATCATGAACACCATGCCCACCAGTACAGAATTGAAAGCCGGGCTCGCCGCCATTCTCACCCGGATACGCCGGCGCTGGCGGCTGCGGCGGGTGCTCCTGGGAACATTCTGGTGCCTGATCGCTTTCGCCGGCGTCGCGCTGCTTGCCGTCTTTACCGTGGACGCCTGGCGTTTCGCGCCGGAAGTCGTGACCACTGCCCGGGTCGTGAGTTATACGATCTGCGCCGGCGCGCTACTCTACTTCGTCGCCTTACCCCTGTTCCAGCGCGTCACCGACAGGCGGCTCGCCCTCTACGTAGAAGAACGCGAGCCGTCCCTGGGCATGGCGCTGGCCAGCGCCACCGAGCTCGCGGGCAACGGCGCTGACGCTTCCGTTCTCGAGCGCGGCCTGCTCCAGAAAACCTTGAGCGCCTGTCACGACATCGCAGATGGGCGCAGGGTAGACGCGGCGAAGCTCAGGCGTAACGGCTTGCTGGTCGCTTTGAGCATCGCGGCAATCGTCTTGATAGCAGACTTGCTGCCCGCGAACTTGCGCTATGGTTTCCAGCTCGTGTTCTTGCCCGCCACCAGCGTGGCATCCGTAAACCCCTACCTGCTGACGGTGGAGCCTGGCGATATCCTCGTCTCCAGGGGCGCCGATCAACTCATCATCGCCCGCGCGCAGGGTTTTGAACCAGAAGAAGTGACGCTTCTCACCCGCTTCGGCAACGACGATGAATGGCGGCCCGCCCCCATGGTCCCCGGCGGCGACAGCCACAGCTTCGAGAGTTTTCTTTTCGATCTCGCGCAAAGCGGTGAGTACCGAGTCGCGGCGCAAGGTCTGCGCTCGCCGATCTACCGTATCGAAGTGGCCGAGCTGCCCAGGGTCGAGCGCATCGACCTCACCTACCACTACCCGGCCCGCCTGGCGCTTCCACCCAAAAGCGTGATTGATACCGGTGACATCAGCGCCGTGCGCGGCAGCCGCGTCAGCATCACGATCGTCCCGAGCCAGAATGTTGCCAATGCGAGCTTGGTGCTCGATGGTCGTGAGACGCTCCCCATGGCCAAAAACGAAGACGGCAACTGGACCACCGAGCTCGCCATCAACGAGGAAGGCCAGTACCGTATCGACCTGCCCTACGGTGATGCCATTCAAGTCGCCGCATCCCGCAACTACGCCATCGAAGTCCTGCCGGACCGCGCACCGACGGTGAAGCTTTCCCGTTCCGGCCGCGACTCCCAGGTCACCAGCGTCGAAGAAGCGCTCATTGAAGTGACCGGCCGTGACGATCTCAACATCGCCACCCTGGAGCTGGTCTACGCCATCAACGACCAGCCCGAACAAAGCGTCATGCTGTACCAGGGCGGCCAGGCAAAAACCAATGTGGCTGCCGGACACCTGCTTCAGTTGGAGGATTACTCGCTCAGCCCCGGCGACTTGGTCGCCTACTACGCCCGCGCCGCCGACTCCACGGGCGAAGACGCACTCACATCGACCACCGACATTTTTTTCATGGAAGTGCGTCCCTTCGAACGCAGCTTCCGCCGCTCCCAGGGTGGAGGCGGAGCCGGTGGCATGCAGGGGGGTAACCAGGAGAGTTCCCTTTCCCACCAGCAACGCCAGTTGGTTATCGCCACCTTCAAGCTCGCCAGGGACCGGCACGGCTACGAAGAAGAGCGGTTCACCCAAACCGTGGATACCCTCGAGACTGCCCAGGCGCGCATCCGCAGCCGTGTGGAAGCCATTATCCGGCGCATCGGCGGGCGCCACGTGATGCAGAAAAACCCGGGCATTCAACGCATGCGCGAGGAGTTACCGCAGGCCGTCACCGCCATGACCGAAGCCGAGGAGCAATTGATGGAAGGATCTCCCGCCCAAGCGCTGCCCCCCGCCCGCAAAGCGCTACAGCACCTGCAGCGGGCCGAAGCCGCTTTTCGCAGTGCCCAGATAGCATTCGGCCGATCCAGCGGCCGCGGCGCCAGCGACGCCGAGGATCTCGCCAACCTCTTCCGCCTGGAAATGGACAAGCTGCGCAACAAGTACGAGGGCGTCCAGCGGGGCAACTGGCAGCAGGGCTCCCAACAGCTCGACGAAGCCCTCGAGAAGCTCGAGGAACTGGCCCGCCGCCAGCAGCAGGAGATTGAACGCCTGGAACGCCGCGCAGCGCTCGATCCCAACGCGCCCAGCGGCGGCGGCAGCCAACGGGCACTTGCCGAAGAGTTGGAAGAAATGGTGCGACGCCTGGAGCGCTTGTCCCGGGAGCAAACAACGCCGCAGCTCAGAAACCTGACAAGGCAGGCGCAAGCTGCGGCCGAAGCCATGCGCCGTGCCAGTGAAAGCGACGGCAATGGTGTCGCCGACGCCCGCGCCGCGCTGGATCGCCTGAAGAACATCCAGCGCCTGGCCGACAATCAACCACAACAACAACTCCAGCGCGGTATCGGCAACGCATCCCGGCGTGCGCAGCGCCTCGCCCGGGAGCACGAGAACATCGGCGCCGACATGGAAACGCTTCCCGAGGAAGAAGCTTCACGGAGAAAAAGCACATCCAGGCTGCAGTCGCGCAAGCTCCGCATGGCCGAGGAAGTGCGTGATCTGGAATCGGATCTGCGCCAGCTCGCCAAGGACGCCGGGAAAAGTAAAACGGAAACGTCCCGGGCGCTGCGGGGCACCGCAGACCAAATCACTCGAGATGAGCTCGCAAACAAGATTGAGCAATCCGCCGCTGCCATCGGCGGCCCGGCGAAGAAAGGCTCGAAACCCATGGAAACGGAGATCGGCGAGTCCCTGGGGCGCATCGGTAAGGGCCTCGGCGAAGCCGCCGAGTCCGTCGATCAAGCAGGGGAACAGAAGCGCGCACAAAGCCTCGCGCAGATGCGAGAGCTGGTGGAGGGGCTCGAATCCCTGCAGCGCCGGATGCTGCAACGATCCCGCCCCAATCAGGCGAACTCGGGCTCCCCCGGGGTGGACTGGGGCGCCGCCGACGGTCAATCCTTGATGGACCGGGACTTCGATCCAACGGATATCGCCGACTTTCGCCGCGACTTCGCGCAACGACGGGGCCTGCTCGAGCGCCTCGCCGGCGTCATGACCTCGGACGAACACGGCGCCCGCGATATCGGCAGACTCCTGAGCGAAATGCGCGCCATCGAACAGAATGCAGAATTGGACGATCCGCAACGCGCCATGCAACGCCAACGGCAACTCATTGCGCGCTTGAAAGAGCTCGAGCTGCGGTTAACAGGCAAGCCGGACGAAACGAAATCCCGTACCCTGCGCCTCAGCGGGGAGGATAGCGTGCCACGCCAGTACCGTCCCCAAGTCGAGGAATACTTCCGCGAGCTCAGCCGTGGGCACTAAGGTCCATAGACCGCATCTTATTCGGCAATCGGCAATGCGATACCAGTGGCTGCCTCGATGGAATTCCAGATAACGCCGACGACTGCATTCCAGCCTTTTTCAATGGTCACCATCAATAAGCCGCGCAGCGTCTTGGCGAAGGAGCCAGGGTTGTAGCGCAGGCGCTAATGAACAGTAAAACGGATGTAGGTAGAGCCGTTCCTACGCCGATTCTTGCCGGATTTCTCATATATGTGCTCCCCTTAGTTCTGGTTGTCATTGGTCATGACAATGCATCGTCCTTATTAGACAAAATGTCGTAAATCCCACGCCACTTGGCCCAACCCCGGCCAGGGGATAGTGGGTCTGCCCCGCGTTTTTTGTCGGTGCCGGTATGCCCGAGCATTCGCACACCAGAGCAGACGAACGATAGAATCCCCGCTGGTGCTCGAGCCTCGAGGAAGCAGACCGTGGCTACCGGCATTCCAACCGGAGGGAACTAGATTGCGACCCATGTTCGAATCGTTGCTCGACAGCTTGCGCGACCTGACGCCCCTCATCGTCGTGATCGTCTTCTTTCAGCTGGTGGTTGTGCGCCAACCCGTTCCGAATCTCGGCGATCTCATCGTGGGATTCGCCCTGGTGGCGCTGGGGCTCACGTTCTTCGTGCGGGGCTTGAACATGGGCCTTTTCCCCCTGGGGGAAGCCATGGCCTACGATTTCGCCCGCAAGGGCAGCCTCGCCTGGCTGCTGATTTTCGCCTTTGCCCTGGGCTTCGGCACCACCGTGGCGGAGCCCGCGCTGATCGCCGTAGCCGGGGAAGCTGCCCGGGTTGCCGCCGACGCGGCGGTGATCGGTGCCGACGAAGAGAGTATGAGGCAGTACGCTTTCGGTCTGCGCATGACGGTGGCGCTGTCGGTGGGTTTCGCCGTCCTCGTGGGTGTTTATCGCATCGTGCGCGGCTGGCCCATCCACTATTTGATCATCGGTGGCTACCTGGGCGTCGTGGTGATGACCATATTCGCACCCAACGAAATCGTCGGCATCGCCTACGACTCCGGTGGCGTCACCACGTCCACCATCACGGTGCCCCTGGTGACGGCCCTGGGCGTCGGGCTCGCCAGCACCATCAAGGGGCGCAATCCGTTTACCGACGGCTTCGGACTCATCGCGTTTGCCTCCCTCACGCCGATGATCTTCGTCATGGCCTACGGAATGATTGTCTGACATGTCGTTGCTGGCGGAGCTTATCTCGACCCTGCTTTCCACCATCTGGGACGTCTTGCCCATCGCGACCATCGTCGTGGCGTTTCAGCTCTTCGTGCTGCGCCGGGGTATCGCGCACCCGAGGCGGGTCCTTGTTGGATTCATTTACGTGCTCCTGGGACTCTCGCTGTTTCTCGCGGGACTGAAGCAAGCGTTGTTTCCCCTGGGCAGGCTGCTGGCCCGGCAGTTGACGGAGCTGGCGGCACAATCGAGCAGCCTGGAGAGTGCGCTGGTGCCCGTCTGGCAACATTACTATTGGGTTTATTTCTTCGGCGCGGCCATCGGCTTTGCCACAACCATCGCCGAGCCCGCCCTGCTGGCGGTGGCCATCAAGGCCCGGGACATCTCGGCAGGGGCAATCAGCGTGTGGGGGTTGAGGGTCGCGGTGGCCATCGGTGTTGCCATCGGTATCGGACTCGGCACCTATCGCATCGTCAGCGGGGCGCCGCTGCACGTCTTCATCATCGCAGGATACGTGGTCGTGATCATTCAGACGGCGCTGGCACCACGTGGGGTCATTGCCCTGGCCTACGATTCCGGCGGCGTCACCACGTCCACGGTAACGGTCCCCGTGGTAACCGCGCTGGGCCTGGGCCTGGCGAGCACGGTGCCGGGTCGCAACCCGGCCCTGGACGGTTTCGGACTCATCGCCTTCGCGAGTGTCTTTCCCATCATGACGGTGCTCGCCTATGCCCAGCTGAGCCACTTTCGGCGAAGCCGGCGAGCAAATCGTTGAACGAGAGGAGATAGTTCCATGCATTTCAAGTTGATCATCGCGCTGATTGAGGACCCTCACAGCGACGAGGTGATGAAGGCCGCCCGCGACGCCGGTGCTACCGGTGCAACCCTGGTGAGCCAGGCACGCGGCGAGGGGGTAGAGGATTCCAAGACCTTCTTCGGGCTGACTCTGGAGAAGCAATGCGACATGCTGCTGTTCCTGGTGGAGGAGCATCTCGCCCGGACCATCCTCGAGACCATCAAGGACGTAGGAAAGCTGGAGGGGAAAGGTCACGGCATCGCTTTTCAGATTGACGTGGAAGACGCCGTGGGGGTCAGTCACCAGATGCGTGTGCTGGCCTCCCGGGTGGAGGATGAGTTATGAACAATCGAAAGATAGTCCGGGTCCGCGACGTGATGCAGAAAGAGTACGACGTCGTCGACGGAATGCTGACCGTCAAGGATGCCCTGCAAGCCATGCAGCACCCGGACAACAAATGCATGATCGTGGAGAAGCGCCATGAGGATGATGAGTTCGGCTTACTGCTGATTTCCGACGTGGCACGCATGGTCCTCGCCCAGGACCGCGCGGCGGATCGGGTAAATGTCTATGAAGTGATGCAGAAGCCGGTCATCGCCGTGGACCCCGGCATGAACATTCGTTACTGCGCCCGCCTGCTGGATCGCTTCTCGATCACCCGCACTCCGGTGATCGAGAACGACAAGGTGGTGGGCATCGTCGGTTTCACCGATCTCGTGATGATAGGAATGCGCGAGGGCTGGCAAAATGCCTGATCCGGAAAGGGAGAAACGGGTTGAGGCTCAGAACGTGATGCTGTTGTCTCCCACCCATGGACGATGCAAACTGCCGGGCGTGTATGAGCGATTCACCTGACATAAGCGCGCTTCTTCAGCAGGCGGCATCCGCCGGGGCATCCGGGGATCTGGCGCGGGCCGAACGCTGCTGTCACGAAGTCCTTGCCCTTGACGATGCTAATGCCGATGCATTGCAGTTCATGGGCATGATTCGCTGGCAAAGCGATGACATCGACGAGGGCGAGAAGCTTCTGCGCAAGTCGCTGTCCATCATGCCTGGACAACCGCACGTTCTCGCCAAGCTTGGCGATTTGCTCGTCTCGAAGCAGGACTACGAGTCAGCGCTCGGTTGCTATACCGAATCCACTCGGTTGGCGCCCGACGACCCTGAAGCCTGGTTGAAGCTGGGGATCGCCCAGGGAGAAAAGGGAGACATTCAGGCAGCTATTGACGCCCTGCAGCGCAGCCTGGATCTCCGTCCCCGGGACCTGAACGCTATCTACGCCTTAGCCCATGCGCATATGGAAAACGATGACGACGAGAACGCAGCCGGCTGCTACCGCGAGGCCCTGGCCATCGCGCCCGACAACGTCGATATCCTCCTCGGATTGGGCATTGCGCTGCGCCGACTCGATCGACTGGAGGAGGCGTTGACGGTTTTCCACGAGGCCCTCGCCGTCGACGCGAACGCACTGGAACTGCACCGATATTACGGCACCACATTGTACGAGCTCGGACGGGTAGACGACGCCATCGCAAGCTTCCGGCACGCCTTGAGCCTCGATCCCGAAGCCCTGGAAGTTCACGAAGCGCTGAACGAAATATACTGGCAACACTGCATGCGCGATGACTACCTGGGCTCCTACCCGCCGGCACTCGAGGCAGCGCCGCGATCCCTGCCGCTGAGGCTGCGCTACGCTGGCTCGTTGACGAATGCGGGTAAGTACCACGAGGCCGAGGCAGTGCTTAGGGATGCAAGTCAGCTATTCGGTCCCGATGCCGGCATTCAAGGTGGACTGGGCTTGTCGTTGGCCAATCAGGGACGCATTTCGGAGGCCATCGAACAATACACGGCAGCGGTCGACCTGGCCCCGGAGGATATTCGTTGTCGTCAAGACCTGGCGCGTATTCTGATTACCACCGGCGATTATCCGAACGCACTCATGCACACCGATGCAGCCATTGAGTTGGCACCTCTCGAGCAAGGCACCCTCGCCCTTCGGAGCTTGTGCTGGCGTCTGCTGGGGGATTCCAGGGCAGCGCTTCTCAACGACTACGATAATTTCGTAAAAGCCTACAAAGTCCCGGTTCCAGAAGGCTATCGCGACATTCATGCGTTCAACGAGGCGCTGGGCCGCGCCCTGGGGCTTCTGCATCAATCCCGCGTTCACCCATCGAATCAAACATTGCGCGGCGGAACGCAAACCTATGGCAACCTCTTCGGGCGCAGAATCAAGGAAGTTCAGGAAGCGCGCAACAGCATCGAGCGCTGCGTTCGTCAATACATCGAAGAGATGGAGGCCGATCCAGAGCACCCGTACTTGAGCCGCAAATCCGAACGGTTCAGCTTTGCAGCTTCGTGGTCCTGTCGCCTCGAGCAACAGGGGTTCCACACTAATCACATTCACCCTAAAGGTTGGATCAGCTCGAGCTACTACGTAACACTTCCGGAGGTCGTTCATAAGAGCGACACCCATGATGGGTGGATCAAGTTCGGCGAGACCAATCTCGGTCTCGGGGACCGCGAAGAGATTGGAAGAATCGTGCAACCAGAAGAAGGACTCCTGGTATTGTTTCCCTCGTACATGTACCACGGAACGATCCCTTTCTCCTCAAACGAGGTACGAACCACCATCGCCTTCGATGTCGTGCCGGCCTGAGTATCCGCACGAGTGAAAGGAGCGAAGGCTTGGTGAACGCAGCGATATTTGCAGGCCGCTGGCTGTCCGCGCTGCTGTTGGTAGCGGTTTGCGGGATCACGCTCGCCGGTCAGTCCCCGGGTAATCAGCGCATCTGTGACGAGATTCAGCAGCGTTACACTGTCAATCAGAATCAATCCAATTCCCGCACCCTCAACTTCTTGCTCTTCGACGCCGCGCAACGCGGCTGTACGGATCTAATTCAGCGTTTCATCGATCTCGGCGCATCCGTACAGGCGCGGGACAGAGCCGGCAATATCCCGTTGCAAATCGCAGCCCGATCCGGCGAGCGCAAGGCGGTGGAGTTGCTGCTGGCGCACGGCTCCGACGTGCACCACACCAACCTGGCCGGAAGCACTGCGCTGCTGCAGGCGGCAACGGCAGATCGACGGCGGGTGGCGAAAGACCTGCTGCGCGCGGGGGCGGATCCCAATGTCCGCAACACACAGGGAATCAGCCCACTCGCGGCGGCAGCCTACAACGGCAGCGATCGAATGGTCGACATGTTGCTGGAGGCGAGCGCCGTCCCCGACAGCGTGGATCGGACCGGTAAGGCGCCCATCGTTTACGCCGCGGGCAAAGGATACACGGGGATTGTCGCGAAGCTTCTGGATGCGGGGGTGAAAGTCGATGCGCGCTATTCCCACGATCTCAGCGTTCTCATGTGGGCGGCGGGTCATAGCAATGACGTGCCGGTCGGGGAAGGTCTGTCTACCGTCAAGCTGTTGGTCGATCGCGGCGCGGGGCTGGACTTGGTCGACGATCGCGGCCGCAGTGCGCTCATGACAGCCGCGCTGAGGGATCACGGGGAGATCGCCGCTTTGCTGGTCGAGCGGGGTGCCGACGCTACGCTCGCGGATCGCCAGGGAAAGACGGTGCTGGAACTCGCCGGCAGCGAAGCGCTGCGCCGGACTCTGCAGGCAGCGATTGAGAAAAAGGCGAATTCGAATCAGTAGCCCGCCAGGTAGTGCGCCATTGCAGCGATATCTTTGTCTTCATAGGCCGCCAGGAGCGAGGCCTTTGCCGGTGAGTTCATGCGTTCCTTTTTCTTGAATTCCAGCATGGTGCGTTCCAGGTAGGCCAGCTGCTGGCCCGCGAGGCGCGGTGTTCGACTATTGCCCTCATAGCCTCCCAGATGACACTGAACGCACAAGCCCGCGGCGCTGGCAACCTCACCGCGGGCGATGTCCTCCGACTCGGCGGCGAAACCGGTGGAGGGCCACGCTTGACTGGAAAAGTGTTGTGCCAGGTCTTTCATCTCCTGCCTGGTGAGAGTCGCGGCGATGCCGCTCATCTGGGCGTTGTGGCGACGGCCGGCCTTATAGTCTTTTAGCTGCACGTAGAGGTAGTAATACTCCTGTCCCCAGATAATCGGAATATCGGCCCGATCCGGGAGTCCGGCGGCGCCGTGACAGACGGTGCAGATCTCGATCTTCTCCGCAAGCCCATCCGCGCGCGCGCCAGAGCTCAACAGAAGAATCAGCACGACACTCACCGTGAAGCCGTCCATGGGACGGCTCCATCTTCGCAGAATCAATATCATGAACGGTAGACGATAGTGGGACCAAAAAGCGGGGCTGCGAATTCGCAGCCCCGCTGAGTTTGACTAATCCGAGAGAGTGAAGGCAAGGATATTGTTACCGCGCTTATAGTTCAACTGGGTATTCCCGCCCGCGGCCACGACGATGTACTGTTTTCCATCCACCGTGTAGGAAGACGGCGGCGCGTTGACGCCTGCGCCTGCCTGGAACTTCCACAGAATCGCGCCGGTTTCGGCATCATAGGCTTTGAAGAAGCCGTTGCCTTCACCGGTGAACACGAGACCACCGGCTGTTGCGAGGATGCCGCCGATCATTGGCTGCGGGGTCTTGACCTTCCAGCGGATTTTGCCGGTGTTGTAGTCCACCGCCGTGACATTACCCCACTGCTGCTCCTCCGCGATGACCTTGAACGCACCACCCAGCCACAGCTTGCCTTCCGGGTACGGCGAACTCTCCACGTGATAGGTCATGGGCTGATGAAGATTGATGGCGTAGACCAGTCCCAGACCGGTGTTCACCGTCATTGGTGACCACTCGACGCCGCCATTGGCCCCGGGCAGCATGCGTTGGCCATCCTTCGTCGGCAGTACCCACATGTCCTCCTGGGGCACCATGGCCTCGGAGAAACGGATAAGGCTGCAGTCGCTGCGGTCGTGAACATAGACATGACCGGTTTTACCGCCGTGCAACACGCCCGGGATCATCTTGCCTTTCTTGTTCATGACGTCCACCAGGATCGGCGGACTCACCGCGTCCAGATCCCACACGTCGTGAGCAACGTACTGGAAGTGGCAAACGTATTTGCCGGTATCCAAATCCACCGACACCAGGGAGTCGGTATACAGATTGTCACCGGGTCTTATGGAGCCATCCAGATCCGGTGAGGGATTACCCACCACGAAAAATATCCGGTTCAGCTCCAGATCCACGGCGGGGTTCTGCCACACGCCACCGCCCAGGGTCTTGTAGGGATCGCCCAACTTCTTCAGGGCCGACTTCTCGGCACTGATATCACGCTTCATGTCGCGCCCGGTGGCATCGTTCTTTGCCCAGACACCGACAGAGTTCTCGGGGATGGTATTAAAATGCCAGAGCTCGTTGCCGGTCTTCCAATCGTAAGCCTTCACGAACCCGCGAATACCGTACTCACCGCCGTTGGTGCCGATGAGAACCTTGCCGTTGACCACCGTTGGCGCCATGGTCTCGCTGTAACCGAGCTCCGGATCGGCAATCTGGACTTCCCAGACGACCTTACCGGTCTTCGCGTCCAGGGCCACCAATTTTGCATCCAGGGTACCCAGGTAAACCATATCCTGGAAAACCGCGACGCCCCGATTATTGGGACCGCAACAGAAGGTGGTGATGGGTCCCATCTTGTGTTTGTAGTGCCAGATCTGCTCGCCGGTCTTGGCATTCAGCGCGTAGGCATGACTGAAAGCCGTCGTCACGTACATGATGCCGTTGACGACGATGGGCGTGGTTTCCATGGTCTCTACGACTTCGGTCTGGAAGATCCAGGCCGGTCGCAGGTTGCCCACATTGGAAACATTGATTTGGCGTGATGGATAGTAACGGGTTTGTGCGTAGTTACCGTTCGTATGTAAGAAGTTGTTTCCGTCGCCGGCCGCTCGGGTCAGCATATCCTGGGCCACGGTTGCCATATCGCCGTAGAGGGTGCCCTTCTCGACCTCCTGGGCCTGCGCCGTGGTGACGCCGAATCCGAGCAGGGCAGCCGAGCCCAATACCAAGGAAACGCGCCGCAATCGCGACTTATATGATTTCATGATTCTTCCCCTTCAGGTGCGTCGGCCATTGCACATTAGGATTTTTCTTGCGAGGGCTTTTTCGCGCCCCTGTTGGCCGAACGAATGCGCACAATATGCCAATGCGTGCAGATGTTCAACGCG
>JAACFO010000106.1 GCA_009937425.1 Gammaproteobacteria bacterium
CTTATTGTCTTATTGGGGATGTTTGACCAAAGGTCAAACATCCCCAATAAGACAATAAGGCAACACCGGTACCTCTTCTCTCCGCCTACCTCCGCGCCTCTTTACGGAAAATCCGGTGGCGTTGCCGTATGCCACGACGTCGCTTGCTCGTAGGCGTGGCCGATGCGTAGTGCCAACGCCTCCTCGTAGCCGCGGCAAATGATCTGAAAAGAAGTCGGCAGTCCGTTGTTGTCGGTACCGTTGGGTAGTGCCAGGGCGCAGTAGTCGAGTAAGTTTGCTACGCGGGTGAAAAACGCCGGCGTGGCGCTCTGGTCGATACTTGCGACAGTCGGTGCGGTGGTTGCTGTTGTCGGTGTTAGAAGCGCGTCCACATCGACGAGCGCTTCAGCATACGATGTCTGGATGCGTTCGCGCTCTTCCAGGGTCAGCAAATAGTCTCGGGCCGACATGTTCTTGCCGATGAGGATGCGCGGCCTCACGTCGTCGTCCAGGGGCAGGTTCGCATTGTCGACTAACTCCCCCACCAGGGTGTAACCCTCGGCACCGATGATTTTGCCCAGGATCGCGGCCATGTCACGGAACGGGATCGGCAGGCTTACGTCGACGATTCGTGCGCCCAGACTCGAAAGCACTTCCAGGGATGCGTCGTATGCGTCCAACACGGCGCTTTGTACGCCATCGCGTTCGGATGCGGGCATGCGTGCCAGGCGCAGGCCCGCCACTCCTGCATCGAGCGTTGCCGTGACGTCGTCGACGCCATGGCCGAGGGTGGTGGGATCCTCGGGATCGGGACCATGGATGACATTGAACAGTGTCGCTGCGTCTTCCACGCAGCGGCACATGGGTCCCGGGGTGTCCAGGGTCGGACTGAGCGGCAGCACGCCGTGCACGCTGACGCGGCCGATGGTGGTCTTGAGCCCGGTCAATCCGCACCAGGCCGAGGGCAAGCGCACCGAGCCGCCTGTGTCCGTGCCGATTGCCCAAGGCGCCATACCCGCCGCCACGGCAACGCCGGACCCGGCGCTGGAGCCCCCGGGGGCGCGCTGTTCATTGCTGTCCCATGGGTTCCAGGGAGTGCCCAGCTGCTGGTTCGTGCCCCAGCCGCCCATGGCGAATTCCACCGTGTGGGTCTTGCCGATGACGATCATGCCGGCGGAAACCATGCGCCGGGCGAGGGTAGCGGTCACCGGTGATATGCGCTCGGCCCATGCCTTCGAGCCACCGGAAGTGATGCGGCCCTCGATATCGATGAGATCCTTGAGTGCTACCGGAACGCCGTGCAGCGGCCCCACCGCGTGTCCTGCATCGATGGCCAGATCGGCGGCGGCTGCGGCGGCCCGTGCATCGCCGGCGTAGACTTCGACGAAGGCATGCAGCTTTTCATCATGGCGCGTAATGCGCTCGAGCAGCAGCTCGACGAGTTCCTCGGAGCGAAGTTCCCGTGATGCGATAGCCTGTGCAAGCTGCACAGCCGGTTGGTAGGCAAGAGAATTGGCGCTGGTCGTCATGGGTAACCCCCTGCCAGCACTATTTCACAGGGGGGACGCGCGGTCTAGCAGCCCTCTAATGCCGATTTGACCACATGTCTCAAATGCTCGACCCCGCCGCTGGAAATGGACTTGAACTTCAGTCCCAGTGCGACGATGTCGGGGGCGATGAGGGAAAAGTACATGAGTTTGCCTTTGGCCTTCACGCGGCCTTTTCCGGAGTCCACCGGCACGTAGAACAGCACCTGTATCTCCAGGGGAGAGTCCCCGTCCTTGATGGCCTTGCCATCCGGGTTGATCGCATGGGCCGCCTTCTTGCCGCAACGAATCTGCAATCCGTCCCGGGACAGATCGTGAATCATGACGTTGACGATATCCCCACCCGGGAGGATGACTTTCCCGGCGCAACGAAGGGTAACTCTCGGCAGGGCCCGACGATCCTTGTGAGCCGGCTTGAACATCGTCTGGGTTTCGTCCGCTTCGGTTGGTGACATGGAGGCAGTTCGACTCTCGTGAAAACAGTACCCATAGTAATATCGGCTGAAGGCCCGAATTCGTTAGCCTTCCGGGAGTATCGAGCGGTCGTCGAAGAGCCCGGGGCGCCCGCGGATTGGGGCGCCGGTTACACTCGCGCAAACACGGGTGCCTACTGCAGCATGTCCCGTTTCTGGTAGCCGTCCGGCACCCGGAACATTCCCGCATCCAGATCGACACTGGAGCGCGACGTCAGGGTGCTGACATCGCCGTCCATCAGATCACGCATGCGTACCGGAATGCCCTTCATGACGCGCATGTTCATGGATACGGTATCGTTGTCGTCCCGCCCGGTCACCCGTTCCATGAGTCTTCTGACCGTATCCGTGGCGTTGACCATGGAATGGTAATCCGCCGTGTCCAAACCCAAAACGCCGGCCTGGGCCACGCAGACCTCTCCGGATGGCTTGCCGTTGGCGAGGATCATCATGTTCGTACAGCTAACGCCGGCCACCGTGTCTTCGCCTTTCTTCTGAACGGTGGTTTTTACGGCTATTTTCGCCCCACCGGACGCCATGCGACTTTCCATCATCTGCTGCATCTGCGCCCGCTGCTCCTCGCTCATGTCCTTCATCTGCTCCTGCATCTGCGCCATCATGGCGCTCATCTGCTGTTGCGCAGCGCTCATCTGCTGCTCCAGACGCTTCGCCGTTTCTTCGTCCATGATCATGTAAGTCCGCGTCGGATGGTCGATGATGACCAGCTCGTCCTTGCCGCTCTTGAACAGGATTTTCGACTCCCGGTCTCCCATCAGCACATCGCCATCCTTGACCTGGATGATGGTTTCGCTGCCCGGAAGCAGCGCGTTTGCGTAGGTCAGGCTCGAATCCGCCTGGCAAAGCACGGGAAGAAGGAACGGCAGGATGAAGAGGGAGCGAAGGGACATGTGGGCTTCTCCTTGAATAGCGAACGAATCCGTCACCAGCGATCCCGATGATAACTCGTTTAGCTTTTAACGCACCTGCGACGGGCTTCTCACATTATGCCGGATTACGCCTTTTGAACAGCTCTCGCGGCCGCTATTTCTCTAAAGAGAAATCGATCCACAGCCGATAACTATTCATGAGCATAGGAATCGAACTCCCACCTGTACCGGCCCCCGGGGACGCCTTGTGATTGGCCCCTTTCGGGCAATTCGCGGCGAAAGCGTCGACTGCGTCCCAAACCGGGAATGGGAACAGGATGTATCAACCCGGAGTCGGTCACAATCACTGTGATGACCAGAGAACCCCAAAGCGTGGCAGAGCCGAATGCGGTGGAACTTGCGCCGTTGTTGACCAATGTCGCCCAGAATTGGCTCGCCTGGCAGTGCACCATGATCGCCGGTACCTGCCACGGCGTCATCGCCCTGGGCATGCCCGACCAGGGACCGTATCGACCCGCCGCCTGCTGGCCCGAGGGGTCCGATCCTTCAGTGGCGCTGTCGAAGACCGCCAAGGCCGCCATCAGCAAGCGTAAGGGGGTAGTTGCGGAATTAAAATCGTCGGACGCCGAAGACGGCGCGGACAAGGATGCCATCGCCTACCCCATCGTCATCGACGGCAAGCTGCTCGGGGTGGCCGCCATCGAGGTGGAGCGACTACCCAATGTGCGCCAGAAGTCCGTCCTGCAGATGTTGCAGTGGGGGGCGGCCTGGTTTCAGGCCATGTGCGATCAGCAGGGACAGGCCCAGCAGCAGAGCGGGGCCGCCGGCGGCGACAAGCTCGGCATGGTCCTGGAGCTGGTGGGCACCGCGGTGGAGCAGGAGCGCTTCCAGGCGGCGGCGACCGCCGTCGTCACGGAGCTCGCCACGCGCCTGAAGCTCGAGCGCGTGAGCTTGGGCTTCATCCACGGCAAGCACATCAAGGTCAAGGCACTCTCCCACAGCGCCCGTTTCGAGGGCCGGCAGAGTCTTTTCCGCCAGATCGGCGCGGCCATGGACGAGGCTCTGGACCAGGAAAGCACCATCGTTTACCCGGCCTCCACGAAGGCCGGCCAGGACGTCTCCCGTGCCCACGGTGAACTCGCGCGACTACATGGCGCGCGGGCCGTGTGCACTGTTCCCTTGAGCATGGACCAGGAGATCTACGGGGCGATCACATTCGAGCGTCCCGGCCACGAATTGCTCGAGCCGGAGATTGTGAAGTTCTGCGAGCAGGCAGCCGCTCTCATTGGTCCGGTGTTGGAGGTGAAACGCCGCGACGATCGCTGGCTGATCACCAAGATGCTCGATTCCTTTTCGCACCAGTGCGGCCGCTTACTGGGCAAGGGGCACCTGGTTTTCAAGGTGATCGTTCTGGCGCTGGCAGGCCTGGTCGTGTTCCTTTCCGTCTTCAACGGTCAACATCGGGTGGCGGCCACGGCGGCACTGGAAGGAACGGTGGAGCGGGTAGCGGTGGCACCGGAGGATGGTTACGTCGCCACTGCCTCGGTGCGCCCCGGTGATGTCGTGAAAAAGGATCAGGAGCTGGCAACCCTCGACAGCAAAGATCTGGAGCTCGAGCGCGTCAAGTGGACCAGCCAGCGCGAGCAGCTGTCAAAGGAGTACCGCGAAGCGCTCGCCAAGTTCGAGCGTGCCCAGGTCAGCATCCTGCGGGCGCGCATCGAGCAATCGGATGCCCAAATCGCCCTGTTGAACGAGCAGCTCGCGCGCACGCAGATTCTGGCGCCCTTCGACGGTGTCATCGTCAGCGGCGATCTCACTCGAACGCTCGGATCGCCAGTGGAGCGCGGCCAAGTGCTCTACAAGATTGCGCCCCTCAATGACTATCGCGTCGTGCTGGAAGTCGATGAGCGCGACTTCTCCGACGTTGTGCTCGGTCAAACCGGTTATCTCGCACTCGCCGCGGCGCCGAACGAGCGCCTCGAAATCATCGTCAACAAAATCACGCCCGTATCGACGGCAGAGGATGGCAGCAACTTCTTCAAGGTGGAAGCATCGCTGGCAGATCCACCGGAGCACCTGCGTCCTGGTATGCAGGGCGTTGGCAAGGTCGAGGTGGGCGAGCGCAAACTCATCTGGATCTGGACGCACCGGATCGTCGACTGGCTGCGACTGTGGCTCTGGGCCTGGTGGCCATGAGTGACTCACTGTTCAGTCCACATTGGTACCGGGTTGCAGAGCTGACACCGCGAATACGCAGCCACGCGCAATTTCGCCGCCATCACTACCGCGGCCAGCTCTGGTATGTTCTCGACGATCGTGCGTCGGGACGCCACCACCGCTTCACACCGGCTGCGTACCATTTCATCGCCCGCTTCGATGGCACCCAAAGCGTTCAGGATGCGTGGGATGCAACAACCTCGCGTCTCGGTGACGATGCTCCGACTCAGGACGAATCCATCCAGCTCATGGGCCAGCTGCACGCCGCCGACGTGCTCCAGTGCGACGTGCCGCCGGACACCGAGGAGCTTTTCACCCGCTACCAGCGCGAGCAGCGTCAAAAGTGGAAGAAGCGCCTGATGAATCCACTGGCTGTTCGTATTCCACTGGTCGACCCGGACCGCTTTCTCGAAACCTGGCTGCCGTTTGTGCGGCCGTTCTTCGGCTGGTTCGGGTTCCTGATCTGGGCGGCAATTGTCGTCACCGGTGTCGTTCTTGCGACTACCCATTGGAAAGAGCTCAGTGCGCATGCCGCGTCGCAGGCACTCTCACCCATGAATCTCGTGCTTCTCGTCGCCGTCTATCCCATCGTAAAGGGAGTGCACGAGTTGGGACACGGCTTTGCTACCAAAGTGTGGGGCGGAGAGGTCCATGAAATGGGGATCATGTTCCTGGTGTTCATGCCGGTGCCCTATGTGGATGCAACGGCATCGGCATCCTTTCCCGAGAAGACCAGACGGATTTCCGTCAGTGCCGCCGGCATGATGGTGGAATTGGGTCTGGCGGCGCTAAGCATGTTTTTGTGGATGCAGGTGGAGCCGGGAATCGTGCGCGACATTGCATTGAACGTCATGTTGATCGGCGGCATCTCCACTTTACTGTTCAACGGCAATCCACTGCTGCGCTTCGATGGCTACTACATGTTTGCCGATGCCATCGATGTTCCCAATCTGGGTTCCCGCTCAAACAAATACATCGCCTATCTAGCGCAGCGTTACCTCTGTGGGGTGAGAGGCGGTCGATCACCAGCCACTGCCCCGGGTGAAGCGCGTTGGTTCTTCTTCTACGGCATTGCCGCATTCATTTATCGACAGTTCATCATGGTGGCGATCATTACGCTGATCGCGCTCAAAGCTTTTGCCCTGGCCGTCGTTTTGGGTGCATGGGCCCTCTTCCAGCAACTGATCATGCCCACCGGTAAAGCGATCGCATATCTGTTCTTCAATCCTGCCGTCCGGCGCACCCGGGTTCGCGCGATATTCGTAATCGCCAGTCTTCTTACAGGAGTAGTTGTCGGTTTGTTTCTCGCGCCGGCGCCTCACTGGACGCGCGCCGAAGGCGTGCTCTGGTTGCCCGAGAAGGCGCACGTGCGCACCGGCACCGACGGCTTCGTCGTGAACTTGCTCGTGGCTGCCGACAGTCATGTCAAAATCGGCGATCCTGTGATCGAGCTTGCTGACCCGTTGCTCGATGCACATCTCAAGGTTCTGGAGGCGCAACGCAAAGAGCTCAAGGTGGAGTTCGATGCGACACAGTACGAGGACCGCGTCGAGGCACAGAAGATCGAGGACGAGCTGAAATCGGTGCAAGCGTCTCTAGCTCGCGCACGGGAACGCATCGACGACCTGGTCGTACGCAGCGCCAGCAACGGTATCTTCATCGTTCCACAGGCACAGGACCTGCCTGGTCGTTTTGTACGTCACGGCGAGCCCGTCGCATACGTGGTGGCCTTCGACGAGATTACAGCCCGGGTCGTCGTACCCCAAGCCGATGTCGGGCTCGTGCGTCGCGACACCCAACGCGTGGAGGTGCGTCTCGCCGACGACGTGAGGACGACGCTGCCGGCAACGATATTACGCGAAGTGCCCGCGGCGGGGGATCGACTGCCGAGCGCCGCATTGGGGTCCATCGGAGGCGGAAATTTCCAAGTCGACCCCTCGGACGAGCAGGGAACGCGAACTCTGGATCCGATATTTCAGTTCGATCTGAGTTTGCCGCCGGATACCGAGATCGCCAACGCAGGCGGGCGCGTCTATGTGCGCTTCGACCATGGTACCGAGCCGTTGGCGCAACAGTGGTATCGCAGTCTGCGCCAACTGTTTCTTCGCCAGTTCACCATCTGAGCATGAAAGACCAGCAACGCTTGCGACCCGGGGTAAAGCTCGGGAATTATCCACAGCGCCCGCCGAACGGCGACGGTCGCGTCGAGCGGGCGTTGGCGGGCATGGTGCGAGGGATTCGCCCGCCACCGGCGGCCAGGCGCGGGTCGTGGCGTAAGTTTTTGCGCCGGGTGAACAGTCATTGCGACGCGCTCGCCGGTGCCGGTAAGAATCGTCTTGGCGACTACATCGAAGATGCCAGGCGGCAACTGCACAACAATGGCCTCACGCAACCCGCCATCGCACAAGCCTTCGCCGTCGTACGCGAGGTTGCGGAGCGCGAGTTGGGAATGCGCCATTTTGACGTTCAGCTCATCGGCGGTTGGATCATGATGGAGGGAATGCTGGCGGAAATGCGCACGGGAGAAGGCAAGACCTTGACGGCAACTCTGCCCGCATGTGCCGCTGCCCTGAGTGGAATTCCCGTGCACGTTGTTTCAGTGAACGATTACCTGGTAACCCGTGACGCAGAAGAGATGGGTCCGGTATACCACGCCCTGGGACTTACTGTCGGCGCCATCACCGAGGAGATGGATCCGGACGCCAGGCGCAAAGCCTATGCATGCGACATCACCTACTGCAGCAACAAGCAGCTGGTTTTCGATTATTTGAAGGACAAGCTCGCACTCGGCTCCGGCGATCCGGGACTCAAGCTCAAGCTCGAATCTCTGCACAGTGATCAACCACGAATGGACAGATTGCTTCTTCGCGGTTTGTACTACGCTATCGTCGACGAAGCCGACAGCGTGCTCATCGACGAAGCACGCACACCTCTCATTCTTTCCGCCCAAGGGCAGAGCGAAGAGCAGATGAAGGTCTGTCGGCAGGCACTGTTTTTGGCGGGCCAGCTGCGCGAGGGAAGCGACTTCATGCTGCATCCCCGTGAACGCCAGCTCGAACTTCTCGATCGCGGTGAGCAGCGCCTCAAGGAAATTGCCGAGCCCCTGGGCGGAATGTGGAGCGGTGAGCGGCGCACCCGTGAACTCGTGAGCCAGGCTCTCAGCGCAAAGCATTTGTTTCTTCGCGACAAGCACTACCTGGTGCGCGACGACAAGATTCAAATCATCGATGAACACACAGGCCGCGTCATGGCCGACCGTGCCTGGGAACGCGGCCTGCACCAGATGATCGAGTGCAAGGAAAACGTCGAGCTCACCAGCAATCGCGAGACTCTCGCGCGCATCAGTTACCAGCGATTCTTTCGCCGCTACCTGAGGCTGGGCGGCATGAGCGGGACCCTGGACGAGGTGAGCGGTGAGCTCTGGTCGGTGTACGGGCTCGGAGTGGTCACCGTGCCAACCGACCAACCCATTATTCGAATCCAGCGCCCAGACCGCACCTACCGGCGCGCGGTGCAGAAGTGGACCGCCATCGTCAAGCGCATTGGAGCTGTGCACAAGCGCGGCCAGCCGGTGCTGGTGGGAACCGGCTCGGTGGAGGATTCAGAGCGCTTAAGCCGGCTGCTGAAAAGGGTCAAACTCCATCACCAGGTGCTCAACGCCCACCAGGACGAGATGGAGGCGGAAATCGTCGCCAGCGCCGGCGAAAAGGGCCGAATCACAGTGGCCACCAACATGGCCGGACGGGGCACGGACATCAAATTAGGGCCCGGCGTTAAAGAACTCGGCGGATTGCACGTTATAGCCTGTGAGCGCAACATCGCGCGCCGCATCGACCGCCAGCTTGCCGGGCGCTGTGGCCGCCAGGGCGATCCGGGCAGCTACGAGGCTATTCTGTCCCTGGAGGACGAGCTCGTGGGCCTGTACTTCGGTGATCGCATGACGCATCTGCTCTCGGTGTTCGGGCGCAAGAATCGCCCGGTGCCTCGATGGGTCTCGAGTGTGCTGATCGCGCTGCCCCAGCGGCTGCTGGAACGCTATCACCGCCGCGTGCGGCACGAGCTTCTCAAGGTGGACGACCAGCGGGGCAAGCTGCTCGCTTTTACGGGTGCACCGGAATAACGGAGTGATACGAGCAATGACTGCTGAGTACAAACGAACTATCGCCGGCGTAGCCGCCGTCCTGGCGGCGCTATGGGTGGCCGAAGCCGGCGCAAACAGCGCCGCGACCTTTGACTGCGTGATTCAACCCACCGAGTTCGTGGAGCTGAGCAGCTCGGTCCCGGGGATCATCGACACCATCGCCGTCGATCGCAGCGATCCTGTCGAGAAGGGCCAGGAGGTCGCGAGGCTGAAGTCCGACGTGGAGCAGGCGCAAGTGGATTTGTCCAAGCAGCGCGCCGGTTTTGACAGCGAGATCGAATCCAAACGCGCCAGTCTCGCCTTCGCCCGGCGCAGTCAGCAGCGCACCCAGAAGCTGTTCAACAAGAAAGCCGTCCCTTTCCACGTCCTCGACGAAGCCAAGACCGATGCCATTCTCGCTGCCACTGAATTGAGCACCGCGCAGCAGAACAAGCGCATGGCGGAACTCGAGCTGGAGCGCGCAGAAGCGACGCTTGCGCTTCGCACCGTTCGCAGTCCCATCTCCGGTGTGGTCGTGGAGCGTCTAAAGGCACCAGGCGAGTTCATCGAGGACACGCCCATTCTGCGCATCGCTCAGCTCGATCCTCTGCGGGTAGAGGTTATCGTGCCGGTGGGCAGGTTCGGCACTATCAAGGACGGCATGCGCGCCGAAGTGACCCCGGAGCTCGCCAGGAAGCGCAAATACATCGCCCAGGTAACCATCGTCGACAAGGTGGTGGACGCAGCCAGCGGCACCTTCGGCGTGCGCCTCGAGCTCCCCAATCCCGGTAATTTCATCCCCGGCGGCCTTCGCTGCAGCTTGACCTTCCTCGACTGACAGCCGGCTCGCCGGTTGTCCAGGAAGCGCATTCCCAGCCGGGTGCGTTCTCCCATGAATATCCTCACTCTTCCGGACCCGGGTGCGATTCTCATCACGCTTTTTGAGTCTGTGTAACCGACTGATTAGAAAGGTAGTTTTCGGTGCCCCTCGGGCTCGCGGAAAAATCGTTCCGAACTGCGACGCAGCACACATCTGTAACGCTTCGTAAACCGACTCGCATCTCTTTCTAGACCACCAAACACCGATATAAAGGATATGCCCTGGGCTCGGGACGCCTTTGCTGTGCCCGAAACGCAGTGAGTGGAGGCCCGGGGAACGGCATTACTTTTCGCCCGCCGGGCGCGAGTGGGACACAGAGACTGTGAAAAAGACGCTACGCAAGACGCCCATACGCCGAGCTCTCATGGAGGAGCTCGAGCCGCGTCTGCTATTCTCGGCGGACCTGCCCGGTGTGCTCGCCCAGTCGGGGCTCCTCGGTGGCGAGGCCGAGCCCACTCCTCCCGCCATCGTCACCCTGGTCGACGCCCCGGCGGTGGGCGTGACCATCGGCAACAGCGGAGAGAGCAACGCCGAATCCGGCTTCTCCCTCTCCCAGCCAAAGTCCTCCACCCAGGTCCAGAAGGAGTTGGTGTTCGTCGACGCCGGCGCCCCCAACTACAAGCAACTCATTAATGATCTCCTGACGGCCCAGGCCGAGGGCCGGCCCATCGAGGTGGTGGTGCTGGAGACGGGTCGAGACGGCATCGAACAAATCAGCGAGGCCATGGCGGAGCGGCGTGACGTCGGCGCCGTGCACATCGTCTCCCACGGTTCCGATGGAAACTTGCAGCTCGGCAATGCCAAGCTGAACGCCTACAACCTGGAGAGCTACCGCGACGCCATCAAGAGCTGGCAGGTGGCCATGACCGAAGGCGCCGATCTGCTGATTTATGGCTGCGACTTCGCCGGCAGCGCTCAGGGTCGGGAGATGGTGGAGACGCTGTCCGCACTCACCGGCGCCGATGTGGCCGCGAGCAATGACAAGACCGGCGCCGCTGCCGCGGGCGGTGATTGGGATCTGGAGTACAAACTTGGGGACATCGAAACAGACGTTGCCCTCAGCCTGAACGTTCAGCAGAGCTGGGAGCACACGCTGGCCGTCACCGAGGATCTGACCTCCTTCGGCGGTAGCAGTGGCGCACCCATCTCGGTAAATCACACGACGTCCGGCACTGACCGCTTGATGATGGTCGGTGTCTCGATGAACCTCCTCGGCTCCGAAACCGTCAACACCGTCCAGTGGAACGGCACCGACCTGACGTTTTTCGACGCTGTCGTGAATGGCGACGCCGTTGTCGAACTGTGGTACATGGTCGCCCCTGAAGTGGGGAACTTTGATGTCGATGTCACGTTCACCTCCAGCCCCGACGGCGCCACTGTCGGCGTAACGACCTTCAACGGCGTCGACCAGAGCACGCCGCTCGGAGTCTTTGACACCGGCACGGGCACCGGCGGTACGGCCTCGGCCAACATCATCTCGGCGACCGGTGAGCTGGTCTATGCCGTCGTCGCCGTTGACGACCCGACCGATTACGATCTGAATACCGGCGGGCAGACGGAACTCTTTGACGCCTACGGCGCCGAGATCAGCGGTGGCGGCATCACCGAAGCCGCCGCGGCTTCCGTTCCGGTGTCGTGGACCTGGAGCGGCAGCGATGACTGGGCCATTGGAGCTGTCTCGATCAAGCCGTCGTCGGGTGCTGGGACACACAGCATCTCCGGCACGATTAACGAAGACGTCAACGGCGACTCGAGCCTAGCGGACGCAGCCGGGCTCAACAATGTTCGGGTGCGGCTGTTTCAGGACGGCGGTGACGGACTCGCAGACGGCGTCGACGACACGTTCGTCACTTCCGCGCTCACGTCGGGCGGCGGCGCGTACAGCTTCACGGGTCTCACCGACGATACCTACTGGGTGGTGGTCGACTCCACGACTATCTTCCCGACCCAGGGTACCGCGGCGCCAAGCAGCGTCTGGGCCGAGCAGACCTATGGGGTCGCAGGCGCAATGGACGGTGCCGCGAGCTTCCTCGGTACGAGCGGCGCACTGTACGGCGGGCGTGATCCCAACGCTTCCGACCTGAACTCGAACTCAGCCTCGGACCTCGACACCTCTGAGCACGTTACCCGCGTCATTCTTGCCGGCGCCGACGTCACCAACATCGATTCGGGGTTCAGCTTCAACGTCGTGACCAACGTGCGCGGCGACGGCGGCGACGACGACGGTGTCGGGACCGGCCGCCACTCCCAGGGCACACTCGACCAGTTCATCATGAACGCGAACTTGGTGAACGGCGCTAACGCAATGCGGTTCGTGCCGGCGGTGGCGCCGAACGTCGTGACGGGCTCATTCTCCGATGACGGCAACTACACGAACGACGGCGGCGACGACTGGTGGCAGATCAACGTCACGAGCGTACTGTCGCCGATCAGCGGCGCCAACACGACCATCGACGGCACCGCCTACAGCCACTTCGATGGCACCATCGTCGCGGACACGAACACGGGTCAGGTCGGCACCGGCGGCACCGTCGGCGTCGATGGGCTGACACTGGATCGGGTCGATCGGGCCGAGCTCGAGCTCGCGGGTGGCAACTCGTTTACGGGCGCGGGGCTGCATGTCACGGCCGGCGGAGTGACCATTCAAAATCTGGCGATCAACGGCTTCGGCTCCGGCATAAACTCGAAACAGATCCAGATCGACCCCACGGTCACCGCAGTCGCCGGGGAGGCCGTCGTCACCGGCAACCTGATTGGCACAAAAGCCGATGGGACCGACGCGGGCTGGTTTGAGAACGTCGGTGTCTTCACGAACGGCGCCGCGTCAATCACCAACAACTACATCGCCTATATCGAGAACAATGCCGTCATGGCGAGCTTGGCGTGGACGGGCTCGCCGAACGTCGAGCAAGTCAACATCATCAACAACGAGATTGCGTTCAGCCAGTACACTCCTGTCTTCACAGGCGACATGGTGTCCGACTTGCCGTCGAACGCCGTGATTCAGGGTAACTACATTCACGACTACCAAGGCACGCCCCCGCTCGACATCCGTCAAGGCAAGGGTATCGAGCTCTGGTACGAGGCGCAGAACGTTCTGATCGAGAACAATACGATCGAGAACATGCAGGTCGCGGGTATCGCGCTCAATGACGGCTCGAATGGTAATGTCATTCGCCGGAACATCATCACGGGCACGACCGGTGTCAGCGGAAGCGGGGGCGCCGGCATCGTCATCACCAGCTTCATCGAGCCCCCCACCGCCGCGGCGCCGACCGACAATCAGATCACGGAAAATTCGATCTACGGCAACTTCGGCCTTGGAATCGATCTCGATGCGCGCCCGGGGGGGTTTGACCCGAGCTACGTGGGCGACGGGTTCACCCCGAATGACGGCGGCGATGGCGACTCCGGTGCCAACAATCTGCAGAACTACCCGGTGCTCACCAATGTCACCTGGTCATCCACCGATGTCACCATCGATGGTGACCTGAACGGTGCCGTCAGCACGACCTATCGTGTAGAGCTGTTCGCCAACACCACCGTCGACCCATCTGGTTACGGTGAAGGCGAAACCTACCTCGGATTCGTCGACGTTATGACCGACGGTGCTGGCAACGCGAGCTTCAGCGAGAACTTCAGCGTCGTCGTTCCCGCCGGCGCGTCTTATACGGCGACGGCCACCGATCCGACCGGCAATACTTCGGAGTTCAGCTTGTCCTTCGGACTGGTGGCTCACTACAAACTGAACGAGGGTGCCGGTACGACCGCCATCGATTCAAGTGGGCGCGGCCTCGACGGCACATTGCAGGCGGGTGTCGGATACGCCGCAGGTGTCTCGGGAACCGCCGCGGACTATGCGGCGGCGGATGACTTCATTACAGTGCCTGACGACGATGCTCTCGATATCGGCTTGGGCGACTTCTCCATCGATTTCTGGTTCAACACCACTCAGGACCCCACTTGGGGAGAATTCCCGGAACTCGTGTACAAGCGTACAAGCACTGAAGGTTACGAGATCATCCTATGGCGGGACGCCAACGACGTCGATATCAATCTGAGCTTCAAAGTCTTTGAGGGAGTGAGCGACTGGTCGGCAGTTGCACTTGGTTCGGCCACCCCGGTGAATGATGGGCAGTGGCATCATGTTGTCGCGGTGAAAACATCCACCGACATACAGCTGTATCTCGACGGTGTCCTCGTTGACAGCACCCCTAA
>JAACFO010000269.1 GCA_009937425.1 Gammaproteobacteria bacterium
GACCTCGCCTGCACGCAAGGCGGGGAAGCGATCTCTAGCCGTCAAAGGGATAAAAGTGACTGCGTTGGCATCGCCGAGGGTGGCTGCGGCCACGGCCCGGCAAAGATCCACGTCGATGCCGGACCACTCGCCCTCTGCGTTGGAGATTGAGAATCCGGGTAGCCCCTCGTTGACGCCGCATAACAGCACCCCCCTGGACCTTACAGTCTCGAGAGTCCCGGCATCCGCCTGGGCAGCCGCCAGAAAGGGCAGCGCTAGGGCTACGACGACCATGACATAATTGCGAAATATGCCTCTCACCGATGTTTGCATCACCCTTGAAACCCTTTATTCGATCACCCACCCAACTGATAGTCCCAAGGCCCAAGTCGCGCATTGATCCCGATCAACGAATACGGTGCCCTGGTGTGCCAATGTCTGATCGGATCTCAAGGGACTATCCGTGACACACGCCCCTGCTCCGCTAGAGCGAAAGCTGACGGTAATCCTGTATGCCGATGTCGCGGGCTATAGCCGGCTCACCGAAGCGGATGAGGCGCGAACCCACAGACTTCTCGCGGATAGTCTCGATAGATTCACGAGCTGCATAGAACACTACAACGGTAAAGTAGAACACTACGCAGGCGACGCGATTCTCGCCGAGTTCCCCAGCGTCACACTGGCCGTCACCTGCGCACTGACAGTCCAGTCCGAGCTCTCTCGCAGCCAGTCTCATCTTTCCGAAGACCAACGCATCATGTTTCGCATCGGCATCAATCTCGGTGAAGTTATCGTCGACCGCGGCGAAATCTACGGTGAGGGAGTCAACATCGCGGCCCGCCTCGAGGCACTGGCGGAACCGGGCGGAGTCTGGATATCCGATTTGGTGCGACACGAGGTGCCGAACAAGCTTCCCCTGGCGTTTCGTGATCTGGGTGAGCACAAGGTCAAAAATATCGAAGAGCCCATCCGCGTCTTTCGGGTCGATGTGCTGCCGGGGGCGAAATTGCCGCCGATAGAAACCCTGGTGGTACGGCGTACGCGGATTCCCTGGCTCAACGTGTCCATGCTGGCGGGCATGGCAGTGCTTCTCGTGGTGGTGGCATTGACCTGGCTTGGTGTGCTCGGGCCCCGCCAGGCCGTGGATCTGCAGCTGCCCGATAAACCTTCTCTGGCGGTATTGCCGTTCAAGAACATCAGCGATGATGCGGCGCAGGAATACTTCGTGGACGGGATTACCGATGATCTGATTACGGATCTGTCGAAGATCCCGCAACTTTTCGTGATCTCGAGCAATTCCAGCTCTCTTTACAAGAACACGAAAATTGACACTCGCAAAATCGGCCGCGAACTCGGTGTGCGCTACATCCTCACGGGCACGCTGCGCCGAACCCCGAAAATGCTGAGGCTGAATACACAACTGATAGAAGCCGAGTCCGGAGCAACTCTGTGGGCAGACCGCTATGACGCCGATCTGGAACAAATCTTCGACGTTCAGGACGTAATCGTCGCTCACGTCGTCGCCACTGTTTCTTCCGGGACCAGCCCCCAGAAGGAACTTGCCAAACGAGTCAGCAAGGTCGTCAACATCGAGGCCTACGATCTCTTCCTCCAGGGTTGGGCCCACTACAATCGTGAAACTCCGGACGGGTACTCTGATGCCATTCCACTGCTAAAAAGCGCTATTGAGCAGGACCCGTCGTTTAACCGGCCCCACACGGTGCTTGCAGCCATCTACTATCAAGGAAGACTACGTCGCTGGAACCGTCAGTGGAATCTTTCGAGCTACGACGCATTCCGCGAAGCGTACCAGCACCTTCAAAGCGCGATGGCGGAACCCACCGCTCTAGCCTTGTCGGTCAGCTCTTTGATGCACATTCACAACGGCCGCCATCAGCAGGCAATAGCGCAGGCACAAGAGGCCATCGCCCTGGATCCCAATGATCCGACAGCTCACATTGTTCTGGCACAGGCTCTGAGTATGGCGGGAGAAGGGATGAAGGCATTGGAGTACACCAGGCAGGCGATACGTCTCAATCCACACTACCCTGCTTCCTATATCTGGACCATGGGCCTTGCACACTTCGTGGGCAAAAACAACGCCCAGGCAATGAAGTTGCTGGAGGATGCGGGAACCGACCACGCTGGTCTGGATATCGTGCCGCTACTTGCGATCTACGGCATTCTCGAGCGTACAGAAGATATTCGAAAACTACTCGAAGTACAGCGGCTTCGGTGGGAGCAATGGCACCCCGGCCACCCGATGACAGTGCGTTCTCTTGTGGCGGCGTTCCCGCCTTTTCTGCGAGAGGAAGACACGGATCGGCTCAGCAAAGGACTCACGACAGCGCTCGCATCTCGCTAGAAGGCGAATGACAACTTTCGGCAGGTACACGATTCCGCGAAATTGCGCCGGGGTAGCGAAAAATAGCTGCGTCCCCTTTGTCTTTCTTACTGTTTTCGGCCCGCCAGGAAATCATCGAATGCCTGTCGAACGAGTATCTCAATATTTGAGTTCGTCCCTTTATGTTTATAGATGCGCTGCTTGTTGACGTCTATGACGTAAATTTCTGCCGGAAATTCCCAGGCCTTATCACCGCGTTCGAATTCCCACAGGAGCATGGCATCGACTTCGAGATCCCGGCCCGCCTGATACAACCGATCGAAGCGCGGCGTGTGACCCCTGCGGCGCATCGGCCCCTGCCAGGCCTCGCTCGGCTCTACGTTGGTCGAGGGATATGGCCAGTCTCCTCCCCGATTGAGATAGGACAAGGCCGATGGGTCATCCGGTTCATCGGCGTAGGTGATGGAGAACGATGGCTGCCTAAGAATGGCCTTGTATATATCACCTCCGAGTAGCAGCTCTCTCGTGTCCGTACCGGGTTTGTCGGGTGCTATGACGGCGAGTCGATACGACGCATCGGAATAAGAGCTGGATTCTCTCTTGAGCGCTGCAATTAAGTTGGAGAAAGCTTTCTGCAACATCTCGTTGATATCGGATACAACCCCCCTCTCCTCGTAGACGCTGCCTTGGTTTATATCGATGACATACAAGGCCACTGATGCTCGTTCTACGCCCAAGTTCTGAGTGCCGGCCCGGACGTAGGCCGTAACTACCCCCTGCACTCCGATTTGTTCTGCCAGCTTCGTAACTGATTCCAACACTAGTTGCTGCGGCCCGTATCCGCCTTCCCACAACTGTTCGGGTGGAACAACTGGTCCGCCCGACGGTGCTGCCTCGTAAAAGTATGCGAGTTCGAGTGATTCATTGGCCTCGACATATGACTTGATTCTGATTTTGACCGCGGATTCCGTGTCTTGGGCAAGGGTCCAGCCAGGATTGCCTAACGCCAGAGGGAGGAACGCGATTTTGAATCCAGATCCGATGGATTTCTCCATGACGCCCTTTCGTACTTCGGCACGTAGCGCGAGCTCCGCCCACACTTCGTCACCGTATTTTACGTAGATACTGGATCTTATTCGCCACTGCGTGCGCTGGTGCATGCTGTAGTTCAGATAGAGCTTCCCGCCGATAATGGTCCAAGCTTTGGGATTGGCATCAGTAAGCTCACCGTCGAGGGCCAGACACACTGCGCAGTAACCGCCGTATTGCGGCGCGTAGCGTTCGGGATTGGCGGCAAACAAGTCCTTGTTGGCGGCACTCGAAAACCGCCATTTCGCATCCTGCCAGCTATGTTCGAACTCACTCGTGCCCCTGACGGCGCGGCCCTCGAGGAAATA
>JAACFO010000270.1 GCA_009937425.1 Gammaproteobacteria bacterium
GGCTCCTTTGACGATCCCGCCATACCGGCCGGCGCACCCCAACGGGAAAGCATCGAAGTGCGAACCCTCGCATTCTGGGGAAAGACATGAGCGGTAATGCCGCGTTGAGGAAAAGTCGATAATGGATCTCGGGCTCTTCATGATGCCCCTGCACCGCCCGGGGAAAGCCTGGTCCCAGGCGCTCGCTGAGGACCGCGAGGCCATCGTGCTGGCCGACGGACTGGGTTATGGGGAAGCCTGGATCGGCGAGCACTTTTCCAGCAAGGCGGAACAGATCCCCTCGCCCATGATGTTTCTCGCCACGCTGATCCATGCGACCCGGAACATCCGCCTGGGTACGGGGGTCGTCAACCTGCCTCACCACCACCCTGTCGTGGTCGCCGCCGAGGCAGCCCTCTTCGATCAGTTGAGCGGCGGGCGCCTCATGCTCGGCATCGGTCCGGGTGGCCTGATGAGCGACGGCGAACTCTTCGGCGATGAGGACATGGCCGCGCGCTACGCCATCACCATGGAGTCCCTGGAGATCATTCTCCAGCTCTGGCGGGAAGATGCACCGCTGAACATCGAAGGCCGGCACTGGAATATCAAGATGGAGCGGGAGATTTGGCCGCAGGCAGGGGTCGGCCAGTTTCCAAAGCCGCTGCAAAAGCCGCATCCACCCATCGCCATGGCGATGGTCGGTCCTGGTGGACCCACCGCCGCTTTCATCGCCGAGCGGGACTACATTCCGATCTCGGCTAACTTCGTCCCCATCGAAAACATCGAGGGCCAACAGCGCGCCTACGGGCAAGCACGGGAACGACTCGGTCGACCCGTGGATCACGGCGTATGGCGTGTCTGCCGTAACATCTTGATTGCCCAAAGCGATACCCACGCCGAAGAGCTCCTGAGCGATCCGGACGGTACCCTGGCCTTCTACTTCCGTTACCTGCGCGGTGTCCGCCGCATCGCCGACTTCCGCGACCAGCAGCAGGCGCCCCCGGAGACCTTGAACGCCTTTCTCGAAGTGGACCAGGCACTGAAAGATTGCGTCATCGCGGGGTCGGTGAAGACCGTGACGGATCGCCTGATTGCGCTGGTGGACCGTCTGGGTCCCTTCGGCACGCTCGTTTCCGTCGGGCACGACTGGGACGACGCGGATTTATGGCGGGATTCCATGACCGCCCTCGCCGTCGATGTCATGCCGGCGGTCAGCCAACACGCGGATTCTCTCGGCAGCTGACGAAACAGGAGACTGGACGTATGCGACCGGAACTGATCACCTTCGACGCCTATGCCGCGCTCTCCGATTACCGGTCCTCGCTGCTACCGGCGCTCGAGAGTATTCCCGATCTCGACAGCGCGCAGGCGGCGGACTTTCTCGAATTGTGGCGGGCCCGTCAGCTCGGTGTTACCGCACTCAGCAACGCACTCGAGAGAGGCCGAATAAGCTTTCGCGAGTGCACGGCGCGCGCCCTCGACTACGCCTTGAACCGCTACAACCTGGAATTGACGATCTCGACCCGTGAAGAGCTGATTTACGCCTGGTATCCACTCGCGCCATGGCCCGAGGCGAATTCGGTGCTGTCCGCATTGACGGCAAAGGGCTACCGGCTGGCCATTCTGTCGAACGGCGACCGGGACATGCTGGAGTCGCTCGCCGCGCAGCTCGATACGCCTTTCGATCACATTTTCTCCAGCGAACAGAGTGGTATGTACAAGCCGCACCCCAGTGTTTACGCAGTACCTATCCGAGAGCTCGGAATAGACAATTATCTGCACGTCGCGGGCAGCGCCAACGACGTCATCGGCGCCAGGGCGGCCGGTGTTTCCTGCTACTGGAGCAACCGCCAGGGCGACTGCGTTACGCTGCCGGACTATGGGCCCGACCATCAGGGGTCAGACTTGACGGGCATCCTCGGGATCGTCTGACTGCGTCGTTGATTCCCGGTTTTCAATGCCTTTGATCACGGAAGCGACGCCCATCACTTTTTCCGACCATCTTCCGGAAGCGGTCGATGTCGTTGTCATCGGCGCAGGAATCATCGGAACATCCACGGCCTATTTTCTCGCGGAGCGGGGGCTGAAGGTTCTGCTGTGCGAAAAAGGCCGCGTGGCAGGCGAGCAGTCGTGCCGCAACTGGGGTTGGGTGCGTCAACAGGGCCGTGACTGGGCGGAACTTCCAATCATGATGGAGTCGAATCGAATCTGGCGGGAGTTGGCGGCCAAAACCGGAGAGGAGGACCTCACCTTTACACCGTCGGGTTGCGCCTACCTGGCGCAAACCGAATCCGAAATGGCAAAGTACGAAAGCTGGCGTGAGCTCGCGAAGCAGCACCAGCTCGATACGCGACTGCTGTCCGGGGACGAAGCATCGGCGCTTGCGCCGGATGTAGATGGGAGATGGATCGGTGGGATGTTGACGGCCAGCGATGGTCGCGCCGAGCCCTTTGTTGCCGTGCCGGCCCTGGCGCGGGCTGCCCGACGGCTGGGAGTATCGATCATCGAGAACTGTGCCGTACGTACTATAGAAACCGAGGCAGGCGGAGTGAGCGCCGCGATCACGGAGATGGGTAGGGTTAAAACCACTAGTGTGTTGCTCGCGGGCGGTGCCTGGTCGACTTACTTCGCGGCGAATATGGGTCTCGACTTGCCACAGCTGATGGTCCGTTCCACCGCCGGGCGAACCAATGCGGTAGCGGGTAAAACCATGCCTAATGTCTCGATGGAGGGTTTCGGCATACGCAAACGCGACGACGGCGGCTACACCATCGCCACCGGCGATCTGGCGGAACACTATCTCTCGCCAAAGTCCTTCAAGTACTTCACGAAGTTCCTCAAGCTCTTGACGGTTTCGGCCAAGGATGTGCGAATCAAGACCAGGCTACCGGCGGGCTATCCCGGTGCGTGGGGGTCGAAAAGACGCTGGTCCGGCGACCAGGTGAGCCCCTTCGAGCAGATGCGCGTCCTCGATCCACCACCGGCCGAGGAAGTACGGCGCCGACTGGAGCATCGGCTGCCGGAACGCGCACCCTGGCTCGTGAATGTCGGTATCGCGGAACTCTGGGCCGGCATGATCGACGTGACGCCGGACGCCGTACCCTACATCTGCGAGGCCCCATCGCCGCGGGGATTATTCATGGGTACGGGCTTGAGTGGCCACGGCTTCGGCATCGGACCCGGCGTAGGGCGCATACTGGCGGACCTGATACAGGGACGATCGCCGGGATATGATCTTTCCCGGTTCCGTTACAACCGGTTTACCGATGGTAGTTCTATTGTTCCGGGACCCTACTGACTCCTCGTGCTCTGCACACCGAAACAATTGATACACGATCACGCTAGCTGGAAATACTACTGACATCAGTCATGCCTATAGTCTCGATCATGGTTGTTTCACCAACAAGAGGAAAATACCATGACGAAGTCACACGCACTTACAAGGATTCATGAAACCTATACCGAGGACGAACTCCTTAATGGTAAGGACGAGCTGGATACCGCCATCGCCACCCACCTCATCGGTTCAGCAAAAATCTTTACACTTTATGACAATGGCGGGCCTACGGGTCACGCGACAAGAATTCGTGTCAAACAGGCTTTCTACGATGCAGGCCATGGAAAATCTTCCGCCAAGGCGATCGCCAATGCGCGGCGTATTTTCAGGCAGGACGAAGCCCGTTGAAGCGAATTGTCTTGATGCTCTTAAAGCAGTG
>JAACFO010000107.1 GCA_009937425.1 Gammaproteobacteria bacterium
CCCTTCAATACTGTCCATGATAGTCCCCACAGTCACAGCGCAGCTGCCAACATACACGAGGACCTGGCGGCACTGGATCGCCCGCGGAAACACTACCAGTGGTATTACTCGACTCGAGAGGCCGACGACAACATGCGCAATTGCGCGCAGGGTGTCCATGCTTTCTTGCGCGACTACTACCATCACAAGAGCGCGGACTGGAAGCAAAACAAACCCGTCCCGCTGGCGTCATGGACCGCGGGGGAACTGGCAAAATTACCAACCTACTACGTAATGGATCTGGACAAGGGAATGGCGGAGACTGTGGCGCAGGAGAGCCCATCTGCCGACGACTTGGCCGCGTGCAAGTGGCTTCCCGATAACGAACTGCGCGTTTACAGCACGGAATTCGCAAGAACCGGGTTTCAGGGCGGTCTCCAGTGGTATCGGTGTAGGACCGACGCCAAATATAGTGCCGACCTGCAAACATACTCCGGCCGCACAATCGATGTACCCTCGTGCTTCATAGCGGGAAAGAGCGACTGGGGGATCTATCAGAGCCCCGGTGATATCGAGAGAATGCAAATGACCGCCTGCCCGCAAATGCGGGGCTGCTATCTGGTGGACGGGGCGGGACATTGGGTGCAGCAAGAGCAACCGGAGGAGGTGAGCCGGTTGCTTCTGGAGTTCCTGGGATCTCCTGCACAGTATCGGGTTTGACGAATGACGATTGACTTTGAAGAGCTCGACTACCAGAAAACCCCGTTGGGTGAAATCAGTCTCAGGCGCCGCGCCGAACCAAGACTCCATGGGAAAATTGTCTATGAGGTGAAACTGGGCGACGAGTTCCTGATGTCCAGCCTTTTTACCACTTCCGAAATTCAGCTTGCGAGACTCGGACTCGCCGCCCTCGAAGGACTGGATCTGGATATCGTCGTCGGTGGACTGGGTCTGGGGTATACGGCGGCAGCGGTCCTGGAAAACCCAGCCGTTGCATCGCTCATGGTCATCGAAGTGATGGAGCCGGTTATCGACTGGCATCGTCGCGGCCTCGTGGCGCTGGGCAAGGAATTGACGTCCGATCCCCGCTGCACTCTCGTCCACGCCGATTTCTTCGACCTCGCTGGAGCATCCGGCAGAGGCTTCTATCCCACAGACCCGACGCGCTTGGTACACGCGGTGGCCACTGGCTCAACCCGGAAAACAGCGCTTTTTACACCGCACCTGCACTCCACAATCTGGCAGACAAACTCCATCCCGGTGGTATCTTCGGCCTCTGGTCCAACGATCCCCCCGACGACAAGTTCACCCGCCTGCTGGAAACCGTATTCCAGTCTGCCCAGTCTCACATAGTGACATTCCCGAACCCGTACACGGGTGGTGAGTCATCCAGCACCGTTTATCTGGCCAGTAAGAGCCCTAGCAACTCTTGAGGGCGCCTACGAGGCGATCAATGTCGTCGGCATTATTATAAAAATGCACCGCCAGGCGGAGATTGCCGTCCCTGGCCCGGCAGACAACATCCCGGGCTTTTAGATGCTTCAGTAGTGTTGTGGGATCCGTATCGTCGAGCGGGATCGCCACGATCGTGCTCTGGTTGACGGGCGGCAGGGAAATCGGCTGTTGCCCGATCTCTGCCAGGCGATCACGCAACAAGTTGACCAGTTCAGCATTTCTGTTGAATACGGTGTCAATTCCAAAACGGTCGAATAGAGATAGTGCGGCTTCGTCGCCGATGGCCGCCAGCCAGTTGAGCGAGTTATCGAATCGCGAGGCAGTTTGCGAGAGTCGCATCTCAGGCCCGAAAAAACTTTCTAGAGGAACGGCCCCGGCTTTCCATCCAGCATTCGTCGGAACGAGTCGGCGTTGTAAGCTTTTCCGGATGTAGCAATAGCCCACGCCCCGGACAGCATTCAGCAGGAACTTGTGATCGGACGTCGCAAACACGTCGATACTGTCCAGATAAGGGGCGACCGGAAGCGCGCCAGCCATCTGCGAGCCGTCTACGAAGGTCATTGCTCCTGCCTGCTTGGCGATGTCCGCGATACCAAGGATGTCCGAGCGATGGCCCGAGGCCGACTGAACGGCGCTGTACGCAATCAGGATTGTGCCGCCGTCAGTTCGTTGCGCGATGTCATCGGGCTCGAGCCCGCCATTGCGAAACGGTGTTTGCCTTATATCGTAGCCCTTTCGTTCGAGCATTCGCCAGGGGAAGTGGTTCGAACTGTACTCACGCTCACCAATGACGACATTTTCCCCTCGCTCGGCAATGCCAAACTGCGAGGCAATCAATCCGGCGGCAGCACTGACCGAGGGGATCAGAGCGATGTTCTCGGCCCGTGCGCCAATGATTTTGGCAAAGCTGCGGCGGGCGTTCTCTCCTGCCTGCTCAGCGCGAGTGGTATTGAGACCGTTCTCGGTCCATTCGGCGACAAAATTCGTATAGGCATCGCGCAAGATCGTGCTGCCAAGAGAAACTGCGGCCGTATTGAAGTACGAGAGCTTTTCCGTCGCAGGGAAAAGACGCCGCGCTGATTCAATGCTTTCTCTGTCCGTTCCCATTGCCACTACTTGTTCCAGCCAGGCGACAACGGTCATCGTACCAGAAGAAAAACCGGGTCAGAGTCGATTTTCTGTCCAATTCGTACGGCCCAGGTCGGACTTCTGCAGGAGAAGGTAAGGCCGGATTCTCAAGCTGCCAACAGCGCGTAGGCTGACTAGCGACAATTGCTATGAGATGATGCGGGGAGAAAGCGGGCGCAACCTAACGGCGCGTCAAATTGCCTTGGTGAAAAGCTGGAGCGACGTGAGCCAAAAAATTGACACGATAGTAGTCGGGGGCGGTCAGGCTGGACTTTCGGTCAGCTGGCACTTGAAACACGTTGGCCGGGAACACCTGGTTCTCGATCGCGGCAAGATTGGAGACACTTGGCGTCGGCGTTGGGACTCGTTTTGTCTGGTCACCCCGAACTGCTACTGTCAGCTACCGGGATTTCCGTACGACGGGGACGAGCCCGAGGGCTTTATGCTCCGCGACGAAATCGTCGCGTACATCGAGCGCTTCGCCGCGAGCTTCGAGCCACCTTATCGAGGGGGTGTGGAGGTGCATCGGGTCGCTTTGTCGAGCGACGAAGGGCGGTTCTGCGTGGAGACATCCCAGGGCGAGTTCGTGTCGAACAATGTAATCATCTCCATCGGCACCCATCAGCACCCGAACATACCAGCATGGGGCGACAAGCTCGCCGACGACATCCTGCGGCTGCATACCCGCGACTATCGAAACCCCGCACAACTGCCGGACGGTGCGGTCCTGGTGGTCGGTAGTGGTCAATCGGGTTGTCAGGTGGTGGAAGATTTGCTCGGTGCGGGCCGTGAGGTGCATCTTTGTGTGGGCAAAGCAGGACGCCTCCCGCGTCGTTACCGGGGCCGCGACATCATCCACTGGGCCGTCGATGCCGGCCGTTACCAGGTGCCTGTGGATGAACATCCGAAAGGTCGCGCCATCCGCTTCGCAGCCCATGAGCACCTCTCCGGTCGCGACGGAGGACGAACAATCGATCTCCGCCGCTTGGCCCTGGACGGTGTCAAGCTACACGGTCACCTGGCGGATGCGCAGGGCTACCAGGTGAATCTCGCCGACGACCTGGCAGAGAACATGGACGCAATCGACGAGGACTGTCGCGAGGCCCTGGCGCGCATCGACGACTACATCGCTGAAAGCGGCACTGTGGCCCCACAAAATGACTTGCCCACATTCGACTGGCAACCGACCCCGGAGCCACGGCTGATCGATCTGAAGCAAGCGGGCATCACCAGTGTCATCTACGCCACGGGCTTTCACTACGACTTCAATTGGGTCGATCTGCCCATTTTCGATGAGCGTGGCTACCCGCGCTACGAGCGCGGCGTCACCGAACTACCCGGGCTCTATTTCGTCGGCTTGCACTGGCAATATACGTCCGGCTCCGGATTGTTTTACCAAGTAGGGCGCGACGCGAAATACGTGGTCGATCACCTCGGGAGTGCCGTCTAGGATGAAACCGGGTCGGAGACTGAGGGGTCCTTGCGCCAGCCTTTCTTTTATACAGGGATTACGCCAGCAACCCGCTCTGGCGGATGCCGTCGAAAATAAATTGTACCGCCAATGCCGACAGCAGTACGCCGAAGATCCGGCTGATGACATGCAGGCCAGTGACCCCCAGAACTTTCTGAATGTATGTTGCTCCGAGTAGTGCGATAAAGGTCATCAGCAGGACCGCGAGCAAGCAGGCGATCACGACTGCCTGAGTCTTCCATTCCCCCTGGGCATTGGCCATTAGAAGAATCGCAGCCCCCATGGCGCCGGGGCCGGCGATCAGCGGCGTTGCCAGGGGGAAAACCGAGATGTCTGTTTTCCCCGCGGCTTCCTGAGTCTCATCGTCCGTGGTCGATGTGCCGCCGGACGAGCGTGCGAACACCATATCGATGCCGATCAACAGGAGCAGGATGCCGCCGGAGGTGCGCAGGGCCGCGAGGGATATTCCCAGTGTCGACAGCAACGACTCCCCGAACAGCGCGAAGACGAGCATTATCCCGCCGGCAATAAGGGATCCGCGGATCGCCATGGCGCGCCTGTGGGCGGCGCTGCTGTCTGGCGTTATCGCCGCAAACATGGCGGCGGCTTCTATGGGACTGATGGTCACGAAGAAAGTCGTGAATGCGATGGCGGCGGTTTCTAACATTTGAAACTCTATGAGGATCTCTCGCTGGTGGCCCGCGCCTCGCGGTGGGCGATGTAGGTGACGCTGGCGATGATGACAGCACCCCCGGCAAGCGTCCAGACATCGGGTACTTCAGAGAAGGCGTAGTAGCCCAGCAAGGTCGCCCAGACCAACTGCAGAAAGGAAAAAGGCTGCAACACCGTCAACTCCACGGCCTGCATGGCACGGGTGAAGGTGTAATGGCCTGCCGTAGCAAGAACAGCGGTCACGAACAGCCATCCAAGCTCCGTAATCGTTGGCGTGCGCCATACCAGCAGGGCAGGGGGCAACAATGCCAATGTTACGAATACGGACATGTAGGCGACGATGGTTGCGCTGGATTCGGTTTCCGTGAGCTTTTTGGCGATCAGGAACGAGCATGCGAACAGCGGGGCCGCGGCAAGCTGGGCGAGTGCCCCGAGCTCGATACTGAGGGCGCCGGGGCGCAAGATGATCAGCGTACCCAGAAAGCTGACTACCACTGCGGCGATGCGCCGCGCATGCAGATATTCGCCGAGATACAAGGCGGCACCGATGGTCGTGAATATGGGCGTGGTAAAACCGATGGCCGTCACCTGGGCGATGGGGATGCGCGCCATGGCGAAGAACCACAGCATGACGGCGGTCCCGTGGGCGACGCCACGCAGCATGTGCAAGCCCAAGCGTGACGGCCTGGCTCCGGCCGCAAACAGACGCAGCAACACCGGCGCGATCAGGACGACGCCGAAGGCGTAACGAATGAAGGCCGCCTGCATCGGGTTCATGTCGGTGCCCAGATGCCGCACCACGCCCGTGACACCGACGAACAGCAGGCCGGTCATGAGCATCCACCAGATGCCCCAAAAATAGCGCCCGCGGGCTGTGTTCCTCACCCGCGCGCTTTCGCCCTCGGCAGGCTGACGCCCCAGGGATCCGGGACTTTACCGATGGGTACTTCGATGAGACTCGGGCCGCTGCGCCCGAAGGCTTTCTCCAGTTCGCCCCGCAAGTGCTCCGGCGTTTTTGCCCGCGCGGCAGAGACACCGAAGCTCTCCGCGAGGCGCACAAAATCCGGGTTGCGCAGCTCCGAAGCGATGACGCGCCCGCCGTAGTCGTCTTCCTGCATGCGCTTGACGTTTCCGTAGGCACCGTCGTTGAAGACCACCGTCACGATGTCGATGCCATGCTGAACGGCGGTCGCCAGCTCTTGTACGTTGAACATGAAGCCGCCGTCACCGTTGACCGACAGTACGGGTTTGTCCGGGTTCGCGACCTTTGCGCCCAGGGCCGCCGGGAAGCCCGAGCCAAGTGTCCCCTGGTAGCCGGAGGACAGAAAGCTTCTCGGCCGGTAGATGGGGAACAGTGCCCGAGATACGTAGCCGATCTGAGTGAGCTCGTCGACGAATATGCCGTCCTCGGGCAGTGCGTCGCGCAGCGCGTCGATGTACTGGGCCTGGGGAGTCAGTTTGTCGCGCAGCGCGGCAAAGGTCGACGACTTCAACCGGGTCAACTCGTCCTGACGTGACGGGCGCTTGTTGTTGTGCTTACCCAGTGCCGGTATCAGCGAGGCAAGGGCTTTCCCGGCGTCCGCGACGATACTGACCGCGGGCCGCCCGAATCGCACCATCTGACCGGGGTCGATGTCGATGCGCACCACCTTCAATTTGTCGTCCGTTCCCCACAGCTGCAGTTGCTGCTGGGCCCGGGAGCCCACCACGAGCACGACGTCCACGTCGGGCCATAGTTTGTGGCCCACCGGCAACGTGTGGGAAAGATAGTGGCCATCACTGATCACGCCGCGGCCCATGCGGTGGGAAATCACCGGCGCTTGCAACATCTCTGCAAGCTCCAGGAGCTCGCTACCCGCATCCACGGCACCGCCACCACACACGATGAGGGGATTCGCCGCCTTGCCGAGCAGCTTCGCCGCCGCCTCGATGGCGTCGCTGTCGGGCTCCGGGGAATCGTAGTCGTCCACCGCATCGAGCAGCGTGACTTCAGTGATCACGCCGAGGGTGTCCATGGCCATCTCTATCTCCACCGGGCGCACGACGCCGCTGCGAAGCTGCTTGAATGCTTCCCGCACCCGGTCAGGCACATCGCTGGGGTAGCCGATCTGGCAGCACCATTTCGTCAGCCCGGCGATGAGTGCCTGCTGATCCGGGATCTCGTGGAGCAGGCCGTATCCCTTGCCGATGGCGCCGGCGGGCAGTTGGCCGGTAATGGCGAGAACCGGCGTGTAGCAACCGTAGGCCGTGGCCAGCGCCGCCGTCGTGTTGAGCAAGCCTGGTCCCGGTACGACGGCGAATGTCCCCACCTTTCCGCTCGACATGGCGTATCCGTAAGCCATGTAAGCGGCGCCCTGTTCGTGGCGCGGATGTATCGCCCGAATGCTGTTGCCGTCGTCGTAAAGTGCGTTGAAAAAATGGTCCAGCTGCAGGCCCGGCAAACCAAAAATGGTGTCGATACCGTACTGCTTCAGTGATCGTACGATGGCTTGTCCTCCGGTCATCCGCGTCATTGTCGATGTTCCTTTTAGTTCGAGCTTCGGTGTTTGTTGACGATGCTATCCCAATCGCCGTGAGGCTCCCAGCCGAGGCGATCTCGCGCGCGGCTGCTGTCGAGAACACTCGCGCAAGCGTCCGACTGGAAGTGCTCAGATCTGCGGATCTCGGGAAGTCGGCCATACACGCGTTCGAGGCGCGGGATGGTCTCCTCGTGGCCGATACCATCGACGGCGCCGACATTGAAAACGTCGAACCGATTGGCGTCATAGCCCAGGGCCAGGCGAAAACAACGCGCCGCGTCCGCGGAGCGCACGTAGCTTCGCAGCACGGATAAGGCACCGTAAGGCGACTCTCCGTCGGCGGAGAGCAGATCCCGCGGTGCATCGGAATGTGGATCGTCCAGATTGAGTTGTGCGAGTATTGCCGCCTCGCGTTCCGGGCGCACGATCAAGGTCGGCCGTAAGCAGACGATCGACAGGCTGCCTCGCTCGACGAAACTTCGGCACTGGACCTCGATGATCTGCTTGGTGAGGCTGTAGGTGGCCGTCGGCCTCTGCAGGTGTTCCTCGTCCATGGGCAGATAATCCGGCATGCGATCCCGTCCGACCCCATAGACGGCGGTGCTGCTTGCTACCACGATTTTGCGAACACCGGCCGCCTCGGCGGCGTGCAGCAGGTTCCAGGTGCCCTGCACGTTGGTTCTGAAGTAATCCTCGTCGGGAAAATCGTTGCCGTCGTCGATACCTGCCAGGTGAATGATGGCGTCCTGCCCGGTAACGGCGTTGCCTAAGGCCTTCGAGTCCAGAATATCGCTGTTCAGATAGGGGACATTCTGCGCCGGCGGCTTGATGTCGAGCACGCCGACATCAGCGTGTTCAACTAATTCGTCGACGACGAAGCGGCCCAGCAATCCGCTGCCGCCGGTTACCAGGACTTTTTCGAAGTGCACCGCGGGTCCGTTGATCAGAGTTGTCCCGCCTGCATGGCGGATAGCAGAGCGAGCTCTCTGTGCAGGGGATCCTGTGAAACCCGTTCTCCAATCAGCTCTGCCTGGTGTTGTGCTTCGGCGCGCACCTTGGATTCCGATAGCGTCAATATTTCCCGATCACGCATGACAATGCGCCCGGCAACCACCATGGTTTGGACTTCCTTTCCGGTGCCGGCGTATATCAAGTTCGGTACCAGGGTGCGCACGGGTGCATCGATTATGGGCAGAATATTCGCGGTGTTCACATCGACGACGATCAGATCGGCCTGCTTGCCTACCTCCAGGCTGCCGATGCGATCACCGAGTCCCATGGCCCGTGCACCCTCGATAGTTCCCATGCGCAATACTTCCCAGGCCGGCATGACTTGCGGATCGCGATACTTGATCTTGTTGAACAGCGCCGTCAGCTTCATCTCGTTGAAAATGTTGTTACAGTTGTTACCGCTGGCCTGGTCGGATCCAAGCCCCACGATGCCGCCCTTTTCGCGAAAACGCCGGGCCGGCGGCACGATGCCGTCGATGATACCGATGCTGCCGGAGCACAACGCCATGGGGGCGCCGCTCTCGGCGATCAAATCCGTTTCCTCATCCGTCGCCTCGGTGAGGTGTACGGCCAGCAGGCGGTCGTTCAGAAGCTTGTTATCCGCTAAAAAGGCCGGCGTGCGTTGCCCGTAACGCTTGACCATCTGGTCGATCTCGCGATCCCCCTGGGCCACGTGCACGTGGAGCATCAGGCCACGCTCCTCGGCAATGCGGGCGACCTCCAACAGTTGCTCGAGTCCGATCATGTCCGTGCCCTGGGGGCCCAGCATGGTGGTAATTCGGCCGTCCTCGGCGCCCTGCCAGCGATCGCAGATGGCGAGGGCAGCCGCGATGGATTCCCGCCCGGCTTTCTCATCCAGGGGATAAAGATCCCCCAGCTCGAGGCCGGCCATGCCCCCCGGGGGCAGGGCGTTTATGGTGGGCGTCAGGCAGGCGCGCACTCCGGCCTCGGCGTAGCACTCGCCCCAGCCGGGATAGGGGCGCACGAAATCCCCCATGGTGGTGGTGCCGGCCTGCATGGCCTCGACGATATTGAGCCGGGTGCCCGCTCGCGCAGCCTCCGCATCCATATGTCTGGCGAAGGGCGCCAGGCCCTTCTGCATCCAGTTGGACACATCCTGGGCGACCCCGCGAACGATGGCGTAGACCGTGTGCATGTGCACATCCACGAGCCCCGGCATCACCGCACAGTTAGTAGCATCCAGGGTCTCGGTGGCCTGGTAGCGCTGCGCAAGCTCGCTGCTCCGCCCGACGTCGACCAGGCTGTCACCGCGTACCGCCAGGGCACCGTCGCGCAGGTAGCCGACGCCGTTGCCCTGCATGGTGAGCAGATGGGCGTGAAGCACCAGCAGATCCACGCTCTGCGCCATATTCAACTCCCGGGTGCGGCAAAAAAACCCAGGATGCCCGAGGCCCGAAGGCTAAGCAATGACCGGGAGTATTGTCGTGGCTCGTTGGCTCGGCTACATTCGGCGCGACGCCGGAATACCAGCGAGGTGGAGTCATGGTGGCAGCGGTTCAGGAAGGCCGTGTCGAGGCGCGGCAGCACGGGGCGATGGAATACTCCCGGGCGCCAACGGATCTGGATGCGGTGCGCATGTACCGCCTGGGGCGGGTGCGCGAAGAGCTTAAGAAGCGCGACTACGCCGCGATTATTTTGTACGACCAGCTCAACACCCGTTACGCCACCGACGCGACGGACATGCAGATCTGGTGTTCCCACAACGAGAGTCGCTACGTTTACGTGCCCACCGAGGGCCCGGTCATCCTGTTCGAGTACGGGGGACTCACGCATCTGTCAGAGGATCTTCCCGGCGTGGACGAGGTGCGTAAAAGCACCAGCTGGTACTACTTCGCGGCCGGGCCGCGCTGCCAGGAGATGGTTGCCAAGTGGGCCGTCGAGATGGCCGATCTCGTGTCGCAGCACGGCGGCGGCAATAAGCGTGTCGCCATCGATCGCTGTGGCCCCCTTGGCGTGCAGGAGCTCGCCAAGCACGGCATCAGCATCCATGATGGTTTCGAGCTCATGGAGGTGGCAAGAGAGATAAAGTCACCGGGAGAAATTGTGCTCATGCGCCACGCCATCGACGTATGCGAGCAGGGCCTGGAGGCCATGCGCGAGGCGTTGCATCCCGGTATCACCGAGAATGCCCTGTGGGCCAAGCTGCACGAGAAGAATATCGCTCTGGGTGGCGAATGGATCGAGACGCGCTTACTGTCATCGGGACCGCGCACCAATCCCTGGTTTCGCGAATCCAGTATGCGGGTCATCGAGAATGGCGACATGATGAGTTTCGATACGGATTTGGTAGGTCCCTACGGTTATTGTTGCGACATGTCCCGCTCCTGGGTGTGCGGCGATGGCCGGGCGAGCGACGAGCAACGCCGCCTGCACGCGGCGGCGGTGGAGGAGATCAAACACAACACGGCGCTGTTGAAGCCGGGGGTGACTTTCCGGGAAGTATCCGAGAAGGCCTGGAAAATACCTGACGAGTTCTACGAGAACCGTTACAGCTCCGTCATTCACGGCATTGGCTTGTGCGACGAGTATCCGGCCATCAAGCACTTTGGTGACTTCGAAGCGAAAGGATACGACGGTCTGATCCAACCGGGTATGACCTTGTGCGTGGAGTCCTATATCGGGACATCCGGGGGGCACGAGGGGGTCAAGCTCGAAGAGCAGGTCCTGATTACGGAAGACGGCAACGAGAAGCTGACCAACTATCCGTTGCAGCTCGAGTTAATTTGAACGAGTCGAAAATTCACCTTCACATCGAGAATTCCGCCGACGTTAACGAGGTCTTCGATATATCGGCGAGCCGCGTGCGCGCTGCGCTCGTGCGCCATCCGGAGACTGCCGCCCGCGTGCGCGTCAGCATCGGCTACGGCGGCGACATTCTCGATGGCGAGCTCGAGACGGCGGATGCGGTTTTCTGCTGGGATTTCGATCGCCGGGATTTGCGCCGCCGGGCGCCGAAACTTCGCTGGGTACATGCTCACGGCGCCGGCGTGGGCCACATGATGCCACTGGACTGGCTGCCAGCCGGCGCGGTGCTCACCAACAGCCGCGGCGTGCACGCACAACGGGCGACGGAATACGCCTTCATGGCGATTCTCATGCTCAGCAACCGCATACCCGAGATGATTGCAAACCAGCGACGGGCGCATTGGCAGGAATTGTTCAGCACCGGCATCGAAAACAAGACACTGTTGATTGTCGGCGTCGGTCACATCGGCAAAGACGTCGCGGCCTGGGCCAAGCGTGCCGGAATGCAGGTGCTTGGCATTCGCCGCACCGGTAAGCCGCGCCGTCATGTGGATGAAATGCACACACCGGCGGATCTGCACGCACTGTTGCCGCGCGCGGACTTCGTGCTGGTGTCGGCACCGCACACCGATGCCAGTCATCAGATGTTGGGTGCCCGCGAGCTCGCCATGCTGAAACCCGCTGTGGGCCTCGTGAATTACAGTCGCGCAAACCTGGTGGACTACGATGCGCTGCGCACGAAGCTGGAAGCAGGTGAAATGAGCGCCGTACTCGACGTCTTCGATCCGGAACCACTACCGACGTCATCGCCTCTGTGGCAAACGCCGAATCTGATCATCACGCCACACTGCTCATCGGATGATCGGGATGCGTATACACCGCGCACCCTGGATCTGGTGTTTCGTAACATGAAGCGATTCATCGCGGGCCGACCGCTGATTAACCGCGTAAGCCGCAAACATCAATATTGAGACCCCATCCCCTCTCCCCCCCTTGGGGGAGAGCAACAATACTGAGACCTCATCCCCTCTCCCCCTTCGGGGGAGAGGGTTAGGGTGAGGGGGGGTAAATCGAAATCACTCCTCCTCATCCTGTCCTTCTCCCGTAATTGGGCGAGGAGATCCTACGATTCAGTCCGCCGCCAGTGCCGGACTTGCCGAATTCGCAAGCGTAGCGATAGCAGCCGTCACGCTACCCTTTCCATGGGGTACGCCGCACATCTCCAAGCCGAGCTCCACGCTTCCCAGGGCCCCCAATATCATGGGCTCGTTGATGTCCCCCATGTGACCGATACGGAAGGCCTTGCCCGACAAACGGCCCAGGCCCCCGCCGAGGGATGTATTGAGTTGATTCTCGCAGATCTCGCGGATAGCGGGTGCGCTGTAGCGCTCGTCCACACGGATGGCGGACACTGAATTCGATTGTTCGCTGGGTACCAGCGCGTTGAGCTCCAGGGCGCCGGCTTCGGCCCATACGTTGATGCCGGCGCGCACGGCGTCGGCGAGCCGCTGGTGACGGCGGAAAATGTTCTCGAGCCCTTCTTCCTGGATCATGTCGATGGCCACGCGCAGGGCGAACAGGAGATGCTCAGGCGCCGTGCCACAGAACCACATGTAAGCTTCCTCGTCCAGGCGCCGGCGCCAGTCCCAGTAGTGACGGGGCAGGGTGGCTTTGTCCGCGTGCTCCATGGCCTTCGGGCTGGCCGCCACGAAGCTCAGGCCCGGCGGTGACATCAGCGCTTTCTGTGACGCACCCACCGCCACATCCACTTGCCAGTCGTCCATACGCAGATCCGTTGCCGCCAGGGAGGCAACCGCATCGACCATGAACAGTGCCGGGTGTGCGGCGTTATCGATGGCCTGTCGAGCGGCGGCAACGTCGCTGGTGATGCCGGTGGCGGTATCCGTCTGCACCATGAGAATTGCCTTGAATGCGTGGTTTTTGTCCGCCCGCAGCCGGTCTTCCAGAGCTTGGGGGTCGATGCCGTGGCGCCAGTCGCCGCTGATGAACTCCGGTACCAATCCCAGGGATTTCCCCATCCCCGCCCAGGCTTCGCCGAATATCCCTGTCTCGAATACCAGAATGCGATCCCCCGGGGACAGGCTGTTGCTCAGCGCCGACTCCCATGCACCATGACCGTTGGCGGCGTAAATGAAGGTTTCGCCGTCCTGAGTGCGAAACAGCGGCTTCAAGTCGTCGAGGCAGGATCTGGCGAGCCCGATGAGCTCGTCGGAGTGCAGTTCGATGGCCGGTCTCTGCATCGCTCGCAGCACCCGGTCGGGGATGTTGGTGGGGCCCGGCGAGAGGAGAAAATTGCGCCCGCGTTTAATGCTCATAGTTCATTTCCGTGTCGGTTCGGGATCCCGGAGAGAGGGGTGGGAAATTCCACGAAGTCGGCACTCTAATCGGCTGGTGAGTGTCTGTATAGCGCAGTATACAATCCCGTGCATGACTACAAATGAAACTTGTGGGCGCGCCGTCATCTCGCTGCTCGAAGCCTATGGCGTCGACACCGTTTTCGGTATGCCCGGCGTGCACACTCTGGAGTTCTACAAGGGCCTGGCAGCAAGCAAGATTCGCCATGTCCTGGTGCGCCACGAGCAGGGCGCCGGCTTCATGGCCGATGGTTACGCACGGGCCACGGGGCGCCCGGGCGTATGTCTCGTGATCACCGGCCCCGGTGTTACCAACGCCGCCACCGCCATGGGCGAAGCCTATTCCGACTCCGTCCCCATGTTGGTGCTGTCCAGCGTCAACGCCTCCACGGACCTGGGAATGGGGCGTGGACGCCTCCACGAGATCACCTCCCAGCAGGCAGTAACGGAACCGTTGACGGCCTTCAGCAGGACCGCCCTGGGCGCCGGGGAAATCCCGGATCTGCTCGCCCGGGCATTCGCGGTGTTCGCCAGCGCGCGGCCGCGGCCGGTGCACATCGCGCTGCCGCTGGACGTGCTGGTAGAGCCGGCGGAATTCGCCATCGCGGCGCGCACACCGCCGTCACCGTCGTCACCGTCTGCCGATGCACTGGCGTCGGCTGCCATGTTGTTGCAGACAGCAAGCCGGCCGGTTGTCATCGCCGGTGGGGGCAGCATTGACTGCGCCGGTGCCCTGGAGCGCTTTGCGGCTACCCTGGGCGCGCCGGTAATCGTCACCAATGCGGCCAAGGGCGTTATCGCCGACGATCATCCGCTGTGTCTGGGTGCCACGCTGTCCCTTACGCCTACCCAGGATCTGCTGGCATCGGCGGACGTGGTCGTAGCGGTGGGCAGCGAGCTTGCCGAGACGGATTCGTGGACGGATCGCTTGCCGATTTCCGGCGAACTGATCCGCATCGACATCGACGCCGTGGCGGCGCAACGGGATTACCCTGCCAAGGTTGCCCTGGTGGGTGACGCCGGTGCTGCTCTTACGGCACTGAATGATGCCATCGATGCCAACTCCTGCACCATCACCGACAGAGAGCGCAATGGGGTGCGCAAAAAATGCCTTAACGCGATGTCGCCCTTGTCCCGCACTCACATGATCGTGCTGGACGCCATGCGCGGGGTATTACCCGACGACGCTATCGTGGTTACGGACATGACGCAGATTGCCTACACAGGCAATACCTATTACCCCTGCGCCAGACCGCGCAGCTGGTTTCACCCCAACGGCTACGGCACTCTGGGCTACGCCCTGCCCGCGGCCATAGGCGCGCGCCTGGGCGCGCCGCAGAGCGCGGTGGTCGCATTGGTAGGCGACGGTGGACTGCTGTTTACCGTTCAGGAGTTGGCTACCGCGGCGGAGCTGGGTCTGCCCCTGGTGGTCATCTTGTGGAACAACGACGGCTTGGGCCAGATTCGCGATGACATGATCTCCAAGGGCATTCCGGAGGTGGGAGTCAATCCACGCAATCCCGACTACCAGCTTCTTGCACGCGCCTTCGGTTGCCACGCGGTGCGCCCCGACAGCCTGGATGGGTTTGCCGACGCGATCACAAATGCTTTGGGCGCGGATGTTCCGACCTTGATCGAGGTGCGCCAGGACGCGCCGTATCTTTAGGTGTGGTGATTGCGACTTGATCTGACTGGCGCTGTCAGAAAATCGCTAATCCAATGTCGGTTTTTCAATCCAAAACCTGGCATTCGCGGTTGCAATACTCGAATGGGCACTGTCGACCCTCCGCTTGCAAACGCATAGCGGACAACGATGAAGAGTTTATTTGAGTGCCCGTCAGCATTTGTTGTTTTCAGCTACCGGCAGCTAAACACATAGCGGGGATACGTTGAGTTCATTATGCTGCTCTCTTTCCCGTGTTTTCGACAATGTTCCCTGGCGACCTCGTACACTCGGGTAACCGTGCCGTCGGCTGGCTTTTTCAAGGTGATCTCTTCCGAAGAAGCATTGACCACCTCTGGCGACGCGTCGAAGCCGACCTTGCGCAATCCCTCACGAAGACGCAAATCTTCGATGCCTCCATCCTTGAAACGTAAGATGCCAACTTGATCGATTGTGCCAATGACACCCGTCCCCATATTAGCTTGAATTTCTTTCTTGAAAGTGTCGATGGCAGCTCTGGATTCTTCTTCCCGCCCTAGATGTCCGTAGGCAGCTGCCAGGTACAAAAGACGGTGAACACTATCCGGGTGGCTTTCGGAGTGTTTCAACATTGTCTCCACTGCCTCCTCATACCGCTCCTGGTGAAACTGTGCCTCACCAACGCGGTACAAGTAGCCCGACCGCGGATCGAGTCTTTCCGCTCGCTCAATAAATTCCAGACTTTCGGCCGGCCTGCCGACATGAATCAGAACCCAGGCCATTGCCTCATACCCGATCGGATCATTGGGGTCCAAATCGATCGCGCGCTGGGCTTCCGCCATGGCATCGTCATATTGATTTTGAGTAATGTGTATGAACGACGCAATGCGGTGGGCCTGCGGTGTCGGATCTTTCATGGCCTCCTTCAAGTGTTCTCTCGCCCGTCGAGCGGCCTCGAAAAAACCGCCCTCTCCCACTCGCCAATAGTTCCACTCACTTTCACTGAACAAGGCAGCAAGCGCCGCATGAGCGCGAGCATAATTTGGATCGAGCTCGAGGGCTCGTTCGAAATGCGGGATGGCTTTGATGAAATCGTCTCTTGTGTAATGCTGATAACGCGCCAAGCCCTCGAGAAAGGCATCATAGGCATCTGGACTACTGGTTTCCTTGCGTTGGCGACGAGTTTGCTCGTCTTCAGTCAGATTGATCGCGAGGGCGCCGACGATCTTCTGTGTCACCGTGTCCTGTAACGCGAATACATCGGCCAGGGAACCGTCGTAACGTTCCGCCCACAGGTGCCCACCTGTCGTCGCATCGATTAGCTGGGCGTTAACTCGAACCTGCTCACCAGCTCGTCGTACACTGCCTTCAAGTACATAGCGCACACCCAGTTCTTCGGCCACTTGCCGAATCTTCACCGCCCTCCCCTTGTAAGTGAAGGCGGAATTGCGCGCAATCACGAACAAACCGGAGAGCTTCGATAAATCCGTTATCAGATCGTCCGTCATCCCGTCGACGAAGTACTCCTGCTCCGGATCACCGCTCATGTTCGTGAACGGCAGAACGACGATGGAGGGTTTATCGGGTAAGGGAAACACCATGCGCTCGATGGAGGCGGGCTCTTCTCCGGACACCCACGGCTGAAACCACGCTAGCCCGCCGCCAACCATGACGAGAAGAGCGATGGCCCCAACTACAATTCGCTGCCGCTTCGGTTGCTCCGCCTGGACCTCACTGGGTATAGCATGGACCTCCGGCGGAGGTATGGTCTCACCCGACTTGAGGCTCACTACGTAGGCCCGCACCGACTCACTGATTCCCTTCAGCTCCTGCTCGCCGAGGCTCTCGTATTCGAACGGCAACCGGCCTGGCACCGCCTCGTAGACCGCACCTTGTACGCAAACTCCTCCACTCGAAGCCAACTGCTCGAGACGTTGCGCCAGGACAATACCCTCTCCGGTGATCGTATTGTCCGCAACAACCACCTCACCCAGGCTGATGCCGATCCGAAGAGTCGGCCGAATGTCATCCTCGAGAGTCGCATTGAACTCGGCGTTTTCTGTCTGGAAGGCGAGCGAGGCCTGGACCGCGTCCGATGCCCGATGAAACTCTGCTACGAGCGCATCACCGCGTAGCTCGAGCGGATGTCCATTGTAGGACTCGATGGTTGCGGAAAAGCGGTGGAAGGCATCACGGATGCGCTCGTGGGCAAGCGCCTCGTCGCGCTGGACGAGCGCAGTGGACCCATCCACATCGGCGTGTAGGATGACGGTGAGCTTGCGTGGAGACCAGTCTGCCATGGGTATGCCCTTCTTCGGCTTGGGGCGTTCCGAAGATACTATCGCGGGAGCGTGGGGGGTAGCGAGCGAACGTCTGCAATTGCATTGCGGTTTCAACCGGTGGATGCAACACCTACTGTCTGAGTATAGAGAGGAGGATGTTGTTGATGAAGTACCGGAAGAGGATTTACTACACCGAGGCGCACAAGGCCCTGATGTGGGACCGCTGGCAGAGGGGCGATACGTTGCATGAGATTGCCCGCCTGTTTGACCGTCATCATTCCTCGGTCCGAGGTATTCTTGAGCGGACAGGCGGCATCCGCCCGCCGGTTCGGCGGCGCTCGAGTCGGTCACTGACACTGGCGGAGCGAGAAGAGATTTCACGCGGTATTGCATCCGGTCGCTCGCTGCGCGCGATTGCACTGGGTCTGGGTCGTTCGCCGTCGACGATCAGTCGCGAGCTCGCCCGCAACGGCGGTTCTCGAGGCTATCGGGCACACGCAGCGGATCAGGCCGCCTGGGACCGGGCGTTGCGCCCGAAGCGCTGTAAACTGGCGCTCAATCGACGGTTGGCGCGACTGGTGGCCAGGCGGCTGCGGCTGCAGTGGTCGCCGTGGCAGATTGCAGGCTGGCTGAAGCGGGTATATCCGCGCGACGAGACCCTCCAGGTGTCACACGAGACCATCTATAAGACGCTGTTCATTCAGACCCGCGGGGCCCTGAAAAAGGAGCTGCTGGCGCATCTGCGGCGTAGCCGCGGGATGCGTCGCTCACGCCATTACACGCAGAAAACCGCCGGTCATGGCCGCATCACCGATGCAGTCAGTATCCGCGAGCGACCGGCTGAGGCCGAGGATCGTGCCGTGCCCGGTCACTGGGAAGGTGATCTGTTGTTCGGCAGCGACAACAGCCAAATCGCGACGCTTGTCGAACGTCACACGCGCTACGTGATGCTCGTGCGAGTCAAAAGCAAGGACACCGAGACGGTGGTCAATGCACTGATTAAGCAGGCACACAAGCTGCCACGAGAGCTCTACAAGTCACTGACCTGGGACCGCGGCAAGGAGATGGCCGATCACAAACGCTTCTCGCTTGCGACCGATATCAAAGTCTACTTCTGCGACCCACAAAGCCCTTGGCAGCGAGGCTCTAACGAACAGATCAATGGACTACTGCGACAATACTTCCCAAAGGGCATGGACCTGTCGGACGTCCATCAGAACCACCTCAATGCCATCGCAAGACGACTTAACGAGCGGCCACGACAAACGTTAGAATTCGAAACACCAGTCGAACGATTTGCCCAATGTGTTGCGTCGACCACTTGAAACCGCAGCCGTTTCCCGCCGTTCAGGCGATAAAATTCACCCGTGACCACCCAACGGCGGCTTGCGACCCAGAACAGCCATTGGGCTGATCGGTTGTTCCTGACTTAGAGGGGTCCGCAAAGCTAATCCTTTAGAGGCGCAAGCATCGGAGGTTATACTGCGAACCCGCGCATGCCCAGGCAGACAGGAGGTCGAGGTGGAAGAAGACGGGCCCGCCGAAGGCGGATTTCCACCCATTGAGGAGGTTAAATTGTCCATCGAAAGCGAAGATGTCGAACGCCACGCGTTAGCAGCATTACACGCGGCAGCGGACGACGCGATAAAGCCCCGGCTCCACCTCCAAAGCGTTACGGTCGGTGGCGCGTTGGTTTCCATCGCCGGCGCGCTTCCCCCAAGCGGGATCGTCGCCAATCGCACCATCGGCCTGGGGCTCGCAGGACCCGAGGACCCCGAAACGATCCACCGCATCGTCGAACTGTATCGCGATGCCGGCGTCTCGCGGTATTTCATCCACCTGCATCCGGACGCGCGACCGCCAGCCATTCGAGACTGGTTGCGCGATGCCGGGCTCGAAAAGGCGCGCGGCTGGATGAAGTTCACCAGAGGCCGCGACGCTCCACCGCCCGCCGAGACCGATCTGAGCGTGCGGTCCGTCGAGTTCGCCGACATGGCGGCCTTCGGCCGCATCGTCATGGACGCCTTCGACCTCGGCGCCGAAGCAGCCGAATGGCTGGCCTGCCTGGTGAACGCCGAGGGATGGCGGATCTATATGAGCTTCGACGGCGACGAACCCGCCGGTACGGGCGGCCTGTTCGTGCGCGACGGCGTCGGGTACTGCGATTGGGGCGCTACCGCGCCGGCATTCCGGCGACGCGGCAGCCAAAGCGCGTTGCTGCGGCGGCGCATCGTCGACGCCATCGATATGGGATGCCGGATCATCGTCACCGAAACCGGCGAGGAAGTCGAAGGTGACCCGCAACACTCCTACAAGAACATCATGCGCATGGGCTTCAAGGAGGACTTCGTTCGCGAAAATTACGCTCCGCCGCGGTGAATCTCCGGATTACGTAAATGTCTCCAGCTTGATGTCGTCGCCGTGCACAGGGGAGTAAACGAATTCCGTACCTTTCACCCCGGTTGGGCCACCAGTTCAGGAACGAGTAGTGGCCGATTCCCGCCGTTCCGGTGATGAAATCAACCGGTGGCTGCCCAACGGCGACTTGCGACCCAAAATGGAAATGGCACAGGCACCAGAAAACGCCAGTCTTGGAACCCTGTAATCCGAAAGCTCCCAGGGCTCGAATCCGCCCCTCTCCGTAAACTACTTACTTAATCTTGACCTAGATCAAAGCAAACCGTTTCGCGCCATGGCATAGGGGCCAAGTTCAGGGGAGGCAAAGTACCATGAGCGCATCAACCCGAAGGCTAGATGTCATCTTGCATGCGGATGTCGCAGGATACTCGTCGCTCATGGAACAAGACGAGGATCTGACGCACCATTTGGTCACCACCTACTTCGACGTGCTTGCCGAGACCGTCCAGCGATACGGCGGCTCTGTGGCGGAAAAGCGTGGCGACG
>JAACFO010000271.1 GCA_009937425.1 Gammaproteobacteria bacterium
TCGCCCCTATCACGACCCCCAGAAACGGGATGGCGAGCAAATACAGCACGTCGAGACTATGGCGGCCGAGAATAGTAATTAGCGCATCGTTGCCGAGCTTCGCGCACAAAAAGAGGAAGAGCTAGCTAGGGTCGTCGAGATTCGTCCAAGAGGCCTCCGAGCGTCGTAGAGGTTCGAAGACAAAAAGCCCGCAGTTCCCTTCGACCCAATTCGGGCACCGGCGTAGTTTCAGGCGCTCGTCTATACAAAAATATTCCAGTTTATGGATACTCGCCGAGCCCTCCGGTCCCTGTCTGACCAACCTTCACCGGCACCCCCTCCCAAGGCGTATGGGTCCCATCCGGAGGGGGTGGGAGGGGCAAATTTGCGCCGCTGAACAATCCTCATTAGGCCGCTCGTCACGCCACCACAAGACCAAAGGGAAATGTCTGCTTTTCCCTGCGGATTCAACCGGTCGACGCAACACATTCAGCAAACTTCTGTGCTGGTGAATAGTATCCCAAGGTTTTTCGTGGTCGTTCATTGAGCCGCCGCGCAATAGCGTTGAGATGATTCTGGTGGACATTGGACAAGTCCATTGCCTTCGGGAAGTATTGCCGCAGCAGACCATTGATCTGCTCGTTGGAACCCCGCTGCCACGGACTGCTCGGATCACATAGGTAGACTTGGATACCGGTATCCAGTGTGAAGCGTTTGTGATCAGCGATCTCCTTGCCTCGATTCCAGGTCAATGACTTGTAGAGTTCCCGCGGTAGTTTGTGTGCTTGTTTGATGAGTGCGTTGATGACGGTCTCGGTATCTCTGCGTCTGACGCGGACCAGCATGCAATAGCGTGTGTGGCGTTCCACCAGCGTGGCAATCTGGCTGTTGTTCGAGCCGATGAGCAGGTCGCCCTCCCAGTGTCCGGGCACCGCCCGGTCCTCAGCTTCGGCAGGGCGCTCGCGAATCGATACGGCTTCCTTGATCTGGCGGTTCTTCTGTGTGTGACCGCGCGGATGGCGCATCGACTTGGTCAGCCTCAGATGCGCCAAGAGCTCCTTCTTCAGCGCCCCGCGAGCCTGAATAAACAGCGTCTTATAGATCGTCTCGTGCGACACCTGGCGCTTCTCGTCATCCGCATACGTGCGTCTGAGCCAACCGGCGATCTCCTCAGGTGACCACTGAAGCTTGAGCCTGGCCGCGACCAAGCGAGCCAGTGCTCGATGCCTGGCCAGTTTACAGATCTTCGGCCGGCGAGCTCGATCCCAGGCGGCTTCATCCGCCCGACTTGCGCGGTAGCCGTGCCGGCCACCGTTACGGCGCAGCTCACGACTCACCGTCGATGGCGCTCTACCCAGCCTCAACGCAATCGAGCGTAGTGACCGCCCAGCGTCAATCCCGCAAGAAATCTCTTCCCGTTCGGTGAGTGTTAACGAACGTATCGAGCGTCGGCGAGTCGGTGGACGCATACCGCCGCAGCGTTCAAAGATGCCTCGAACTGACGAATGATGACGGTCAAACAGCCGCGCAATCTCGTGTAATGAATCGCCCGCTTGCCAGCGATCCCACATCAGCGCCTTCTGCTCCTCGGTGTAATAGATCCTCGTTCGGTACTTCACAGACAACACCTCCCTCTGTCTTCTTCACAGTCTAGGTGTTGCGTTCACCGATTGAGTCCGCACCCAATAGCAGACGATCAACTCGCTTGTCATGCCAGCATTAGCTACGCAACAATGAGCGCGCACTCTCACTTTACAGGTCGACTCGTTATACGGGGCAGGTCAGCCAGTCGCGACGGATCGATAGAATCTCCTATCCTTCGGTTGACAGGCAAAACATTAAATAGCCTAATCGCATCGCCAAAGGGGAATACCGCATCAATATCCAGCCGCATGCAACTGTACGACGCGTCACGAAAAGACGCCGTGGCAATCGACTGAGATCGACAACCCTGGCTTTGGCAAGTCCCTGGCTGTCGCTGCTGGTCGCCGTTGTTCCCGCTGCAGCGCAACAATCGGATATCTCGCAGCTCGAGTTTGAAATCGCCAGTGACGCCCGACTGGAACAGAGATTCCGCCTGAACAACAGGATCAACTGCCCCCGCGAACGGTATCGATTCCGCCTGACAACGGACCAGGCGTTTGTCAGTCTGCCACTCGATACCGTGGAGTTGTCGAGATCCGCAAGCACCGGCGTGACCGTCATCTTTGATGGCATGGGCCTTGCGCCCGGCACCTATCCGGCCAACATTATGATCGCGTGTGTCGACTGCGGGCGATGCCGGACGCGCGACAAGACACTGCGGATTGTGATGACCGTCACGGAGCCCGGCAGTGCCGTCGTCGACGTGGATACGGCGCCCGCGGCGGATGTTGTGATCGAAGACACGGAAACGCCGGTGGATAGCGAACTCGGTGTTGCGGTGCCGGACGTTGTCGGCCTGGGTAGCGAAGAAGCGGAGGCGATGCTCACGGAGCTCGGGCTCGTTCCGGTTATAGACAACCCCGATATCGCTGGCGTCGAGGGCGCCACGGTCGCGAGCCAGGTGCCGGCCGCGACTGCGCTGGTGCCGGTGGGCACGAGCGTAAGCGTGGTGCTTGCAAGCGCCGGGCGCTTTGCGCTCCCTTATTCGTGGCTGTCGGTGGCCGTATTTGTCCTGCTCTTAATCACCCTGGTTTTTTATCGCCTCGGGTCGGCGGGATCCGGGACTTCAGCAGTCGCGACGATCGAAATCTGCGCCGAAGAGGACCCGGGAACGCAGCGCGTCTGGCCGGACATCTCCGAGCAGCAGCAGACCGCGGTACGGGTGCGGCTCCTGAGCGACGCGGGAGAATTTTCCATACACGGTGACCCTGTACCGGGGACGATGAGGGAAGAGCCATGAGCGACACCGACGCGACATTAACAAAAATCCTGTCGATCGAGGTCACGGACCTGCCGCCGATTGTTGCCGCTGCACTCGAATCGACGGACATGATGTCGGCATTGAAGAAGCAACTGCTGAAAGGTGCCGAGCAAGTCGACCTCGACTCGATATTCGGAGCCATCGTAGAGAAACTCCACGCGCTGCTGGAACTGGATCTTTCCGACGTTGTACTGGCGGCATGGAACAAATACGAATTGCTGTCGGAATATCGCGACGAGGAGAAATATCCGCCGGACGAATCGGTACTGGTTACGCTGGCCAAACACAGCCTGAGCTCAGAACATCGCCCGTCGATCCAGGTGCTCGCGAACGACAAGGAAATTGGTGAGCTGACCGTCACGATCAATCTGACACTCCACCTAGAGGGGGCCGTGTTGAGAGTCCAGGACAAGCGGGTCCGGGAGATCCGCCTGGGCGAGGTCGGCGGGGAGGGCAGGATCGCCTGCGAGGAGATCGAGATCGTAAGCCGCGAGTTCGACCCGAAGTCCCTACCGGGCGCGATTATTCTCGATCCCGGGTGGGAAATCCCGGCAAACCCGGCGCCGCAATGAACCGGAAGGCAGATTGATTCGCTCTGTTATCGCTCCGGCATCGGTTGGAAATGGAATGCACTAGAGGTCCGCGGAATCGGCACCACGTTGATTCAGGTAACTATTCCCGAAATGGCCAACAGAGACCAGAAATTCTCAGGCTGACCGGCTCGGCATCGGGGTGACCTTCAATACAGGGAAATCCCACATACCGCATGGCT
>JAACFO010000025.1 GCA_009937425.1 Gammaproteobacteria bacterium
TTCATGCCCCGAAGCGGACCCTCGCTGCGACACTACTCCCGTAGTCATTCTGAATCGGAAGAGTGTTGATTCACATCAAATACTTAACCGAGAAGCCGCAGATAATACGAGTAAGGCGGCTGCACGCAGGGGCAGGGTGATGGACGGCACACTAAGGATACTCGCGATTAACGGCTCATATCGGGACGATGGTATTACCGATCAGGCGGTCGAGGCTGCGGTCCAGGCAGCACAAGCATCCGGTGCCGAGGTCGAGATTGTTCTTCTTCGTGAACACCCTATCGAATTTTGTCTCAATTGCCGCCAGTGTACCCAACAGCCAGGCGATGCACCGGGTAAGTGTGTGCATCACGACGGCATGCAGGCATTGGTCGACAAAATTGAGCAGGCGGATGCTTATATTATTGCCTCGCCGACCAACTTCGGGGCAGTAACCGCCATCTTCAAGCGGTTCATGGAGCGGCTGGTGGTATACGCCTATTGGCCGTGGGACAAGAGCACCCCGCAGTTTCGCAAATCGAATGCACCGCAGAAAAAGGCCGTTCTGATTTCCTCTTGCGCGGCCCCTGGGATACTGGGACGTTGGCTATATGGCACTCATGCTCAACTCAAAACCACTGCACAAACCATAGGCGCCAAATCAGTTGGCACACTGTTTACGGGCTCAATCGCCAAAGAACCTCACCTACGGGTATCGCAGCGTGTGCGGGAAAAGGCCAGCGCCTTGGCAGTGAAATTGGTTTGAGCATCCCCATGTGGCTATGTTTGACAATTGCGGGGACCTTGGCGGGGATGTTGCCTTTTATGCCAACGAGTCGAGCAGCGCCTTGGCTTCTTTCAAGTCCGAAGTGTCGAAGCCTTCAGTGAACCAGTTGTAGATTGGGGCGAGTAAGTCTTGGGCTTCGTCGCGCTTGCCTCGCTGCTGCCACGAGCGGCACAGGCTCATGGCGGCGCGAAGCTCCAGGGATTTTGCTTGTTGCTCTCGAGCGATCTTGAGCGCTTGCTCAAACCGGCCTTCGGCTTCGGCGCAGTTGCCGTTGCGCGCCACCAGAAGGTCGCCTTGCAAGCGGTGGATCTCGGTTTCCCACCAGCGTTCACCGGTACGCCGCACAAACACCTCGGCCTCATCCAACGCGGCCCCGCATGCATCGGTCAGATTTGCTCTGAGCGCCGCGTCTCCCAACAAGCCGAGAAAATTCGGCATGAACAAGTTGGTGCCCAGGGCGCGGTGGTCCGCGACGCGGTCGCGGAGACTCTGGATCGTCGCACTGACCGGGTTTGTAACTGCCTCTCCCCATCCCTGCATGACCTTTCCGATACTTAACCAGTACGGGAACCCCTTTTCCGTCGCCAGGCGGATCGACTCGCCCGCCTTTTCCATGATGCCCTTCCGGTTGTCCTGCAACTGGTCGACCCACGAGGTGAAAGCAAGCGCGTATGCCAGGCTGAAAGGATCATCGAGCTTCTCGACCAGCGCCAAGCCTTCTCGTGCGCGCTCACGCGCAGAGTCTGGATAGCCGAGGGCCCAATCCGTCACGGCCAGGTAACACAGGCAGGCGGCACCGGGGTCCTGCCCGAAACGATAGACTTCGGCGGTGTCACGGTCGGCTGGAGCATAACGCCTTATTCCTTCCTTGAAATGCTCACGGGCAACTGAAAACTCAGCCCTGGCAAGACAGGTGAACCCCGCCGCGTAGTGAGCGACAACATATGGAACCGGATCTGTTTCGTCCGTGGCATGCCGCAGCAACTGCGCGGCAATCTCCTTGGGCCTTTCAATCTTTTCCATCTGAACGACGGATGTGCGCCAAAGACCAAACAGCGTCGGCACGAGTTCCGGTGCATCACCAATCCGCCCGCAGAGATCGCGCGCCCGAGCAAACGCAACCTCCACTTCGGATGCACTGTGCCCCTTTATCTGGAGGTACACTCCGCCCAGGGAAACCTGCAGTTTGAGCTCGTATCGGGCCCGTTCCTGATCATCCGGGAGACTGTTTATGACAGATAGTCCGTTGCTCAGATGTGTGACAGCTTCCTGGTTTGCGGCGCGGGACCGTGCGAGTTCGCCAGCTTTGTGCCACGCGATGATTGCCTCCTTTGCGGCACCTCCTTCCGTATAGTGATGGGCCAGCAGTTCGGGGTGAGCTTCCACTGTCTCCGGAAACCGCTCTTCCAAGAGCCGCCCCACCTGCAGGTGGTACTGCTGCCGGGTGCGCTTGAGCAATGACTGATACGCCGCATCTTGAATGAGCGCATGCTTGAAGATGTATCTCGAGCGCGGAAGGCGACCGCGCTGGTAAAGGAGCTCGTCGGCGACCAGCTGCTCGAGACCGCTCTGAAGCTGCGGCTCCTCGAGCCCCACCACCGCACGCAGCATTTCGTAGGCAAACTCCCGCCCCAGCACCGAGCCCATCTGAGCTACCTCGCGCAGTGTCGGCAGTCTATCGAGCCGTGCCATCAACGAGTCCTGCAACGTTGCCGGTATTGCGATCTCAGAGAGCTCTCCGGCGAGTGTGTAACGGTTCTTTTCTTCGTGCAGGAACTCCGATTCTAGAATTGTCTTTGTCAGCTCCTCCACATACAACGGTACCCCGTCAGACTTCGCAACGATGTGCTCAACGACCGCCGGAGGTACCTGTTTACCCGACGCTTTGTATTCGATCAGCGCTTCTACCTCCGGGCGCTCCAGTCGATTGAGGGTGATGGGGATCATATGCGAGTGCATGGACCAGGAAGGTACGAAGTCCGGCCGATAGGTCAGCACGTTCATCATCGAAACCGTCGGTGACTGTTCGAGATAAATCGCCAACAGCTCCAAGGTCGTCGGATCTGCCCAATGCAAATCCTCAAACAAATTGAGTACGGGCGTCTGTTCCGCCATCTCGAGGAGCCATGCGGCGATGGCATCGAGTGTCGCCTCACGCTTCTGCTTCGGGTCGAGATTCGATGGCTGGTAGCGCCCCTCCGGCAATGGTAGTGACAACAGCTCCGCATACAATGGAATCACCTCTGCGAGAGGCAAACTCTGCCCGGCCAGGCCCGCTTCGAGCTTTTCCAGCTTCTCTGCTGCGCCATCCTCGGGTTTCCAGCCAAGCACACGCTTCAAATGCTCGATGATTGGATAAAGCGTGCTGTTGGTGTGATAGGGGGAGCAACGATGAGCGACCCAGACATAGTTCTGCCCGCGTATCTGCTCGCGCAGCGCGTCGACCAGTCGTGACTTACCGATCCCCGCCTCGCCCTGGATGAGGACTGCCTGTCCGTGGCGCTCCTTGCTCGCTTCCCACGATCGCAGCAACAGTCCCAGCTCCTCCTGGCGCCCGAGCAGGGGCGAGCGACCGCCAATACGCCTGGCTTCATAGCGACTGTGGGTGTCGTGCTCGCGCACCGCTCGCCACGCCCGTACAGCTTGGGCGATGCCCTTCAACTCGTGCATGCCAAGATCCTCGTACTCGAACGAGGACCCCAGCAACTGATGTGTTGCCGATGCCACGACGACTTGATTTGGCTCGGCAACGGCCTGCAGCCTCGCCGCCAGGTTAGGCGTTTCTCCGATCACCGCCGCCTCCTCGGCCGCTCCCTCGCCGACGATGTCCCCAACGACTACCGGGCCGGTCGCCACCCCGACCCGAACCGCCAGCACCGCCTCGTGGTGCTTACCAATTCCGGCGTTGAGCTCAGCCATGGACCGCACGATGGCGAGCCCTGCCCTCACGGCACGCTCGGCGTCGTCTTCATGCGCCTGGGGATAGCCGAAGTACACCAGCATCCCATCGCCCATGTAACGGGCGATGAACCCTGCATACTGTTGGATTGCCTCCCGAGACGCATCCTGGAATGCAGTGATCACCTCCCGCATATCCTCCGGATCAAGCTTTGTGGAGAGGGCGGTTGAGCCCACCAGGTCACAGAACATCACCGTCAGTTGGCGGCGTTCGGCTTCGCCGGTAGGGGTATGTTGTTGCGATCGCGAGAGTTTTTCCTGCTGATCAGGTGCACTGTCGCCCTCGCTACCCAGCAATTGGATAGCCTTCAGAATCGTTACCCGGTGGCCGACCGGTTTAACACCGACTTCCTTGAGCAGCTCGTGGTCGAGCTCGGGAAGTGTGGCCCACGCAACGGCGTTGTCCTCGAAGGCTTCGGCGTACTGTCCGAGACCGAGGGAGTCAAGCCACTGTCCGATATCGGTCATCCTCGGCCCTCACCGGTGACCCGTGTGATCCGGGTAACATCTTGAAGCCTCCAGCAGAAGCGCGTCAACGTTCTTGACCCGAGTCACGTTGGGGCGAAATCCCGTTCTCAATCGGTGCGCGAGTGCAGCGTATCGTGCTGCTGCGGTGCATGAGGCGGGAATCGGCCACAAGTGGACGCTCGGGCGTTGTGAAATCTTAGCTTTGAACGTCCGGATATACCTAGAATCTAGACATTCGCGAGTCGAACGCTGTGAGGGGAGCATGCACCGGAGTTAGTAACACAGTAACGCGTGGACGATGAAGACGCGCTAATCACCTCACTGACAGTGCTTCCTCCAGCCGCGGTAGCGCCCGCCCTAAACCGATTCGGTTAGCTTCATCGTGTAGCCTTCTTATCTCTTCCATTAGTATGGTCTCCCGATTGCCTCGGCCGTACTCTGCCAATGCACGTCCTCGCGAAATGACGAATTCTGTCCAAGCAAAGGGTTCTGGCCGCGTGTAGTCTTCGAGCGCGTCGGCATAGCGATCCACACTGTCCCATTCTCTGAACCGTAGACACACCTCCTGCGCATCCCGATAGAACCACAGATAATTGTGGCAGATACCTTCTTTCCCTTGGAGGAGGTCCTTGCCCTCGCGTAGGGCGGTTTCCGCAACCTTTCTATCGTCCGTGCACAGCGCCACTTTGGCAAGAGCACGAGGACCCAGAAAGAGCATCCCAGTTTCGCGACAAATCGCCAACGCTTCTTTCGCTAGTTCGCTCGCCTCAGACCAACGTCCGGCCAGCGCCGCAATCTCCGCCAGGAACAAAAGACTGACAGGTTCGTAACGTCGCGTTTCTATTCGGCGTGCCAAGTCAAGCGCTCTCTCAAATATTTTTACTGCTTCGACAAATGCCCCACGTTCGTAAAGAACGTACCCCTGACAATGTGTGGCTTGCATCTCGGCCCGACGATTCGTGACTTTTTTCGCCGCCTCAGCACTAGCCAGCAGGTCTGCAGAGGCATCACTCAGCGCGTTCTGAAAAAACCAGGTCACTCCTCGCATTTGAAGATACTTAGCCAATATCGATGCATCGTCAATTCGCCGGCCGATTTCAATACATTGATCGTAGTATTCGTGCGCGGTAATCACACGGCCGCGCACGTAAAATGCATCACCTAGACCGCCCAACGCGCGCGCTTCCTGATCCGCCACACGCGCCGCCCTCGCATGCCGAAGCGACAACTTGTACTGCTTCATGCACTCGTCATTGTTTCCTAGGAGATCGTGGCAAGCACCGCAGAGATGATGAATTGTCGAGCGTTCCAGATTGAAACCGTTTTCGGCCGCCGTGGGCTCGGCCCACCCTAGAATTTCGAGAGCGTCTTCGAGCCGCTCCACGTCGTACATACTCTTTGCCATATTAATTTGGAACGCAACTTCTCGGCGCTGGCGGTTGACCGTGTCGGGCCAATTGTTTAGTAGCTTGAGTCCTTCGGAGAAATGGTTGATGGCCTCGAGACTGGCCGCTCGCGCGGTAGCATGTTTACCGGCGAGTTCCCAAAAGTCTATCGCTCGCTTGTGGTCCTGGGCCTTGGTGTAGTGATACGCGATGAACTCTGGCGCGGTCTCCGCGTTCTGTCCCAGATCGTCCTCCAGTAGTTTCGCGATATGACCATGTAACTCCTGCCGCTTTCTCTTTAGCAGGCTGTCGTAAGCCGCGTCACGGACTAAAGCATGCTTGAACTTGTAGCCCATCCCCTGTGTTGTGCCTCGAGCGAATACCAGTCCCGCATCAATGAGCTGAGACATTGCGTCCCGAAGAGCGTGCTCCGGAACCGGTGCCGCCGCCGCCAGGATCTTGTGCTCGAATTCTCGGCCAATTACCGCACCGATCTGCGCTATTTCCTTCACCGGACCCAACCGGTCCAGCCTAGACATCAGCGAATCGTGCAGCGTCAATGGTAACGCCAACGGCTCCGGCGATTCCGTCAGTACGTATGCTCTCTCCTGTTCCGTTATAAACTCCGATTCCAACACTGCCTTGGTTAACTCTTCGACAAACAGCGGCACGCCGTCGGTCTGCTTGACAATCTGGTCACGTACTTCAACGGGCAGTGGTTTTCCACCTGTCAGCCGCTCCATCATCGTGGTGACCTGGCTCCGACTGAAGCGATTTAGGGTGAGTGCTGTGACATGTGTGTGGCCCGTCCAAGGTGAAGTGAACTCTGGGCGAAAGGTGATGAGCAGCAGCGCCCTCGCGCCTTGCGCTTTATCGACCATAGTTGTCAGCAGCTCGAGCGTTGTGGGGTCCGCCCAGTGCACGTCCTCAAAGAAAAGTAAAACCGGCCGGTGCTGGCTTAAACCCTCGATCTGTCCAATGAGGGCTTCTAGTGTCTTCTTTTTCTGCATCTCGGGCGTCATCTCGAAAGGTGCATAGCGGCCTTCGACTGGAATCGACAAAAGGGAAGCAATTAGAGACGCTAGCGCATCAATGTCTTGAGTTGACTGTTCGAGCAGTGATTCCAACTTATCGAGCTTGACATCCGGCGAGTCCCGCTCATCAAACTGCGCCGCCTTCGTAAGCTGTGCGATCACCGGGTGGAGCGCGCTGTTCGTCTGGTACGCCGAACACTGATAGCGCATCCGGATAAACTCTTCACTAGCAATGCGCTCGTGTAGAGCCTCGGCGAGCCGTGACTTCCCGATCCCCGCCTCGCCCGATAGCAGAACCACTTGACCATCACCCTCCTTTACCTGCTCCCAACGGTCGAGTAGTAAACCAACCTCGTGTTCGCGGCCAACGAGCGGGGTGAACCCTGTCATGTGCGACGCTTCAAAGCGACTCTCCGCCGCCGCGGGGGCAGCCACCCGCCAGGCGTGCACCGGCTCCGCGATTCCTTTCAACTCATGAGTGCCAAGGTCTTCGTATTCGAAATGACCAGCTGCCAAGGTGTGAGCGCCGGGGTCGATTAACACCGTGTTAGGAGCGGCGAGCGCTTGCAGACGCGCTGCAAGGTTCGGCGTCTCGCCGACTACTGCACTTTCTTGGGAAGCGCCCTCGCCGATGAGATCTCCCACCACCACCGGACCGGTTGCGATCCCTATCCTGACTTGCAATTCAACACTTTGTTCTTTCGAGATATCTGCATTTAATCGATTCATGGCCTGCACGAGATCGAGACCCGCATGAACCGCTCGTTCCGCATCGTCTTCATGGGCCTGGGGAAAGCCGAAGTACGCGAGAGCACCGTCACCCATATACCGAGCGACGTAGCCATCGTATCGCTCAATCGCCGCCTTGCAGGCGTCTTGATAGGCGCGATTAACTTCGCGTAGGTCTTCGGGATCGAGCCTCTGGGATAGCTCAGTGGAGCCCACGAGATCGCAAAACATCACCGTGAGTTGACGACGCTCGGCCCCTCCATGGGGTGCGGACATACTCGAGATTCCAGCATCCTCTGACGCTGTCTTGTCGAGTTTTGCCGCGGCATCGAGAAACCGCCGCCGATGGCCAACCGAGAGTCCAAGTTCCTTGAGATCTTCGGTATTGAGCTGGGTCAGAAGACCGAAATCAATGTCGTTCACGGCGAACGATTCTGCGTGCTCGCCGAGACCGACTTCCTCTAACCATCGAGTGACGCGATCGGACATTTGTACTGGCGGTTCCCTGCGTACCCATCAGTTTAGCCGGAAGTGCTTGACGTTCGTTAATCTGCTTTGTGGTCCCCACCAGACATTGCGGGAAACAAGTGCGAAAGCCCGCTTTGGGTCGGTTTTTTCCGTTCGCTGCGTGATACAACTATGTTGCAGTGCGATAGGCGGGAACCGGCCAGAACCAGCCAATCACGTCAGCTGGCCTGGGTGACTGGTCGCAACTGAAATCGCTCATCCAGGGGAAATTTGGCAATCAGCAGGCACCGACCCCCAATCGGATATCAACGGGGTGTTTGCCTCTAACTTTGGTGCAGTTAGACTCTCTCGTCTCGCAGAGAACTAAGAAAAGCTTGGGAGTATTCCGCAATGAAAAACACCCTCACGACCCTTCTCACGGTGGTAATTTGTGCAATCCTGTCGGGCAGCACTGCTCTGGCGAAACCAGATAAAGTAGATGGCATGAACGTCCCGTCTGGCCGCATTCCCCAGGAAATTAGGGACAACAAGTATCCCCGCACCTATTTCCCCGGTACAGAAAGAGTGGGCAAGGATGAAATGCGCATTACCGCCCTGGGCACAGGTATGCCGAATCAATCACCCAGTAATGTCGCAGCATCCTTTCTGGTTGAACTCGGCAATGGAGAGTCTTTCCTGTTTGACGTGGGTACCGGCGCCACCGATCGGCTTGCCGGCCTCGAGGTCGATTACGCAAAGTTGGACAAAGTGTTTGCCAGTCACCTCCATACCGATCATGTCGGCGATGTTGCCGCATTGTGGGTCGGGGGATGGCTGAACGGCCGCTACACCCCGTTACATGTTTACGGCCCGTCGGGCTCATCGCCTGAGTTGGGTACTAAGGTGCATATCGATCATGTTCGTGCGGCCTGGGCATGGGATGTCACATCGCGGGCGGGCACCCTACCGAATGCCGGTGGTGAGATAGTTGCTCATGAATTTGACTATTCGAAGACTGCCGTCATTTACGACAAAAACGGCGTGAAGGTTACAACGTTTCCGGCCATCCATATTCGTGATGGTTCGGTTAGCTTTCGTCTGGACTGGAACGGGCTGAGTTTTGTGTTCGGTGGCGATAGTGTGCCAAACAAATGGTTTGCCAAGGAAGCCAAAGGCGCTGATGTTGTCGTACATGAGTGTTTCTTTACTCCAGAGCAGTGGGTGAGGATCTCTGGCTTCCCCTATAAACAGGCCTATTGGGTAACGTCGCAGATCCATACGCCTCCCGAAGGTTTTGGTAAGCTGATGTCCATGGTGGAGCCGCGCATGGCGGTCGCCTATCACTACTGGAACCACCGCGACATTGAGTTGGAAATATTCGAACGTGTCCGCAAGACCTATGGTGGTCCCTTGACCATGGCGGATGACTTAACCATCTTGAACGTGACTAAGGATCACATTGAAGTGCGGGAAGTCACCTTTAACCATGAATCCTGGCCCATGGGCACTAGTAAGGAGTGGGATACCGCTCCCCGCAGCGAACCGGCTACCGGATTATCGTCAGACTGGCTGATTAAGGGCAAACTGGAAGGGTTGAATCCCCCTCCCACGCAACCTATCGATTAAGCAAAGACTCGCTTTGCAACCTTAATGCGCCTGCAAAATTGCAGGCGCATTATTTCTGCTGCAAATTGACTGAATCTAAATCGGCATGGAACTGAGTGGCGGCTTTTCCACGTAGCGGACGTTCGGCGATCAGGTCGCGACTGACCAAAAAGGGTCGGAAGTCGCCACTCAGCGGGCCGATAGAAGTTTCAGTGCCGGAACGGCGCGAAACGGCCACAAACGGTCATTCGGCACACGTGGAAACCTCACGTTTGACAGTCCGGATCTGACCCAAATTCAGACATTCACCAGTCCAACCGACACGACGGAATGACCTGAATACGGTCTTGCGATAACATTCCCGAGGTGCCGCCTCAGGACTTGAGGTCTTTAGATGGAATCCGACCGCTTACCGCGAAAGCTCGCCGCCATCCTGTATGCGGATGTAGCAGGATATAGTCGGCTGACCGGGGAGGATGAGGACGCCACTCACCGTACGCTCAGCGAGTCTCTCGACCTTATTGCCAACGCCATCGAGTCCCATCGTGGCCTGGTAATGCACTATGCGGGCGACGCTGTGCTTGCGAAGTTCGATGCGGTGGTAGATGCGCTTTCTTCGGCCGTCACCATTCAGAATGAAATCAACACGCGCAATCAAGAAGTGCCCGACGACCGGAAGGTGCAGTTCCGTATTGGCGTGAATCTAGGCGATGTCATAGAGGACCGGGGTGACATTTACGGTGACGGCGTCAATGTGGCCGCCCGGCTCGAGAGCCTGGCGCAGCCAGGTGGCATCTGCATTTCCGAGTCAGTGCGTCTTGCGTTGGGCAACAAGCTCCCGCTTGAGTTCGAATGTATGGGTGAGCAGGAGGTCAAGAATATCGCTGAACCGGTGATGGCTTATCGAGCGGCGATTCAAGATAGTGCAATCCACGCAGACGCCCAGCACAAACAAACGGCCGCCGAACTGCCGGAGAAACCATCCATCGCCGTCTTGCCGTTCGCGAACATGAGCGGTGACGCGGAGCAGGAGTATTTCAGCGACGGGATGACCGAAGATATTATCACTGGGCTCAGTCGGTTCCGGGAGCTTGTTGTCATGTCCCGAGGCTCCACATTTGCCTTGAAAGGTGAATCATTGGACAGTGCTGAAGCGGCCAGGAAGCTCGGCGTGCGGTATCTGCTCGAAGGTAGTGTGCGAAGAGCCGGGAACCGGTTGCGGATTACGGCCCAACTCATCGAGGGTGCTACCGGGGGCCATCTTTGGGCCGAGACTTATGACCGTTCGCTCGAGGACGTCTTTGCCGTTCAAGACGATGTGGCGCAGACGATAATATCCACTCTGTCAGGTCGGCTCGAGGACGCCAGTCGGAGGCGCGCGTCGCTAAAAAGCCCAGCGAACCTGTCGGCTTACGACCACCTTCTACGCGGCAAATACCACCTTAACGAAACGCATTGTTCAAAGGATGACGCCCTAAAAGCACGGGCAGTGCTCGAACAGGCAATCGCGCTCGACCCTGACTATGCGTCAGCACACCTCTGGTTAGCACAGACGTTCAACGCGGAGTACAAGTCGGATTGGTCTACGGCACCAGATGCTGCAGCCGATCGCGCACTTGAGCTCGCACGAAGGGCGGCGGAGCTGGATGAGCTCGATAGTGAGCCTCATCTTCTGCTAGCCTGGTTGTACTTCAGTGCTAAATCAAACTTCGAGCTCGCGGGGGTGCACACCCGCAGAGCGCTCGAACTAAATCCCAACAACTACTGGAACTATTGCTTCAAAGCCGAGTTCTCGATGTGCTCCGGGGACTTTCAAGAAGGCATTCATTGCGCCAACGAGGCCATCCGTCGAAACCCTTTTCTGCCCGATGGCTGTCTGTGGAGCAAGGGGTACGCCGAGTACTTTGCTGAGCAGTACATTGACGCAATTGCGACATTCGCAAGAATATCAAAGCCCGGCGTGGACGTTCAGGCAAGTATTGCTGCGTGCCATGCGCAACTCGGGCGCGACGACGAAACCCGAGCGGCGGCGAAGGAGTTTCGCCACCGCGCCAAAGGGGAACTTGACAGTCAGCTTCAGAATACCGAAAGCTGGCATGCTTATTGGTCGAGCAAATTTCCTTTCAAAGACCCGGCGCAGCTTGAACATCTTCTAGATGGACTGCGTAAGGCGGGCTTACCGGATTAGCATTTCCGCCAAACGCTCGCCATCGCCATCGTCCACTAGACTTTCCTAAGCCGACCTACATGCGCACAGGGCATGAGGGACCGCAATGGGTCGGAAGTCGCCGTTGAGCATCCACGGATGGATATCAACGCCTACGGCGAGAAACGGCCAACTGCGGACACACAGAGTCCCCAACGGCCGGGGGCGTAAAGGTCCGGTATCGACTCGATTGCCGCCATTGCCGCCTACGAAGTGCGGCCGCCCGAAATGCCGGTTCAGAGCAGTAGCGTCGCAGTGCCCACGAAGATCAGCCCCACCCCCGACACGCGCCCAAACCACACTCCACGTGCAAGCACCTTTTCCGCGAGCACGAAGAGAGCAAGTCCAACGATCCAGTAGAGGTTCATTATCCCGCCCGCGAATAGCAGCGCCATCAGAAACCAGCAGCAGCCGAGACAATAGGTCCCGTGCCCCATTCCCGTGACGAGAGCGCCGCGGTTCCCCGGACGCCGGTAGCGGGTGAGGTACTCCACCGGCGAACGGCAGTGACGGAGGCACGCGTGCTTGATTGGGGTGAGTTGCCACAAACCCGCCGCAAGTAGCAGCCCACCCGTCAACTGAGCGCTCGTAACCTGCATAGTGGCGGAAAGCTGGCCGCCGTTCTCGAGCGCCCACTGGGCCGCGACCGCGACTGCGCTGAAGCACAACCACGCCAGCAGGTAACCGGCGGCGAAGAAGCCGGCCGGTCCGTAGGGCAGCTGGTCCGAGTTCGAGCGGCGGTTGATCGCGGCGGCGAGCAAAATGGTAGGCGCGGCGCTCGGCAGCATCATCGCCACCATCATTACCCACCACATGGTGAGCATGATGGTCGCGTGGCCAACGCTCCACTGCGGCACGGACATCGACGTCGTCGAATCGCCCGTCATTATCGGTGCGGATGCCGAGTAGGTCATTTCGAGCGCGTTCATCTCCATCCCCACCCCGATCAAGGTGTAAACCCAGGCGAGGGCGGCGACCAGCACGAGCGCGGCCACCACGACCAAGCGGTCGCGCCGGAGAACTTGCTCGACGGGACTCGGCGTAGACTCCACCGCCTGCCTCAGGCGCGCACGATGCCCGTACCGGAGTGGCGCAGAATATTGAACTGGCCGTAGCTGTCTTTCAGATCTAGTAAAATCGAAGAGTCGCTACCCGTCTTCGTACAGGCGCTTCCCATTTCGGCGAACTCAAACTCGATGCCGTTCGGGATGTCGATACGCGCTCGATGCTCGCCACCGCCGTGTGGCGGGCGGATGGGGCTGCCGGTCGATTCGAGCACTTCCGGAATCACCGCGCGAGCAGTGCGCGCCGCAATGTCCACCGTATACTCGATTGGTTTATACAAAGTGTCGTGGATGGTGTCCGACATGGTGCAGTACACCCACCAATGCGTCGCCGCCTCTTCCGTCTCTTTGCCGTGCATAACGGTCTCCAGCGCCTGACGTTGCTTCTCGTCCGCACGCTCCTCGATGACCACCTGCACCTCACCCTTGCCTTCGAAGATGGCGCCCGGCCATGCGTAAAGCATGGCGACATTGAGGCCAGTCAAGTCCACGTCACCGAAGTGTCCTTTATCAATCCGAAGTACCTCAACGCCGCGACAGTCGCCGTAGGTCGGTAGGGCCTCGAACTGACACGGGCAGCCGAAGCCGCAATTGCAATTAGAGTACTCGACACCCTCCACGTACCAATGCACTACGCTCATGATTCCTCCCTCGTCTGGTCACCGGTGCGTCGCCAATCATAACCCACCCGACCGACTGGAACATCCCGGCCAGAATTATCTCCTGGTCCACTGAGGTAGGACTCCAGCTCGATCGCGATCAGCTTTGTCTCCAGCATAAGCGGCTGTTAAACGCGCCAGAGCGACCGTTCAGCTCGCGAGCCTCGACACGCCGCTCTGGGTCGGATATTGCCGTTCGCTGCCTTTTAGGCTGATTCGTTGCACTGTACAACTACGTTGCAGTGTGTCAGGCGGCATGGTCACGACTTGGAACGCTCCGTATACCACCCGGCCAAGAAAATGGGAAAGCCTCCCCAGTCGATTACGAGCGGTACCCAAGCCCAGTTCCAACTCCCAGCCACCGGCAACAATGCGATCCCCGCTGCAGCGATGACGCCGCCAAGAATTGGCGCCACGGAGGATGCGTGCCCCTTGCGGACCACGGTGATCCAAAAAACCATCGCATTGAACGCGATGAAGACACCACCAATGATCACCAAAGTGACCGCAAACGTAGTTTGTGGCCAATTCACGAAGATGAAAAGCCAGGCGATCGTGGACAGAAGTCGCAGCCAATCCATAACACCAAAAGTGTCACGGTCTGTCATCGTCCCACCGTCTAACGACTTTGCTCACTAGCGCCAGGGATTGGCGCTTGCTCGAGAACCACCAGGCGCAGGCTGTGCGTCGGTGACACTATATCGCGTACGGCACTGCGCGCACTTCATAAGCGAATCTCAGCTTCCATCTGAACGTCCGGAATTGGTTACTCAAACAATGCTTCGACAATCGGACAGTCTGGGGTCTCGTCTCCAGTACACCGGCCAGCGAGCTGCTTCAATACCTTCTCCAGCTTCTTCAAATCAGCCAGCTTACCCCGCACATCCTCGAGGTGGTCGAGGGTCAGGCTTTTTACCTGGGCGCAGGTGTAGTGCCCACCATCCACCATTCGTAATAAGCCGCGTACCTCTTCAAGCGTGAACCCGAGCTCTCGGCTACGTCGTATGAACGTGAGTCGCTTTAAATGCTCCTCGTCGTACACGCGGTGGCCACCCTCGGTTCGAGGGGGATTGGGTAATAACCCTTCTCGCTCGTAGTACCTGATAGTCTCGATGTTGCAGCCGGTCTGTTCAGAAAGTGCCCCAATCCCAAACCGAGCATTCATGATAATTCCCTTGAATCTGTAGTTGGTACAGATTGCATACTAGCACCATAGACCCTGAAACAGAGGTGCTCACATGAAGCGAACAGTCGAAATTTTCAGTGCAGGTTGTGCGATGTGTGATGAGCTCGTTCGGCGTGTGAATACGATTGCGTCCCCCTCATGCGATGTCGTCGTGTTGGACATGCAGCAACCCGACGTTGTGGAGCGGGCTAAGAGTCTTGGTGTTGCTTCGGTACCCGCAATCGCCATAGACGGCGCGTTGGCGGACTGTTGCGCCGGCAAGGGGCCCGACGAGGCAGCGTTACGAGCTGCAGGCCTCGGCCAACCCCTTGCCTGAGTTGCCATGAACACCCCGCAAATACTGCACACGCGTCGTGAAAGGTGCCCTCTGGAGCGAGACGGTACGCATACTCGTCGCCTCGGAATCTGAGTAATGCAACCTCGTTCGCTCCTTCGCGTCGGTATCACCGGCACCGTGATTGCCATTATCTGCTGCTTCACGCCCGTGCTGGTCGTGCTTCTCGGTGTGGTTGGTTTGTCGGCCGCAGTCGGCTGGCTCGACTACGTGCTGCTACCCGCACTCGCCGTGTTCGTGGGAATCACGCTCTACGCTATGATGAAGGTAAGGAAAGCATGACTGACATACAAACGGAATCAACCCTCACCTGTCCTCACTGCGGACACCAAAAAACAGAAACGATGCCCACCGACGCCTGCCAATTTTTCTACGACTGCGAAGGGTGTGGTGAAGTCTTACGACCGAACAAAGGTGATTGCTGCGTCTACTGCTCTTTCGGCACCGTGCCGTGTCCGCCAATTCAGGAAGCACGATCAGACGGGGATACAACAGCTACGTGTTGCACGTGAGACGGTTCAGCTCCTAAAGCTGCAACGCCTTCACCTGCGCGACGCGCTGGGGTTCTTTACGCCACACATCCGATGCATCCACATACAGCTCCACTGTATTGCCATCTGGATCGTCAAAGTAGAGAGATTTGGTAACCTCGTGATCCACCGGGGCCGGCGTGATCCCCGCTGCCTCCAAATGAGCCTTGGCCTCCACCAGTTCGTCGAGTGCGGTACCAATGCAGAATGCGACATGGTGTAAACCGACCGCCTGATCGCCACCAGCGTCACCCTCGCCGGACACTTCCGCGATGGCCAGATCGTGGTGATTGCCGAGGCTGAAGAACGTCATCTTCATGCCCTGCTCGTCAAAGCGCGCACATACCGGCATGCCGAGCACGCCGCTGTAGAATTCCTCCGAACGTGCGAGGTCGGTAACCTTCAGCACGACGTGCCCGAGCGAATCGACTTTCATAGCGTGTCTCCTTGAGAAAGACCAGATTAAAACCTGAGGGCCAAGCTGGCACCCTGCACCCGGCTGCTTATTCGCGTGCGGCCTCTGGCCCGGTACCGTGTGAGAAGTGTACCGCATAAGGCGCATAGTTCGCAGCTCAATGCGCCGGGCCCGAGAGTGTCTGCGAGACGTATGCGGGAACAAGGTCGGCTTGGGGTCGATCTGAGATGTTCGAATCACACGTCATTTGTTAGATCGGGTGCGACCCGCTACAGTTGAATATCGATCTACAGTCCTGATTCGCCCCCCCAAAGACTGGCAACGAACATATCCCGTCGCACGATCCCCTCCTCGACTGCCTCCACGTTCGTTTGTCGCTTCACCAGCAATTCGCTGAACTCCTTTTCGCCCAGCAGTACACTCATCTCATCCGCGCGCGCCTCCAACTCGCGGATGTACCGTTTACCGGTTTCCGCATAAGCGGCCGATAAATCGATTCGGTCGACGATCTTCCAGCCAGTCGTCTCGAGCAGTTCCGGATACTCGCATTCAGCCTCCACGAAGGGAGGACCCGAATCCACGGCACGGGCGTGATCCGCGGATGACAAGCCCGGCGCAATCGCAATGACCGTGAATGCCATTTTCCCGCCATGGTGGAGCACCCGCTTACACTCATTTAAGACGCCGCGCTTCGCCGGAAGGCAACACAGGACGTCGGAATGGCTGACGGCATCGAAAAGATCCGCCTTGAATGGCATCAAGGCACCGTCGGCGACGGCCAGGGAAATGTGACCGTCGACGGGATCTCTCGCCGCTCTATCCGCCGCGATACGAAGCCCTTCGTAAGGCACGTCCGCGAGCGTCACATCGCAACCGGTTTGTCCAGCCAGGTAGAGCGCCGGCCATCCGGAGCCGGCGCCGACTTCCAGAAGTCTTCTGCCCCCGGAGAGTTCCATCAACCGGCCCATCTGCTCGGCTTCGGCGCGAGTCGTCCAGCTGGTGCCCCCGTAGTCGCATCCGCAGACAGCCCGCTCTAGATCCAGAATAACCGGCGTTTGCGCCTGCTTGTACTCGTCGGCAAAATGCTCGCTTAGTTCGCGCTCTTCCTGGCTCCGTGACCCTGGCTGGCTCGCAGTACTCATCGGTGACTGCTTCTGATCTTAATGAGATCGGCTCCCTTTCTCATTACTAATACGCACCACCGGTATCATCCCAGCTGCGGCTGCGTGTTCGTCATGCTGTCCCGGGATGCCATGCGTTGCCACCAGGCGTTGAGGCTGGCTTTGTCCTCCAGGATGTCCTTGCTTTCCGGCGTATTGACGAAATACGCAAAGATCGGCGCCACACATAGATCGGCAAGGCTCAAGCTGTTTCCAGTCAGAAATTCCTGATCACCCAGCATTCTTTCCAACTCACGCATGCTCTTGTCTACTTCGGGGAGCGCCGCCTCGATGATAGATTCGTCCGCGGTGCCGCCGAGCATCGGCACTATCAGTCGCTGGACAACCAGATCACCAACAGTGCGCGGATAGGTATAAGAGTCGATGATGGAAATGATTTGCGTCATGCGCGCCCGTTGCGCGGGGTCAGACGGCTGCAGAGACGGACCCTCGAAGGCCTCGTCGATATACCGTGCGATGGCTGACGTTTCGTAGAGCATCAATCCGTCGTGCTCGAACGCCGGCACTTTGCCGAACGGTTGGCGTGCCAGCTGCTCCTCGGGCATGCCGCCGCCAATGAAGTCCACCTCCACCAGATCGTAGTCGACGCCCTTCTCTTCCATCGCCAGACGGGCGGCGCGGGTGTAAGTGCTGTATCCAGGACCGTACAGGGTGGGCTTGGCCATTTTCTCTCTCCTTTGACTATATTTTTGTCCCAGGGGAAACCGGCGCCCTCAGCGGGGTCGGCTACGAGTCACTCCCCCAGTCCGCCGATTATAGGTCCGCAACGCGCATCAACACGACTCCCAGGGCGACCAATATCACCGCCGCGATGCGCAAGCCTCCGACCCGCTCCTTTAATACGATTGCACCGATGATGGCAGCGAATATGACGCTGGTCTCCCGCAGAGCCGACACCGACGCCATGGCGCCGAGACTCATTGCCCAGATAACGAGACCATAAGCCCCGAACTGCAGCGCGCCGCTGGTGCAACCGGCGCGCCAGTTTCCTCCGATGAAGGCAACCAGCTGGGGGCGTCGTACATAGGCCGTGAAAAGAGTGATGGGAATGCCATCGAGCAACATCAGCCAGACAATGTAAGACAGGGGATCCCCGGCGCGCCGTACACCCATACCATCCATCAGGGTATACCCGGCGATGAAGACTGCCGTTCCTACGGCGTAGATTACCGGGCGGGCGTCACCTCGCCACGGTGGTCCCGATTCAAAAGCGAGACTGACAATGCCCGCGCAGGCGAGCGCCACACCCAACATGCCCCAGGGAGGTGGGATCTCGTTCGCGAATACGGCGGCAAGCAGAGCCACCAGCATTGGCGACAGCCCGCGGGCCATTGGATAAACGTGGCTTAAATCACCGACGCGGTAAGCGTGAATGAGAAAGAAATAGTAACCGGTATGCAGGGCGATGGAGGCCAGCAAAAATGGCCAACTGGCGGGTAAAGGCAGGGATACAAAGGGTGAAATCACCAGGGCAATGAATACCCCGGTGGTGTTGGCGATGGCCAGCACCACCAGCCGGTCTTGACCCACCTTGACCAACGCATTCCATGCGGCGTGCAGGAAGGCCGCGACCAGTACCAGGGCGGCGGCTTCGATGGGCAGGGTCATGCTCGCGCTGGGTTCCGGCTGTGCCTGTACCTATGGAATAACTCCCGCCCGCGTGACGGAATTCTCGGTTTACGCCCGTTTGTAAGCCCTGCCACCGCCACAACCCGGATATTTACTCAAGATCACTCCCTGGTGACCGATATTTCAAGCGGACGCCGCTGCTTTGGCATTACGTCGGAGGCGGCTGACGCATGCATTCACAGTAGCGGCGTCCAATCTCTCTACGCCATCGAAAACGCGTGGGCAGGGGCCGTCAGCCAAGTGCTTCGGCTATGGCGCCGCCCAGATCGGCGGTAGTCGCCTTGCCTCCCATATCGGGAGTGTGCAGCGACGGCTCCGCGAGGACGGTCTCGATGGCCTCCTCCACAGCCTTCGCAGCCTCGGGGTGGCCGAGATGCTCGAGCATCATGGCGCCAGACCAAATCTGGCCAATGGGGTTCGCGATGCCCTGGCCGGCAATATCGGGCGCCGAGCCGTGAACCGGCTCGAACATGGACGGAAATTCCCGCGGTGGGTTGATGTTGGCCCCCGGGGCGATACCGATGGTGCCGGCAACCGCTGGCCCCAGGTCGGAAAGAATATCGCCGAACAGGTTGCTGCCCACGACGACGTCGAACCAGTCCGGGTGCAGCACGAAGTGGGCGGTGAGAATGTCGATATGGAATTGATCGGTGCGAATGTCGGGGTACTCGCTGGACATGGCGCGAAAGCGCTCGTCCCAGTAGGGCATGGTGTGGGTGATGCCATTGGATTTGGTGGCCGACGTCACGTGCTTGGCATCCCTGGTGCGCGCGAGCTCGAAGGCGTAGCGCATGGCCCTGTCGACGCCCTTGCGTGTGAAGACCGTTTCTTTCATCACGATCTCGTCGTCGGTACCCTCGTTGAGACGCCCGCCGATCTCCGAATACTCACCCTCGACATTCTCACGCACGACGTAAAAATTGATATCAGCTGCGGTCCGATCACGCAGCGGCGAGACTATTCCGTTCAGGAGGCGCACCGGGCGCAGATTAATGTACTGCTGGAAGCTGCGACGGATGGGGATCAACAAGCCCCACAAAGACACGTGATCCGGAACACCGGGAAATCCCACAGCGCCAAGAAAGATAGCGTCGTGACCCCGAATCTGTTCGATGCCGTCCTCGGGCATCATGCTGCCGGTACGCGCGTAGTGTTCGCAGCTCCAGGGAAACTCGTCGAACTGAAACTCGATGCCAAATCGCCTGCCAACGGCTTCGAGAACGCCGATCCCTTCAGGCACGACCTCCTTTCCAATGCCGTCTCCCGGGATCACGGCGATACGATATTTACTCATGATTACCTGCCTCACTTGCGCAAACCGCGTGCACCAAGTTGCCCGCGGCGCAACGGCCCGGAGCTTAACCCAGGCACGCTCCACTGTCATCGCGGGATCCACTGATGGCCGCGAACACAGAACTCAGGATAAAGCTCAAGGATAGCGAGGATCGCTTCCGGAACCTCATCGAAGGCTCGATCCAGGGGATCCTGATCCACCGCAACTGGACGCCGCTGTTCCTCAATCGCGCCTATGCGGCCATCCTCGGCTACGACTCACCCGAGGAGTTAATGGTGCTCGGCAGCGTAGAAAATCACATAGCCCCCTACGATCGCGAACGCCGACGCCGCTACATGCAGGCCCGCATGCGCGGCAAGCCTGCTCCCAGTCAGTATGAATTCGACGCCGTGCGCAAACATGGCACCATCGTTACCCTGCAAAACGTCGTCAGCGTCGTAAAGTGGGACGGACAACAGGCAATCCAGAGCACTATCATCGACGTGACGGAACGCCGGCGTGCCGAAGAGGGGCTGCGCTGGAGCGAGCAGCGATTCCGTGACTTTGCCGACACCGCGGCGGATTGGTTCTGGGAACTGGACGCCGATCTTCGACTCAGCTACTTGTCAGAGCGCTACCAGGAGATAACGGGGAATTCGGCGCAGAATCTGCTCGGCCTTACCCATACGGAATGGTTCGCGACCATTTGCCCGCACAAGGATTCCGGCCGGGCGCACATCGAGCAACTCGAGAGCGACAGCCAGTTCGACAATTTAGAGCTGGAAATTAACGGCGCGGATGGAGAGCTGCGGATGCACACTATCAGCGGCAAACCCGTTTTCGACCAGAACAACATATTTCAGGGATACCGCGGCACCGGCCGTGACGTGACCGGGTCTCATCGCATGTCGCGTCAGCTCGCCCACCAGGCGAGCCACGATTCGCTGACCGGCCTGGTAAACCGCAGGGAATTCGAAGAGCGCCTGGGTCGCGTGCTGGGCGGTGCACGAGGCGGCAACGGCGAGCACGCACTGTGCTATCTCGATCTCGACCAATTCAAGGTAGTCAACGATACCTGCGGACACACCGCCGGCGATAATCTACTCAAGCAGATAAGCTCTTTGTTGCGCAACCAGATGCGCCAGCGCGATACACTCGCGCGCCTCGGAGGCGACGAATTCGGAATCATCATCGAGCACTGCAGTCTCGAACAAGCAGAACGCCTCACGGAAAGCCTGCGTAAAGCGATTTCCGCATTCCGCTTCCTGTGGCGGGGTGCGAGCTTCCAGATTGGCGCCAGCATCGGATTGATGCCCATATCACGCACATCCCAGAGCGTCGCCGACATATTGTCCGCAGCGGACAACGCCTGCTATCTCGCCAAGGAGCACGGCCGCAACCGTGTACACGTTTGCTCGAGCAACGACCTGGAACTCGCCCGCCGCCGCCAGGAAGCACACTGGCTGACCCGTATTAACAACGCGCTGGAAGAAGACCTGTTTTCTCTGGTGCTGCACCCGGTCTTACCGTTGACCGACCCTGCCGCCGCCGACACTTCTCAACAGCAATCTTTGGAACTGCATCTGCGCATGCGCGACGAACAGGGCAGCGAAGTTCCGGCATCGATCTTCCTGCCGGCCGCGGAGCACTATCACATCGCGCCAGAGCTGGACCGGTGGTCCCTCGAGCACGCCCTGGGCTGGCTCGCCGAGGATCCCGAGCGGATTTCCACGCTCCTGCATTGCTGTATCGATCTTACAAGCGCGTCGTTGCGCGACGATGATTTCGTCACCAGCGCCGTTATTCTATTGAACGAAAGTAGCGTACCCGCCGACAAGATTAGTTTCGGCCTCCCAGAGGCGACACTTCTCGACGGCAATTCGGCGAGCAGTCGATTCATCGACTGCATGGGCGAGTTGGGTGCACACTTCGCCATCAATGGATTCGGCACCGGGCAGGCAATCGTGCGTGCAATCGCACAACTGCCGGTGGACTCTCTCAAAGTGCACGTGGATATCGTCAACGACATCGTCGACAACCCTGTGGCGCGGACACTGGCAGCTAACCTGGTGGAAATCGCCCGCATTACCGGGAAACAGTCAGTCGCACCGTGGGTCGAATCCAAAGCCGCGCTGGGGGTTCTGCGTGAAATAGGTTTCGATTTCGCCGTTGGCCCCGCCATCGGCAAATCGCACGCAATCGAGAATTCACGCAAACGCGTACGACACGCCTGACCGCGTTGCTGTTTTATCCAATATGCAGACGGATGAAGTCCAGCGTGCGCGTGCGCGCGCGTTTGGCGCTTTCCTCGTGATAGTCGGCGCGGGACTCGCAGTTGAATCCGTGACCGGCCGGATATCGGTACAAGGGAATGTCCGGACGTCTCTCCTGGACTTTGTCCACGCTTTCGATGGGAATAAAGGCGTCGGACTCACCGAAGTGAAGCAGTACCGGACACTTGGGCTCTTCCTCGATGAAGTCGGCGACCTGGCCTCCGTAATATCCCACGGCGGCATCCACCACGAGACGCGTGGCGGCTAACCAGGCAACTGAGCCGCCGAAGCAATAGCCGATAACGGCGACCTTACCGACCGGACGCAACACCGCCGCGGCTGCTTCCACATCGAGCAACGGGTTATCCCAGCCGAGTTCAGCACGAAACTCGCGGCCATGGGTCAGATCGGCGCCCTCGTAGCCCAACTCCACACCTTGCTTGACACGATCGAACAGCGCCGGCGCCACTACCGCGTACCCGTCGGCAGCGTACCCGTCGCATACACCGCGCACGTGTTCATTCACACCGAACACCTCCTGCACAACAACGATTCCACCGCGCGCTTCGTCCTGTGGATCGGCGCGATAAGCGCTCAAAATGTGGCCGTCACTTGCAGTAAGTTCTACTCGGGAACCCATGGTGCGTTTCCTCAGTGGAGTTAATTGTAAAAAGGGGACAGATCTATTTTTGCTTAGCTTCATCTTAATATGACGTTGTGCCGGAAAAAATAGATCTGTCCCCTTTTTACTTTTTAACTGAAATCCCTGGAGCTGGTGTGCAGGCGTCCGAGTAGATGGCTGAGGTCGACGATGCGCCCGACCACCAGATGCACCACCTCGCCTTCACGCTCGATGGTGCCGTGGATGCCTACCATACGGGACCCTACCACTTCGCGCCGCTGCCGCTCCACGACCCAGGGCCACACCACCACATTGATATGGCCGGTCTCGTCTTCCAGGGTCATGAAAATCACGCCGCTGGCGGTGGAAGGGCGTTGACGATTGATGACGATACCGGCGGCGCGCACGTGTTCGCCGTGGCGACAGCGCCGGATGTCGGCCGCCGTCAGCATGCGCAAAGACTCCAGATGGGCGCGCAGCAATGCCACCGGATGCCTGCCAAGCGTAAGCCCGAGGCTCTGAAAGTCGGCTACCAGATTCTGTCCCTCGCCTGGCACCGGCAGCATCGGCTCACCCTCGTTGAAATGAGGAACGTCGAGTAACGGCAACGGTGCCTCTACGCCAAGCACCCGCCAATGCGCCTTGTGGCGGTTGCCCGCCAGGCCCTCCAACGCGCCGGCGGCGGCCAGCCGGTTCATATCCCGGCGCGCCAGATCGGTACGCCGCGCAAGATCCGTGATACCGGTGAAGGGTGCGGCGGCACGCGCCGCGGTCAACACTCCGACGCTCGCCCCGGCGAGACCTTTGATCATGCGAAAACCAAGGCGCAGGGCCAGCTCCCCGCTGCCGCTCCTCTCCAGCGTGCAGTCCCAGAAGCTCGCGGCCACATCCACCGGCAACACGTCCACACCGTGACGGCGCGCATCCTGGACGAGCTGCGAAGGCGCATAAAAGCCCATGGGCTGACTGTTCAATAGCGCGCAAGTGAAAACCGCGGGCTCGTGGCATTTCAGCCAGGCGGACACGTAAACCAGGAAGGCGAAGCTCGCCGAGTGGGATTCGGGAAAACCGTAGTCACCGAAGCCCTGGATCTGCTGGAAGATCTGGCGGGCAAAGCCCTCGTCATAACCGCGCTCGCGCATCCCCGATATAAGGCGATCCTCGAAAGGTGCGAGACCGCCGCGCCGGCGCCAGGCGGCCATGGCGCGGCGAAGCTGATCCGCTTCACCGGGACTGAAACCCGCCGCCACCACCGCGAGCTGCATCGCCTGCTCCTGGAAGATGGGCACACCCAGGGTGCGCTTGAGCACCTCGCGCACGGCTTCCGATGGATAGCTCACCGGGTCGATACCCTGACGGCGGCGGAGATACGGATGCACCATACCGCCCTGGATGGGGCCCGGGCGCACGATGGCCACCTCGACGACCAGATCGTAAAAGCACGCAGGACACATCCGCGGCAGCATGGCCATCTGCGCACGGGATTCGATCTGGAACACGCCGACGGTATCCGCATGCTGGATCATCGCATAAACCTCAGGGTCCTCCGCCGGCACCGTGGCCATGCTGAGCCGCCGGGCGCGATGCTCGGCGATAAGGTCGAAGCTCTTGTGGATGGCCGTCAACATACCGAGCGCCAGCACATCCACCTTGAGCAAACCCAAAGCCTCCAGATCGTCCTTGTCCCATTGGATAACAGTGCGATCCGCCATGGCGGCATTCTCGATGGGCACCAGCGCCGACAGATCGTCACGGGCGATGACGAAACCACCGGTATGCTGGGACAGATGCCTGGGGAAACTCACCAGACTGTCCACCAGGGTCGCGAGGCGATGCATCATGGGATTGTCCGGATCGAATCCCAGCTCGCGGAAGCGTTCCGGTATCACCTGCTTGCCATCCCACCACATAAGCGATTTAGCAAGACGATCCACTTGGGCGAGATCGAAGCCCAGCGCCTTGCCCACATCGCGCACGGTGCTTCTCGGCTGATAGGTGACGACGGTGGCGGCGATAGCGGTGCGCTCGCGGCCATACTTTTCATAGATGTACTGAATGACTTCCTCGCGCCGCTCGTGCTCGAAGTCCACGTCGATGTCCGGCGGCTCGTTACGTTCCCGGGAAATGAAACGTTCGAAGAGCATCTCCATACGCGCGGGATCCACCTCGGTAATACCTAAACAGAAACACACGGCGGAGTTGGCAGCGGAACCACGACCCTGACACAGAATGTCGTGGTGGCGCGCAAAGCGCACGATATCGTGCACAGTGAGGAAGTAAGGCTCGTAGTGGAGATCGGCGATCAACGCGAGCTCGTGCTCGATTTGATCACGCAACTTCGATGAAATCCCTTCGGGCCAGCGCCTGCGGATGCCCTCCTCGGTGAGCGCGCGCAAATGCTCGCCGGCAGTCATACCCACCGGCACCAACTCCTCGGGGTACTCGTAGCGCAGCTCGTCCAGGGAAAACTGACAGCGCGCGGCGATGGCGACGCTCTCCTCGAGCAGCTCCCGGGGATAGAGATGGGCAAGGCGTTCGCGGCTGCGCAGATGACGCTCGCCGTTGGCGTGCAGTCGCAGGCCGGCACCGGCCACCGTACAACCGAGACGAATGGCACAAAGAGTATCCTGTAAAACCCTCCGGGAACGGCTGTGCATGTGTACATCCCCGGCAGCCGTAAGCGGCAGGCCTGCCCGCTCCCCGAGATGCGCTAAGCGTGTGAGAAGCAGCGTGTCGTCGCGGGTGCAAAGCCGTTCCACGGCGAGCCACGCCCGGGAGGGAAAACGTTCCGCGATCCAGCGGGCCCGGGCAAGCCCCGGACCGAACTCGACCCCGTCGTCCCGGGGCAGCCACAATGCGAGGCAGCCCTCCAGATCGGTTTCCAGATCGGCCATCGTGAGCCTGTAGCTGCCCTTGTCCGCGGCCCGGCGCCCGCGGGTGATAAGCCGGGCAAGCCGGCCATAGGCGGCCCGATCCGTGGCCAGCAGCACCAGACGCAAATGGTCCTCCAGTATGAACTCGCTGCCGATGATCAGCGCCAGATCGCATTCCCTGGCCGCCGTATGGGCGCGCACCACGCCCGCCAGCGAGCACTCGTCGGTAATGGCAATAGCGGCGTAGCCCAGCTGCGCGGCTCGCAGTACCAGCTCCTCCGGATGCGAGGCACCCCTGAGAAAGCTGAAATTGGAGATCGCGTGCAGCTCAGCATAGCCAGGCAGGGGAAGTGCCGGCACGGGCTGGTCCTCGAATCAACCTATATACTGTTTTTATATCCAGTATACAGGATCCAGGCAAGCGTGACGGCGAAGCGCCTCATTGAGCCCCGCCCTCCGACCCGCTATGTTGTCCTAACCAGGACCCGAGCCCGGCAATAACACGTGAGCCCCGCCAGACACCACCACGCCTTACCCGAGGGCTACAGCCTGCACTGGTACGAGATTGACTCAATTCTCGGACAGGGCGGGTTCGGCATCACCTATCTGGCCCGGGATTCAAATCTCGACCAACTGGTCGCCATCAAGGAATTTCTGCCCAGCGATCTGGCAGTGCGCACCCAGGACAGCGCGGTGCAACCCCTGAGCGGCACCCACACCGATACCTACGGATGGGGCCTGAACCGCTTTCTGACCGAAGCGCGCACCCTGGCAAAGTTTCGCCACCCCAACATCGTGCGCGTCATGAGCGTGTTCGAAGCGAATAACACCGCGTACATGGTGATGGAGTACGAACGCGGGGAAAGCTTCGAGAATATGCTCAAGTTCAAACAGGTTACCGGCGAGCCGGCACTGAAGAAGATTCTGCTGAATTTGCTCGATGGGCTGGAGCTGGTGCACGACGCCGGCTTCATCCACAGGGACATCAAACCCAGCAACGTGTACCTGCGCGAAGACGGTGTGCCCGTGCTGCTGGATTTCGGATCGGCGCGACTGGCGCTGGGCGTGGAAACGCGCACATTGACCAGTCTCGTGTCCCCGGGCTACGCGCCCTTCGAGCAGTACAACGCCACCCGGGAAAGCGATAAGCAGGGCCCCTGGACCGACATTTATGCCCTCGGCGCAACCATGTACCGAGCGGTAACCGGACAAGGCCCCACCGACGCCGCGGCGCGCGCGGATTTGCTTCTCGACGAGCAGCGCGACCCTTTTCAGCCCTGCGCGGAAATGCAATTGGAGAACTATTCACAGGAATTTCTCCACGCCATCGACCGCGCTCTGGCCTTTCCGCCGGGAGAGCGGCCCCAGTCAGTGGCGCTCTGGCGACAACTGGTGGCGGCCGGTGCGGTGAATCAGCGAGCCGAGACGGTGGCCGTCAACGCCGATACGACCCCTGTGGAGCAGGTGGATTTCGTCCTCGAGGGCGGCCACGACGCGCCGGCAACAAGCGTGGATAGCGCGACCAGGACGGTGCCGATTGCCGAGTTGCAGGCGGCTTCCGAGGCAGCGAAAGCTTCCGGTCGGGGTTGGTTCGTCGCCACCAGCATTGTCGTCGTTGCCGGCGTTGCCGTGGCGGCCTGGTTGAGCCTGCATCCCACGACTCCGGAAAGCGCCCCATCGACCCAGCCGGCAGCGATCCAGCCGGTGCAGACCGGGCAGGCAGCGCAATCCGGCAACGAGCCACCGGTAGAGCCCACCGTGCAAAGCAGCAGCGGGATCACACTGGAACCTGCGAAGACCAGCACGCCGGTGACGCCGGTTGCAAAGACCGAAACCGCGCCTGCGGAGGAAAAAGCATCGATCATCGATGGGATTGCCGCGAGCAACCCAGCGCAAGCATCCACAACGAAAGCCGCACCTCCTCCCCCGCAACCTGTGCCAACACAAACCGCCGAGAGCACACCCACGCCTGCGGCCCCAGTGGCCAAGGCACCGGCAGTCCCCACCCCGGCGGCACCGAAGAAAACACCGGAGAAGATGGCCAAGGCCGCGCCGCCGCCAGCGCCGGCAAAGACCCCAGCCAAGGCAGCGCCGGCGCCGAAGAAGACGACCGCGAAGAAACCCGCCAAACCGCTTACCCGGAAGGAGAAGATCGTAGTGCTGCTGGCGGCCGGCGACGAAAATCTGCGCGCCGGTCGGCTCAGCAAGCCGAAGAAGCGCAACGCCCTTTCGGACTACCTGACCGTGCTGGCCATAGACAAGAGCAACGACCATGCCCGGCTGGGCATCGAGAGCATTGTCGAGCGGTACCTGGCCAAGGCACAGAAAGCCACCAACGCCCGCCAATTCGACAAGGCCGACAGCCATTTGCGCCAGGCCCGGTTCGTCCTCGATGCCATGAAACTGCGCAAATGGTCTCAAGCCACTTATGACGCGCTGTTTTCCAAGTACAGCGAGACCAGCCGACTCCTCACCGCCGCTCGTTAGCCGTTACTATCTCCCTGCCCTCTGCCGGCTTGTCAGGGCCGTCAGAACCGAGTACACAGGGCCGCGGCCCTATGTACTCGGATAGACAAAAAAACAATCAGGGAGCCTGACTGCCATGAAAAGTCCTGCCATCGTCCTTGCCAATCGCCTGTTCAAGACTCCGAACGGCAAGGTGGCCCACGGCCTCATCCGCGGAAGCGATCGCTATCAGGTGACCGCCGTGGTCGATCCCGACTGTGCCGGAGAGGACGCCGGCGAATCTCTGGATAACGTGCGGCGCGAAATTCCCATCGTCGCGAGCCTCGCGGAGGCGTTATCGGTGTCCGAGCAGGCGCCCCGATACTGCGTCGTCGGCATCGCTACCCATGGAGGCCACTTCACCGAGGAGATGCGAGGAACGGTGCTGGAAGCCGTTAAGCGCGGACTCACCATCGTTAATGGCCTGCACGATGTCGCCTCGGAGGACGCCGAGATCGCGGCAGCCGCCGAAGCCGCGGGGGTCGAGCTCATCGATCTGCGCAAGTCACCAGCCAAAAGCACTTTGCACTTCTGGGAAGGTGACATTCAGCACGTACGCGCACCCCGGGTTGCGGTTCTCGGAACCGACTGCGCGCTGGGCAAACGAACGACTACACGCCTGCTGGTGCAGGCGCTCAACGATTCAGGAATGCGTGCGGAAATGATCTATACCGGACAAACCGGCTGGATGCAGGGCGCGCGCTACGGCTTCGTGTTCGATTCCGTCATCAACGACTACGTGAGTGGAGAAGTCGAACACGCCATCGTCACCTGCGACAGGGAAGTGGAACCAGACATCATGGTGATCGAAGGCCAGTCGTCGTTACGCAATCCCAGCGGCCCGTGCGGCGCGGAGTTTCTTTTGTCGGGTGGCGCGCGCGGCGTAGTGCTGCAGCACGCGACCGGGCGGGAATTTTTCGAAGGCTATGAGGAACAGCAGTTGCGCATTCCGGCCGTCGCCGATGAGATAGCACTCATCGCCATGTACGGTGCTCGCACGCTTGCCGTCACACTCAATGGCGCCCATGTCAGTGGTGACGAGCTGATCGCACAACAACAGGCCTACGAGCATGAGTTGGGCATTCCGGTGCTGCGACCATTGGAAGAAGGATTGGATCGCCTGGTGCCTGTCATGCAGGAATACATCGAGGAGCAGCGCCGATGAAAATTACGGGCATTAGTACGCGCAGCGAAGATTTCGAGCTGACTCGACCCTACACCATCACCTTTCGCAGCATCGATGACGTGCAGATGAGCTTTGTGGAGATCACCACCGACAATGGTCTCACCGGCATCGGCTGTGCGTCGCCTGAAGCCATGGTGACCGGTGAAACCCGTGAAGCCTGCAATGCAGCCTTACAAGAAGATGCCCTATCCTGGCTCCGGGGAAGAGATCCACGCACTTTGCCGGCGCTGTGCCGCGAGCTCGGTATGAACATGCCGAAAACCCCGGCAGCACGCGCCGCCGTGGACATCGCCCTGCACGACCTGCTGTCGCAACATCTCGGGTTACCCCTGGTGGAGGTGCTCGGCCGCGCCCACCAGAGCCTGCCCACGTCAATTACCATCGGCATCAAGCCCGTGGATGAAACCGTGGAAGAAGCGGATGAGTATGTGGGGCGCGGCTTCAAGATCCTGAAAGTCAAACTCGGACACTCGCTGGATGAGGACCTGGCACGGCTCGCGAGCCTGCGTGAACGTATCGGTAAGAATATCGGGATCCGAGTGGACCCCAATCAGGGCTACAGTGGCGAGCAGTTGCGCACCTTCGTGGATCACACGAGGGAACTGAACATCGAGTTTCTCGAGCAACCCATGGCCGCGAACGACATCGACGCCATGCGTGCGCTACCCGAAAGCGTGCGTGCACGCCTCGCCGCCGACGAGACCCTGCTGGGTGCACGTGACGCCCTGACGCTCATCGAGCCGCCACGGGCCTGCGGAATATTCAACATCAAGCTCATGAAATGCGGCGGCGTGCGCGCGGCGGGAAAAATTGCCGACATCGCCGATACCGCCGGCATCGAATTGATGTGGGGTTGCATGGATGAAAGCATCGTCAGTATCAGCGCGGCCCTGCACGCCGCGCTTGCGTCGCCAGCGACGCGCTACCTGGATCTGGATGGCAGTCTGGATCTGGCCCGCGATGTGGTAGAAGGTGGTTTCGTTCTGGAGGACGGTTACATGCGTACGACCGATGCGCCGGGACTTGGGGTGCGCCGGCTTTGAGGTGCGACAAAATAAAGAAAATTCAAAGATGTCCAGCCTCGCTCATGCGCCCCAGTCCTTCGCGCAAAATGTCCGCGAGGAACTCCGCCCACTCCTCCTGACCCTCCGGCGACGCGATTAGATCCTGACGGATCTCCAGCTCCACGTGGGGAAGACCTCGGTTCTGTCCATGTACGGGCACCGCGTAATCCTTGTCGCTGGTCATGTAATAGGGTTCGTTATCACCTATGCAAAGATGACCCTCATCCGCGAGCAGATCGAGAAGAATCAGTGCGAATCTGGGATCGTGCTCATAGAGCACACCCACGTGCCACGGACGCGACACGCCGTGAAAGACTGGTGTGCAACTGTGCACCGCCACCAGAACGGTGATTCGCTCGGCTGATTCCCGCTCGTCCAAAGCCGTGGCGATGGTGTCATGGTAAGGGTGGAAAATTTCATCGGCGCGCGCCTTCGCCTGTTGCTCGGTCACATCACGATTACCGGGGATCTCCGTATCCTCGCTCGTGGCAGTAATGAAATCGCCTGCATCCGGCGAGCGATTACAGTCCACCACCAATCGTGAATAAGTCTGCAACACCAGATGCGCATTCAACCGTTGCGACAGACTCCTGGCGACAGCGGCCGCGCCGATATCGTAAGTGATGTGACGTTCGAGGTCCGCGGAACCCAATCCGAGGGTGCCGAGACGTTTTGGAAAGATCTCACCGGCGTGCTCGCAGGTGAGAAAAAACGGTGATGGCGCCCCCGCGCGCAGGATCTGCACCGCTGGTGGATCTTCCGCTCCGAGCAGAGTTCCGGTTGTATCTTTGTCGCGACTCAATTCTCGTACCTCGGACAATCGACGTTGGAAAGTGGCAAAATGGTAGCATGTTACCGCCCGCTCGCAGCGACGAATCAGCCAGGAATGCATCTCACCATGAATCAACTTCGCGTCGACCTCTACAGTGACACCCAGAGCCGCCCCACGGAAAAAATGCGCCGCTTCATGCTCGACGCAGAAGTGGGCGATGAGCAGCGGGGAGAAGATCCGAGTGTTAACCGGTTATGTAAGATGGTCGCGGACCTACTCGGCAAGGAAGATGCCGTATTTCTGCCCTCGGGCACCATGTGTAACGAGATTGCCTACCGGGTGAAATGTGAACCCGGTGACGAAATCATCGTCGACAAGACCGGACACGCCCTGCATTTCGAATCCGGAGGCCCGGCGGGACTGTCCGGCGTCATGACCCGTCCCCTGGACGGGGTGCGGGGAATTTTCAACGCCGATCAGGTGAAGGCTGCCATTCGCTCGACCGGCCGTCATTACCCGATCTCGCGCCTGCTGTCGGTGGAGAACACCTCTAACCTGGGCGGTGGAACCGTCTGGCCCCTGGAGCGCCTTCGGGAAGTCACGGCGGTAGCAAAGAACGCCGGCCTGCATGCACACCTGGACGGCGCCCGGCTGATGAACGCCGTGGTGGCGAGCGGCATCCCGGCCCGCGAGTTCGCGGCGCCCTTCGATTCGGCGTGGATCTGTCTGACCAAAGGTCTTGGGGCACCGGTTGGCGCCGTGCTTGCCGGATCCGCCGACTTCATCGACCGTGCCTGGCGATTCAAGCACCAGTTCGGCGGCGCCATGCGCCAGGCCGGTCTGATTGCCGCGGCGGGAATTTACGCCCTCGAGAACCACGTGGAACGCCTGGCGGAGGATCACGCGAACGCCAGGCACTTTGCGGAGGCCATCGCAGAAATCCCGGGGCTCAGTCTGGATCTCGATTCAGTGCAGACGAATATGGTTTATTTCGATACCAGTGGATCGGGGCTCAGCGCCCCACAGGTCGGCGAGCGCTTGCTGGCGCAGGGTGTGCGTATCGGCAATATCAACGATACCCTCATGCGCGCCGTTACCCACATCGATGTAGACCGCGCCGGTGTCGAGGAAGCGGCGCGCCTATTGCGAGAAATGGTTCAGAGCTGAAGTCAGAATCTCCCATCGAGATTCTGGTACTGCAGATAGAGAAGACAAGCTGCCCACATCAGGGCCACGACCATGACGAGCATGGCTGTGAAATTCGTGAATGTGCCAAGGGCGTGACCGTAATCGAGGATGCCGAGCCTGCCCGGGAGATTTGTCCAATCGTGGGCGCCGGGGCGCTCCTGGCCGATGAAGCCGCCGATTAGTAACAGCTGTCCACTACGTGCGCCGGGGTGCTCAACTCCGCCCATCGGCACTGCGCCCATCTCTTAGCGCTTCGCGAATCTTTTCTTCCACCATGCTGACGACAGCCTTGCCGGATTTCTCCTGCTGACTGATCGGTGCGAGCACCGTGCATTTGACATGCACGCCGAAGGGAATCGGCCGCATACGATAACGCATCAACTCCCAGGAGCCATCGATGGCCACGGGGACGATAGTGGCCGATGGGGTCGCCCGAACGAGGGCCAACAAACCCGCGAGATTGAATTCCTTCATGACGCCGTCACGGGCACGGGTGCCTTCTGGAAAAATGCATGCAGCGTATCGATGCTCTTCCACCACCTTTCCGAACTTCTGGATGGCACGCATGGCGCTCCTGGCGTCACTTCGGTCAATGAGCACCGATCCGCCGTGGCGAAGATTATACGAAATGCTGGGCAGTCCCCTGGCCAGCTCGACCTTGGCTACGAACTTCGGATGGTGGTTTCTAAATACCCAACCGAGCATTGGAATGTCGTACATGCTCTGGTGATTGGCGACGATAACTAACGGGACGTCCGCAGGAAGCGCGTGCTCGCAGCTGAGCACGATACGAGTGCCGATGATCTTGAGGCTCGCGAGCACGCCTAGATTCAGGTAATCGACTACTCGCTTGTGAGCCGTGTAACCAAAGGGCAACGCGAGCACCTGTGCCACGTGGAAGATCAGCAACACGGCCATGAACGATGCCAGGTGCAGTGGCGTAAGCAACCAACTGATGGCATTACGCATTGTCAGAAAGTATGAAGTACGCGATCGCGCATCGCACTCGAAGCGAGTCTAGACAATATGTGCTTTCAGCGGTGGCCGGTGGACCTGATGGTCGGTGCTGTAAAGGTAATCGCGTAGCACATGCTCCGCCGGTGGCTGTTCGTAGGTGCCATCGGCAAGTAGATTGGCGGTGTCCTTCAAGCGATAGGTGTAGTGTCCGCAGGTCCACACTTTGAAGCGCCGCATGGCGGTGCACAGGCAGGTCTTATCTAGAACTTTCACTTCCTTGGGATTTTGCGCGACCACGGCATTGTATGCATCGATGTAGTCACAGTGTCCGTTCTTGTCCAGGAGGTATCCGTAGGCCTCGCAGTTCGGGCGGATTCCGGAACCGATGGCTGGGGACTGCTGGAGCATGCGCATGGGATAGCCGGTCGGAGAGATCATATTGACGACTATGTCTTCTTCTACGGCTTTGACGTATTCCTGCTTCACGGGACCCGGCAGGCCGCATTCCCTGGTAATTGTAAAACGCGTCGCGCACTGCACACCGGAACATCCCAGCTCCATGTATTCGACAGCGTCGGTACCAGTGAAGACACCGCCGGCAGCGATCACGGGAATGTCCAGATCTTTCTCGGCAAGAAATGCAACAACATCCGCGACGATGGTCTTCAGATCATAGTCCGCCCAGTCCATACCGAAACCAAGATGACCGCCGGCGAGTGGACCCTCGACTATGATGTAGTCGGGCAAGCGTTGCGTGCGAGCCGCTTTCTTCAACAGGAGATTCAAAGCGCGCGCGGAGGAAACGATAATGCCCAGCTTGACGTCGTGAAAGCGCGGGTGATCTTTGATGAGCGAGAAAGTTCCGAGATGCAGCCCGGCACTGAGGGTGATGCCGTCGATACCCGAATCCATGGCGGACTCGAGCCGCGTCTTCAAGGTGCCGAGGGGGTTATTCATGGTGAGCTTTTCCATGCAATTGAGGAACACCATGCCGTCACCCTTCTTGGCTTCCATGACGGAGTCGACGTGTAATCGGGTTGCGCTTGCCAACGCGTCCAGATCGAACTTGACCATGGATTTGTCAGCGCTCGCGACGTTGAATTTGTACTTCTGCAGCTTGTCGCGGACAAAACTGGTGCGGCGTTCCTGGTCCACTACCGTGGGGAGCATGGCGTCCGATATATGCCCGATCCCTCCCAGGCGTGCCGCTGCCAGCGCGAGCCCCGTGGCGGAGATATCCACCCCCATACCACCGATCATAATCGGCAGGTAGTCACGCCCGTCGAATTGCAATCGATAGTCGTCAAGCTTCTTCATCGAATCCCATACCTGCTGCACCAACGTTCAGGACGCCGGAACCCGCATTATGGCTGATGTTCAAGAGAAATGAGCGGTCATGGCGGGTGGCAGGAGACGCTCGTGCAAGAAGCCGGTGCAGGTGGATTATAGCGACTCCGCCTGCTTAAAGCTCCAGCTCCAGAGCGAAGCTGCGGATATGGCCCACGTCCCGCTTGGCGTTGTCGTGGACCTCGAGCTTCCATATTCCCGCGGGCCGCGTGCCTGCCAGCCGAGCGAGCGCCGGCGTCGTGGTGAGATCGTAGATTCGGTGGATGTTGCGTGCACCGCCATCCTGGCGATCGTGCAACAACACCGAGGACACGCCGATCTCCGCCGGAGGTTTCAGTTTCACCGTGAGATCACCAATCCAAGTATGCTCCAGATCCACGTGCACTTTGATGCCGCGAACGCTGCGAGTGTCGGCGACAGCGACCTGTAACCGAGCGGTTTTGAGATCCTGAATCGGTACCGACTGGATAGCCTTGTGCACTGCCGTATATTTCGCGCTCATCGGGGCCGCGAGCTCCACGGCAGTTTTTGCGTTCAAACGTCCGTAGCCGTACAGCGTGCTGTGGCCAGTTGCATCATAGTGTGCGCCGACCGCATCGATTTTGTCGCAGCCTTGCTTGAGCAGCCCTTTGACTTGGTCCCAACGAAGCTCCGGGGCCCTGGCGATTACCAGAGCCGCGACGCCGGCCGCGCCGGGACAGGCGCTGGAAGTTCCGCCGAAGGAGTTCGTGTAGTGACCCTCGGCATCACCGTCGCTCTCGCTGCCGGAGTTATAACCTCCGGCTCCCGACACATCCGTGGTCCAGATACCCGGGGTGAGAGAAGGTCCACCGTTGCTGCTGGGAAAGGCGCACCACAGCGCCTTACCCGTATCACTGTAGTCCGCCTTCTTACTCCGATCGTTACTGGCGGCAATTGCCAGGACCTTCGCGTAACTGGCGTATCCGTCGTTATCCACTGATTCGTTGCCGTTTCCCGCTGCCCAGGTTATGACACAACCTTTTCCTGCACGGCCCTCGCGCACCGCGTAGTCAATGGCGAGCCGAGTCGAGTCCGGTATCGGCACCACATCGTCATGAGCGGAATCGTCAGGATTCCACCACTCACCGTCCACGGGTCCCCAACTGCAGGAAATGACATCGGCCCCATGATCCGCGGCCCAAACAAAGGCATCCGCCTCAGCTTGAGAGCCGAGACTGGACGCCAATCGGATAGGCATGAGACGTGCTCTCGGGGCGACTCCCGAGGCACCGAGTAATCCGTTGGCGCAGGCGACTCCGGCACAGGCCGTGCCGTGTCGATCACCGCGACCGGGCCTCGCATCATCAACTCCGCGGGTAACGTCGCGGGGCGCGACGATCTTTCCCGATCCCGCGAATTCCTGGTGATCCAGATCGACACCATCATCAATAATGGCGATGGTCGTGTCCTCACCCTGACTCAAAGCCCATGCCGCCTCGACATTGGCATGGGCATTGACGGCATTTCCGTTAACGCTGGTACGCTTTAGATGCCATTGCTGCGCGAATGCAGCGCGTACTCCCATCTCCTGCACCAGCTCCGGATGACAAAGCAGCACATCCTCGTGGGCCAGTAATCCGGCCGCGGTGTGCAGCAGCTTCCGGTGTCCGCTGCCCTCAGGGAGTTCGACGAACCACGCATTAACCGCGTACGCGAGCTCGCGCTTAACAGTGAGACCGAATTTCTTGAGGATGCGCTTTATCTCGGTTTTTCTGCACTGCTCTTGAAACTGAACGAACACGTTCTCTGTGTACAGAATTGGCCGCCCCGATGCACTACACAACCCGCGCCCGGCGAATCGCACGGATGCCTCCCGGCGCAAAGCGATGCGCGCCTTGTCGCGCGCCGAGCGCACTGCGCGCCGGGCGCTGCAACGCAGAACTTCCACACCAACTTCCGGAATTGCGAATAGGGGATCGAAGTTTGAAAGCAGATCCCGGGCTTTGCTGGAAAGCTGTGTTTCGCGAACGGTGCGCCGACCTTGCGTGCGCACCACCATGATGTCATCACTCATGCGCAACCGGTACGGTTTGCCCTTTTTTCCGCCAAATCTGACGTTGCTGACAGTTGCCATCGGACTGCTCCTTTCCGAAATGGGGTGGGGAATTCAATACGAGCTTGGGAGTATAGTGACACCCATGAACTCTCTCCGGCAATGGGATTGTTGCCCTGAAATCATTGACACCGGCGATCCAATTCGATCAGTTCGGTTACTTAAACGACACGATCTCTACGCCATACGGGGAAGCATTTCACAACAGCCTGCCGGTGAAGTGGAAATGCGCTTGGCAGGCGACGACGTCAGCATCTTGCGGGGGACTCCACCGCCCACTGTAGCGGCCGATGTCGAATTACTCCCCGTCTACTCGACGGCGAGTAACGCAACACCGGCGGTCGCGACCACGCGCATATTTCTTCGCCTGGAGGACAATACGCCCATCGACAGTGTGCGTAGCAATATCGAGGCCCTCGATCTCAGAGTCGACGAGATTCCGGCCTACGCGCCCCATAGTGCCTGGTTGGAACCGAAGTCCGGGCGTGTCGATGACGCGTTGTCGAAGCTGGACAAATTGCGTGCCCTGCCCCGGGTAGCCAACGTCGAGCCGCAATTGCTACGCCCCCGGGGCTGGAAGAGCTCGC
>JAACFO010000108.1 GCA_009937425.1 Gammaproteobacteria bacterium
ATCGAGATTGACCGGATCGTGGCGGTGGTCAACGACGATGTCATCGTGTACAGCGAAATGCAGACCCGGCTGCAGGCCGTCGTCGCGCGGCTCGAGGATTCCGGCGTGCCCGCACCCCCGAAAGACGTCCTGGAAAAACAGGTTCTGGAGCAACTGATTCTCGATCGTCTGCAAATGCAGATTGCGACCAGTACCGGAATCCGTATCGACGACGAAACCCTCAACCGGCAGGTCGCCGATATCGCCCGGCAGAATAACCTCAGCCTGCGCGAGTTCCGGGACATTCTCAAACGCGACGGCTACGACTTTGGCGCTTTTCGCGAAGACATGCGCAACGAACTCATCAAAAGCAGGGTGCAACAGCGACAAGCCCAGGGCCGGGTTCAGGTTACTGAACGGGATATCGACAACTACCTCGCGACCAGGGAAAAGCAAGGGGGCAACAATCCCGAGTACCGCGTTGGCCATATCCTGATTGCGGTCCCCGACGGCGCCTCGCCGGAAGAGTTGGCGGACGCCAGGGATGAGGCCGAGGACATCATTGCCCGTCTGAATGCCGGCGCCAATTTTGGCCGCACCGCGGCCGCCGAGTCCGACGGCAGGCAGGCGCTGGAAGGCGGCGATCTGGGTTGGCGCAAGGCCGGGGAGCTGCCGACGCTGTTCGAGAGCGTCGTGCCGAATCTGGAAAAGGGCGAACTCTCCGGCGTCATCCGCAGCTCCAGCGGATTTCACGTGATCAAGCTGCTCGATGTGCGCGGCGCCGAGCGTCATGTCGTCAATCAAACCCACGCCCGCCACATTCTCATCAAGATTAACGAAGTCGTCCGCAGCGCCGACGCCCGTGAGCGGCTACGTGTTCTGCGCGCGCGTATCGTGAACGGCGCCAACTTCAACGAGCTCGCCAAGGCCAGCTCCGACGATCCGGGTTCCGCCGTCAAGGGTGGAGATCTGGGCTGGCTGAGTCCTGGTGACACGATCCCGCTGTTCGAGAAAAGCATGGACGCGCTTGCCGTCGATGAGATCAGCAAACCGTTCGAAACCCAGTTCGGCTGGCACATCGTACAGGTGCTGGGTCGCCGCGATCGCGACAGCACCAGAGAAGTACAGCGGGCCAAGGCTTCGGAAGCGTTACGCAAGCGCAAAGTCGACGAAGAGCTGCAATCCTGGTTCCGGCAGATCCGCGACGAGGCGTACATCGAGTATCGCCTCGACGAGTGACCGGGCGCGGAGCGGCATCCGGTGCACACCCATCGACCGCGTAAGCGATTCGGCCAGCATTTTCTCCACGACGAATCCGTGGTGGCGCGTATAGTGCGCGCCATCGCCCCACGGCCCGGCGAGCGGATAGTGGAAATCGGCCCCGGGCTCGGGGCTCTCACCGGTGCCCTGCTGCAATCCTGCGAAAACCTCGATGTCATCGAACTGGACCGGGACCTGGCGGCAAAGATGAAGGCCGAGCACGACGGCGACCGGCGACTGAGGGTCCATACCGGTGACGCCCTCCGCTTCGACTTCCAGCAACTGGTATCTCCCGGTGAGCGACTGCGGATAGTGGGTAATCTCCCCTACAACGTATCGACACCGCTGCTTTTTCACCTGTTGGATCAGGCGCCGATCATCGCCGACATGCACTTCATGCTGCAGCGGGAGGTGGTCGGCCGGCTGGTTGCCGAGCCCGGAGGCAAAGACTACGGCCGGCTCACCGTGATGGTGCGGCTCAGATGCGAAAGCGAAAAGCTCTTCGATGTTGGCGCCGGCGCCTTTCGTCCCGCGCCGCGGGTGACGTCAGCGGTGGTGCGACTGCGCGTGCGCGAACAGGCCGGCGCCGAACTGGCGGATCTGCCCACATTCCAGCGCCTGGTCTCACACTTGTTCTCCCGGCGCCGCAAAACCCTGCGCAACAGCCTGCGCGGCCAACTGAGCGAAGCCGATTTGGAGAAACTGGGTATCGACCCGAATGCGCGGCCCGAAACTCTGGACCTGTCGGAATTCGCGCTGCTCGCCAATGCGCTGCACGACACTGGTAAGCATGTTTGAAAGGCGTCGACCACACTTCTGCGGCCCCGGATCGACTTGTTCACAATTTCTGTGGATAAGGTTGTGGACACTTTGCGACAAATGGCTCCCGAGGCTTATCAATCTAGGTTTTGTAACGAATTGGCCACTAATTAGCCGATCCTACCTATCTATCAGTAAAACAATGACTTACAAACGGCTCGGTGACATGCAAGCGGGTGGTTGAGAATCCCGCTGGAATGCTGCGGAGCGGGCACGCAGTTATGTGCATAAGCTTACAGACTGGATGAATTCAAAGGGCCTATCTGCCTGTCAGACTGGAACTTTTCCCGATTTCAACCCCCCTGGTTGGGCGCCTTGAGTTGTTCGCGCAGTGCGCTGATGACCTCCCGGGTCCGGGGCCGCACGCCGCGCCACAGGTAAAACGCCTCGGCGGCCTGCTCGACGAGCATGCCGGCCCCATCCACGTTGAGATCGGCGCCAGTGTGCCGCGCCCAGTCCATGAAAGGCGTCGCGCCGGCGGCATACATCATGTCGTAGCAACTACCGCCTTTCGCCACCACCGAAGTGGGGATGTCCGGAACCTGATTGTGCAGACTGGCTGAGGTCGCGTTGATTAACAGATCGAATTCACAACCCTCGAGGGCGCCCAGGGCGAGCGCCGACACGGGTCCGGCTGTACCGAAACGCAGCGCGAGTTCAACGGCGCGTTCATGGGTGCGATTCGCGATCACCAGGGATTGCGGCTTCGCCGCCAGCAGTGGCGCGACGACGCCCCGGGCCGCACCACCAGCGCCGAGCAGCAGCACGCGACGCCCTTTGAGCTCGACGCCATGGTTATCCCGCAGATCCCGCGTGAGACCGATGCCGTCAGTATTGTCTGCTTGCCGTTTGCCCTGCTGATCGAAGCACAGGGTGTTGGCAGCACCGGCCTGCCTGGCCCGCTCGCTGGCCGTGTCGGCGATGGCGAACGCCTCTTCCTTGAACGGCAGGGTCACGTTGAGTCCCCGACCACCGGCATCCTGAAAAGCCGCTACCGCTTCGGCAAAACTGCCGGGCTCGACAGCGATTGCCTCGTAGCGGAGGCGCTCGCCGGTTTGCGCGGCAAACGCAGTGTGAATGAACGGTGACTTGCTGTGCGCGATGGGGTAACCCATGACCGCGTAGCGATCCACGGGCTGGGCTGCTTCGGAATCGATGTCGGTTAACCGCCCGGAGACTGGGTAATGGCCTGCAAGCCACCTTTGAGCACATGACTGTCGAAGCCCGCCTCGCTCATTATGTAGGCTGCGGCCTGACTGCGCCTGCCCGTCTCACAGTAACAGATGTATTTCTTCGAATTGTCGAAGCCCTCTGCTTTCAGCCTGAGCATGAATAGAGGAATGTTGACACTTCCCTTGATGCTGCCGGCCTTGTGCTCACTTTCCATGCGCACGTCGATGAGAACCGCACCTTGCCTGACCATGGACTTGGCCTGCTCCAGGTCTACTTCCTTGAGCATCGGCTCCTTCAGCAAATGATTGAAATCTTCCTTCGACAGCCGCATCAGCAACCCGTCACTTTCCGTGATGACGGTGGCGTTGCGTTTGCCTTCGGAAAGCAGTGCCTCTTCCCCGAAGGCGTCGCCGTCGCCCAGCTGCGCAAGGGTAACGCGGGACCCGGAAGAAGACGCTCGCGTGACCTTACACTTGCCATGGCAGATGATGTAGTAGTAGTCGCCGTCATCGCCCTGCTTCACGACCACTTGATTCGCCTTAACAGGCACTTCTTGAAGTTTCATGAACATGTGCTGGATATTCGCGGGAGGGATGCGCAGGAAGGCCTTGGACTGCAAAATTCGGGTCATCCAGTCCCCGCTGGCGCCGGAGTCGATGGAACTCGATCCTGAGGGTCCGTGGTCCATGGAAATGTCGCTCACCTCGATACCCGAGAGCTGGTCCCAGGTGAGCAGAATATCCAGTAAATCGGTATCGAATCGAACGACGGTGATCTTGCTCTTGGCTCTCGCGGTCACCTGGCGTGGCTGCTGATTGGCAATCGGGTGCTTGGATTCCTTGCTGCCGCCGCGTAGAACACCCGCTATTCCGGTGTCGTTGCGAAGTTCTAACTCGCCATCCAACAGATACACCGTTTTCCGGTCCATATCGCCTTTTTTGAAAACGTCACGGCCCGCGGATATATTTTCGATGATCGCCTTTTGCGCCAGCTCCTGAAAATTCTCGTGATTCAGCGACTGGGGCGGAACCAGCGTCTTCAGAATGGCTTTGTCGAGAAGTTTCGCGGACATTTTGAACCCCGGGCTGGCGAGTCTGGTACTTCCGGCCGCCAACTTGCCGGTCAAACGCATATTCTAGGTATCCGCCGCGTCTTTGGATAGGGGTGACGATGGCGGCCGAGCAACGGTCCGGGACCTCATTTGCACACATAGTGGGAAGCACTTGGCATTTTCGAGACGCCGGAGGGGAACGTCGTTCCACAGATCAACTGGCAACCGCCGCGGAGCCGGCGCTTGTACCATCGCCCGAGCTGGGGCTAAATGAGGCCCATGGGCGCCGCAGGCGTGCCAATCGGGCGGTGCGAAATATGATTGATCCCAAAACCCTCGATGCGCTGGTCGCGAAGATAGCGGAGGGCCTGCCGGTGGGCTTCGGGCGGGTCCACGAGGACCTGCGCAACAATCTGCACGCGGCCGTATCGGCGGCGCTGACACGCATGGACCTGGTGTCCCGCGACGAGTTCGATGTGCAATCGGCGGTACTGGCACGCACAAGGGAGAAACTGACGGCGCTGGAAGCAAAGGTTGGCGAGCTCGAGCGCACCCTTGACGCGGATCAAGAGCCCCCCAACCCCAAGCGGGGAAGCTGAGGTCGCATAGGATCCGCGCCGGTTGCCTCTGGGTCGAAGTGTCGCCGACGGGTTAGCGTGTCGGCATGGATGCCGACCTTCGAGACAAGCCTCTCGCCGTCGTCTACGCACGCGCACGCCTTGGCGTCGAAGCACCGCTGGTAACCGTGGAGGTGCATCTCACGGGCGGTTTGCCGCGCTGTACCATCGTCGGATTGCCGGCGGCGGCCGTCAGGGAGAGCATCGACCGCGTACGCGGCGCATTGATGAACAGCGGCTTCAAATTTCCCGAGGGCCGTATCACTGTCAATCTCGCGCCGGCGGACCTGCCCAAGGCCGGCGGACGTTTCGATCTGCCCATTGCCGTCGGCATACTCGCCGCCAGCAAGCAAGTGTCGGCCACGGCCCTGGCGAAGCACGAATTCGTCAGCGAACTGGCCCTCACCGGTGCCATGCGGGCAACCGGTGGTGTACTACCGGCATCCCTTGCGGTCAGGGACGCCGGACGCGCGCTCATCGTGGCCCGCGCCGACGCCGACGAGGCGGCCCTGGCCCGGGGTGCCCGGGTGCTACCGGCCAACACATTGCGTGAGGTGTACGGGCACCTGGCGATAGGCGATAACATCAACGCCCACGTCACCGCCGGCGCCACGCGGCCGGACAAGCCGGTCGCCGATCTGAGCGACATCGCGGGACAGTACCTGGCCAAGCGGGCCCTCGAGGTTGCCGCCGCCGGCGCCCACAATTTGTTGTTGGTAGGCCCACCCGGCACCGGTAAAACCATGCTCGCGACCCGCTTGCCCGGAATTCTGCCGCCCATGTCCGAGGGCGAAGCCCTCGAGTGCGCCACCGTCCTGTCGGTCAGTGACCGGCCGTTCCATCTCGAGCACTGGGGCAAGCGTGCATTTCGCGCTCCCCATCACACGACTTCGGGGGTAGCCCTGGTGGGCGGCGGCAGCCGTCCACGCCCCGGCGAGATTTCCCTGGCCCATCATGGCGTGCTGTTCCTCGACGAGTTGCCGGAATTCGACCGGCGCGTGCTGGAGGTGCTGCGCGAGCCCTTGGAATCCGGCAGCGTGAGCATTGCGCGCGCTGCCCACCATTGCGTGTTTCCGGCGCGATTCCAGCTGGTGGCGGCCATGAACCCCTGTCCCTGCGGACACCTGGGCGACGGCAGCGGGCGCTGTCACTGCAGCACCGATCAGGTGCAGCGCTACCGCAAACGTGTCTCCGGGGCATTGCTCGACCGCATCGACATGCAGATCGAGGTGCCACCGGTACCGGAACGCGACATGGGCTCGACGCTGCGAGATCCGGGGCAGGAAAGCGCGTTAGTAGGGGCGCGTGTAGCCGGCGCCCGACATCGGCAGCTGGAACGTAGCGGCTGCCCGAATCAACATCTCAAGGCGAAGGATGTCGAAGGCTACTGCCGGCTGCGTCCCGCCGATCAGCGCCTGCTGAGCGCGGCCATCGAACGCCTGCACCTTTCGGCCAGGGCGCGTCATCGGGTTCTGCGCGTAGCACGCACTATCGCCGATCTGGCCGCCACCGACGACATCGAGACAACCCACCTGAGCGAAGCCATACAATATCGTAATGTGGACAGATCGTTGCCCTTCTGATCCCTGGCCGTAACCCGCTTGCAAGGGTTACACGATTCGGTTCAAATGCGCGGCATGATTGAACAGACCCCCGACTACCGGATCGAAATCGCCGTGCGCAGCGTCTATATAGACGACGAGTCCGAGCCGGATGCCAACAAATACGTGTTCGCCTACACCATCACCATGCGCAACGTCGGCACGGTTCCCGCCCAGCTTCTCACGCGTCACTGGATCATCACCGACGCCGACGGAAAAGTTCAGGAGGTTCGCGGAGACGGCGTCGTCGGCGAACAGCCGCATTTGGTGCCGGGCGAGGATTTTGAGTACACCAGCGCCGCGCTCATCGAGACACCGGTGGGAACCATGGCGGGGAGCTATCAGATGATGGCGGACGACGGCGTCTCATTCGATGCCAAAGTTCCACTGTTCCGGCTCTCGATTCCGAATATCCTTCACTGATGATCCCTTCTACTCGCGGCAACCTGTCCCTACCCGAAATTTCACTGCAATGATCCTTCGAGGACCCTGTGCGTGGCCATCTACGCAATAGGTGACATTCAGGGTTGTTTTGACGAGCTCGAAGAGCTTCTACGCCAGCTTCGCTTCCAGCGCGGCAGGGATCAGCTGTGGTGTGTAGGTGATCTCGTCAATCGCGGCCCCAGGTCCCTGGAGGTTCTACGATTCGTATCCAGTCTGGGGGACGACGCGCGGATAGTTCTCGGCAATCACGAATTAAATCTCATGGCCATCGCCGCCGGCCTGCGCCAATTGCGGCCTCAGGACACCGTGCAGGACATCCTGGGTGCGCCCGACGGTAATGATCTTATCGAGTGGTTGGCCGCGCAGCCACTGCTTGTGCGCGAGCCCGGCGTTCCCTATACGATGGTTCACGCCGGATTGGCGCCACAGTGGGACGTGGCCGATGCGGCAATGCTCGCCGGCGAAGTGCAAGCCGCGCTCAGGGGTAACGAACGAAGGGATTTTCTCGCCAACATGTACGGCAACGAACCCGACCGCTGGGTAGACGCGCTCGATGGCTGGCAACGGCTGCGCTTCATAACGAATGCACTCACGCGCATTCGGTATGTGGATTCCGACGGGCGACTGAACCTGACGGAGAATGGGCCACCTGGTAGTCAGCCCGACTCGCTGGCACCCTGGTACGAATCAAACAAGCGCCGCAGTTACGGTGAGCCAATAATCTTTGGCCACTGGGCAAGCCTGCAGATCGAGAAAAAACTCGACCCCGTGCACAGGGTTTACCATTTGGACACTGGTTGCGTATGGGGCCGGGAGCTCACGGCGCTGCGATTGGACGATGAACGCTACTTCCATGTTCCTTGTGAGTGCGCAGACACCTAGGCGTTAGACTCTCTCGAGATCCACGAAGCTGTATGCGCAGGTCGCCTGCTCGTCGCGTTCGTGGTTTTCGCGACTGCATTCGCGCCATTCCCTGAGGTCGTACTCCGGAAACCAGGTGTCGCCGCTGAAGCTGCCCTCGAGCAAAGTCAGATACATGCGATGTGCACGTGCCAGCGCTTCGCTATAGAGCTGCGCACCACCTATGACCATCGCCTCCTGCGCGTCGTCGCACGCATCCAGCGCTTGTTGCAGGTTCGCCACCACCACACAGCCCGGTGCACGATAGTCGGGGTTGCGACTGAGCACGATGTTCCTGCGCCCGGGCAGCGCCTTGCCGATGGACTCGTGGGTGCGGCGACCCATGATGATCGGTTTACCCATGGTCAGTGCTCGGAATCGGCGCATATCCGCCGGCAACCGCCAGGGAAGTCGTTCACCATCACCGATTAACCGGTTACGGTCCATGGCGGCGATGATAGCGATCAGCATGGACGCGCGGTCACATTACACGGCGATAGGCGCTTTGATGGCGGGATGGTGCTGGTAATTCTGAAGCTCGAAATCGTCATAACTGAAGTCAAAAATAGAATCGACCTTCGAGTTGAGTGTCATGGTCGGAAGAGGATAGGGCTCGCGATCGAGTTGCGTCTCTACCTGCTCCAGGTGATTAACATAAAGATGCGCATCACCCAGGGTGTGCACGAAGTCACCAGGCTGCAACCCGGCGACCTGCGCCATCATGAGGGTCAACAGTGCATAGGAAGCAATGTTGAATGGCACGCCGAGAAACAAATCGGCGCTTCGCTGATAGAGCTGGCACGAAAGTCGCCCGTTCGCAACGTAGAACTGAAACAACAGGTGGCAGGGCGGCAATGCCATGCGCTCGATTTCCGCGACGTTCCACGCGCATACGATATGGCGGCGGGAATCGGGGTCGCGCTGGATACTCTCCACCACACGGTCGATTTGATCGATGTGTTCGCCGTCGGGCGTGGGCCAGGAGCGCCATTGCGAACCGTACACCGGCCCGAGTTCACCATTATCATCGGCCCAATCATCCCAGATTGTGACCCCATGTTCGTTCAGGTACGCGATATTGGTTTCACCGCGCAAGAACCAGAGCAGCTCGTGAATGATGGATCGAAAATGCAGGCGCTTGGTCGTAACGGCGGGGAAGCCAGCACTCAAATCGAAGCGCATCTGATAGCCGAAAATGCTGCGCGTGCCGATACCGGTGCGATCCTGCTTGCGCGCACCGCTGTCGCGAACGTGACGTACGAGGTCCAGATACTGTTTCACCGCCGGGTTTCCCTGGTCCCTGAACGCCGGGAACGGGCCGGCATGGTGGGCGGCGTCGTGTCGGCGTCCGGCGCCCAGCGGTAAGCAAGCCACATGAGTAATGCACCAGCGACAATCATGGGTGCGCTCAACACCTGGCCCATGGTGAGCCAATCGAAAGCCAGGTAACCAATATGCGCATCGGGCACACGTATGAACTCGACGGGAAACCGTAAGACACCGTAGCCGGCCAGGAACAAGCCCGACACAGCCATGGTCGGACGCGGATGGCGCGAATAAATCCAGACGATGGCGAACAGCGTAAACCCTTCGAGCAATGCCTGGTACAGCTGGGAGGGGTGACGCGGCACACCGCCTGCGCGCGGGTCCGGAAACACCATTGCCCACGGCAAATCCGAGGGTCCGCCCCACAAATTACCGTTGATGAAGTTGCCTATTCTGCCGTAGGCGATGCCAGTGGCCACGAGGGGCGCGACGAAGTCCGCCACTTCAAAAAAGCGCCGGCCACGGGTGCGGGCGAACCACCACATGGCGATCATGACGCCAATCAGCCCGCCGTGAAATGACATGCCGCCCTGCCAGATCCGCACTATCAACGAAGGATCATCGATAAACCGCCCCAGATCGTAGAACAGCACGTAACCGAGGCGCCCGCCCACGATCACGCCCAGCGCGATATAAAACAAAAGATCGTCTACCGCCGCGCCGGACCAATTCCGCCGGGGATCTTTGGCGCGCACCCGGCCCAACCACCAGGAGGTGGCGAATCCCAGCAAATACATGAGGCCGTACCAATGGATCTTGACGGGGCCGAGCTGCAGCGCGATGGGGTCGATGTCGGGGTAGGCGATCATGGATTGCAATTCTAACCTGCATTTCCGACCGGTGCGTGACGCGAATGTTCCGGCGCCGGGGCTGAATCAGGCAAAGCTCCGCGGGCTCAACGCGCTGTCAGTACCTGCACACCCGCACCAGCAGCGCTTTCAAGTAGTCGCTTTCCGGCAACCCGGGGTGCACCGGATGGTCCGCCCCTTGATGGCCCCGCTCGAGAATCTGGATCCAGCGCCCGACATCGGCGGCGGCGGCGGCGACGACCCCCTGGTGCTCCTGGGGGCCCAAATGAAAGGAACAGGATGCGGACAGCAACAGTCCGTCGTCTTCGAGGATCTGCATGGCCCGGCGGTTCAAGCGCCGGTAAGCCTCCAATCCTGCGCGCCGATCCTTTTTGCGACGCATGAACGCCGGTGGATCGACGACGACAACGTCGAAGCGCCGCTCTTCACCGCGAAGGGCGCGCAAGCTGTCGAAAACGTCGCCCCGGCGCACCTCCACCCGGTCGCCGACCCCGTTGAGCCCGGCATTGTGGGTCACTCGTGTAAGCGCGCTTGCCGAGGAATCCAGGCACAGCACCGATGACGCGCCGCCCAGCGCCGCCTGAACGCCAAATCCACCCACGTAACTGAAGCAATCGAGCACACTGCGCCCCTTGGCCCGATCTGCCAGGCGGGCGCGGTTGCTGCGATGATCGTAGTACCAACCGGTCTTCTGACCCTCCAGGGGCGAAATTTCGAAGCGCGCGCCGTTTTCGCTAAAAGTCAGCACCGACGGCACCTCACCGTAGGCGACCTCGACGTACGATGCGAGCCCCTCCAGGGGGCGGCTGGCGACATCATTACGCAACACCACGGCCATGGGCTCACACAGCCTGACCAGGCTGCGAACGACTTCCTCGCGCACGCGCTCCATACCCGCGGTACCTATCTGCACGGCAAGCACATCGGCGTAGCGATCGACGACAAGACCCGGCAGGCGATCGCTCTCCCCGTACACGAGCCTGCAATCGGGCAACCAACCCAGGTCTTCGCGCAGCGCCAGGGCATGGGCGAGACGCTCATCGAGGAGTTCTTCGTCCAGCACGCAGTCAAGCTCATTACTCAGCATGCGCGCGCAAATCAGCGAGTGAGGATTCACATACGCCGTCCCCATGGGCTTGCCCGAGTGGCTCAGGACATTGACGCAGGCGCCCGCCTCCAGCCCCGTGAGCGGGCTGCGCTCGATGGCTACCTCATTGCTGAACACCCAGGGATGTCCCAGTTGCACGCGACGCTCCCGGCGGCGGCGAAGATAAAGATTAGGCAACGTCATGGGTGCTTCTCGGGTTGGATCAGGAGCGCGCGGGTGACAGGCTAAAGAAGATCGTGCTTTCATGTCCAACGCAATGCCCCGACCCTGCCCTGACAATCCCCCGCCGCTGACGAACCCGCGATGGTGAATTACGCTCTCGTGCGCGACGCACTGTCGCTGGGCATCAATCGACGTGTCTTTTATGGCTGGGTGATGCTCGCTGTAGGGGGCTTATCGGTATTCGCCAGCGGCCCGGCCCAGTCACACATCTTCAGCGTTTACATCACGCCCATCAGCAACGATCTGGGCATTTCGCGCACCGCCATCTCGTCGGCCTACGCCACGGCAACCCTGCTCGCCGCTTTCGGTCTGCCCTTCGTGGGTCGCCTCATCGACCGGGTGGGGGTGCGGCGGGTGGTGCTGGGTGTCGCGATTCTGTTCGGTTTCGCCAACCTGGCCTTCGGCCGGATCACCGGCCTGCTGTCCCTGGCGCTGGGCTTCGGCGCGCTGCGCTTTCTCGGTCAGGGCTCGCTGATGTTGAGCAGCAATTACCTGGTGTCACAGTGGTTCAACCGCCGCCGCGGCATTGCCCTGAGTCTCACGGCACTCGGTTTCTCTGCCAGCATGGCGCTGCACCCGCCGCTGGCCCAGTGGCTCATCGATACGGTGGGCTGGCGCGAATCCTGGTTCTGGCTGGGCATACTCACCTGGGTGCTGCTGGTGCCGATGATTGCGGTTCTGGTTCAGAACAAACCCGAAGACATCGGCCTGGTGCCGGATGGCGAAGCGGCGCCAGGCAAGGAATCGGCGCGTCCTCTGGACTCCATGAACGCGGGGCTCACACTGCACGCCGCCATACGCACGCGGAGCTTCTGGATTATTGCGCTGGGGCTGGCGAGCCTGTCGATGCTGGTGACGGGAATGTTCTTCCACCAGGTTTCGGTGTTTTCCCTGCAAGGTCTGGAGGTGCAAACCGCGGCGCGCGCCTTCGCCATATCCGCCGCAGTCATGGTAGTAAGCATGCCGGTGTTCGGCTACCTGCTGGATCGACTGCCAACGCTCCCCATGTTCGCTGGCGCTCTGCTCATCATGAGCGCGGCGCTGGTCGCGCTGGCCATGGTCACGGATATACGCAGCATGATCGCTTTCAGCGCGATATTCGGCCTGGCCAACGCAGGATTACAGTCCCACTACAGTTTTATGTGGCCGCGATACTTCGGACGCCGCCACCTGGGCAGCATCCAGGGTGCCGCGCAAACCATCGGCGTGGTGGGCGCGTCCATCGGACCCCTGCCACTGGGACTGGCATTCGACCTCTTCGGAGGCTACACGGAAGCCTTATACCTGCTCGCGATTCTGCCGGCCCTGTGCGCCTTCATGCTGCTGTTTCTGCGGCCGCCGAATCTCGGCGACGGATCCTCTACTTAACCACGATCGTATACGTGTAGCTGGAGCCATCTCCGCTGGCAATATCCTTCGGATCTTTGAGTAGTGCCAACGTCGGCCGGTAGAGCCCGGGTTTATTGCCCGCGGTGAACTGCATAAGCATGATCGAGCCGCCGAAAATCTTTCCAAATTTTGGATGGTAAGCGCTCGACGGCTTCGACAGGTCGATGGCACCGTGCTTGACGAGGCTGCGCAGTTCCTGCCCCTTGGCGCCGCTTGGAGCCTTGCCAATAACACCGCCGATGATCCGGTCAGATGCGGGATCGAGCTGCCAGTCCCCGTTGCTGTCTTCGACAATCAAACCCCCGTTGTAGCGGGCAAGCTGCGCCGGCTTTTCGAACTTCATGGCTTTCAACTGCTGGGTCGAGAGCACCCCGGCGCCGGAAATACCCTTCTTGAATTTGACCATGTCCGCGGGAGCAATTCCCTCGGCCTTGGCGTAGAGCATGAGCGGAATTGGCAGAGTTCCCGGGGTTACACCAAGAGTCTCGCCGCTGGCGATGATCTGCCAGTTGTGATTCCGTTGACGATCGGGAAAATTATTAGGTTGAATCTGCGGTACAGGCTCGTCGATGAAGTTCACCGATGCGCTTCCACTGTGTACGACACTGCCTTGACCGTCGACAAATCTCACATGGACCGTGCCTGATTTTTCCGTATTGACGAATGCACTCTGCAAAAGACCCACATGAAAGACCTTGATGCCGCGCTGGCGCACTGGATCGCCCTTCGCACCCGGGGCCGGAGACATCAACTTCTCGGCTGACAAACCCACGTCGCCGGTGGGAGTAATCGTGATCGTATTCGCATTACTGCCTTGTCCCACCGTGTAGCCGACCGCCTTACCAGGCATTCCCTGCTGCGGCGCACCTGTCACAACCATGATGGCCTTCTGTGCCAGAGGAACTTTCGAGTCACGACTGAAGGTCTTTCCCATTTCAACTTCTATGCGTCCACGGGGCGGCACTCCATAGCCGATCACCTTCGGATCCATGAATTCGATGCCAGGCGCTTCTTCGGACTGCAGATATATGTTGATTCCTACGCGCGCGCCGCTTACCAATCCGGTAGCCGACAAGGGAGAATTGACAATCTTGTTAACAATGCCGTCTGCAGACACCGCCGCAGGTACCACGATGGCGACGAGTAGAAACATGCCGCTCAGCCAACGATTAATCTGGATCATTGTTTCCTCCTGCTCGGCACGTTGCGAGATGCACATAGACCAAGCTGCGCGTGCCGACGTTCTGGGGA
>JAACFO010000272.1 GCA_009937425.1 Gammaproteobacteria bacterium
GCGATACGCTGCAGCTCCGAAACGAGTTCGCCCAGGGCTTCCCCGTAGTCCGTCACCTCACTGGCCATGTCCTCGATGCAGGCCATCATTGCCTGGCCGTCACCCTCCACAAGGGTTTCCAGCAGTGCATACACATGGCTGCGATCCAGGGTCCCCAGCATTGCCCGGACGTCGGAATCCTCGAGCTTGCCGCCGCCGTAGGAAACCGCCTGGTCGAGCAAGCTCAGGGCGTCGCGCATGCTGCCGTCGGCGGCAGAGGCGATCAAGCGCAGACCGCCCGCCTGCGCATCGATTTTCTCGTCGGTGAGAATCTGCGTCAGATAAGCCGCTATCTCGTCCGCCGGCAAACGCTTCAGATTGAACTGCAGGCAACGGGACAACACGGTCACCGGCAGCTTCTGCGGATCGGTGGTGGCGAACAAAAACTTCACATGGGGAGGCGGTTCTTCCAGGGTCTTAAGCAACGCGTTGAAACTTTTCTCGGAGAACATGTGCACCTCGTCGATGAGGTACACCTTGTAGCGTCCGCGGCTCGGTGCAAACTGCACGTTGTCCATGAGCTCACGGGTCTCTTCCACCTTGGAGCGCGAGGCCGCGTCCACCTCGATGAGATCCATGTAGCGGCCTTCGTCGATCTCGGTGCAGGCACTGCACTCACCGCACGGCACGGAGCTGACGCCCTGCTCGCAGTTCAGGCACTTGGCGAGAATGCGCGCGATGGTGGTTTTGCCCACACCACGGGTGCCGGCGAACAGGAAGGCGTGATGCAGGCGATCCTTGTCCAGCGCATTGGTGAGCGCACGCACCACGTGGGCCTGGCCGACGATCTGCTGGAAGTTGCGCGGGCGCCATTTGCGCGCGAGAACCTGGTAACTCATTGGAAAAAACCCGGGAGCTTAGCTGCAGCGGCAGATTATACGCGGGCCGCCAGGGCACGGCGATAACAACGCAATTTAATGTGGCGACAGCGTACCTGCCATGGCCTCGGCCTCCTCCTGGGTGTCGATGTCCAGGGCCAGGGAGAGTCCGTCTACCAGGGGCATCAGAACACGCCGGTCGGGGTACCGGGCCCGATGGCGGGCGGTGATGAAAATCCGGCGGGCCGCGTTTTCCAATTGGGCGCGGGTGATGGTGCCGGCTTTCAGCGCCCTGGCCGCGGGCAGACCGGAGCTCAACACCGTCCAGGTGAGGTTCGGCAGGCGCAGGCCGAGAAGATGGCGTAAATCCTGAAACAATAATTCGAAAATGATCGCCGGCAGCATGGCCCGGCGCCGGTAGGCGATGGGGCGGTTACGGGTGCGGTAAATGAGGCGCAGGAAGCGATAAATGAAGTTCATGCGAAACGCCGCCGCGTCCACCACCGCCAGGTGGCAGGGAAGCACTTCCACCGGTGCGTCCCCGGCCTGCGGGCGCACGAAATAGGTCGGCTTGTAGGCCGACGCACCCAGGGCTGCGTGATCTTCCGGGGCGCGGATCATCGGCAGGAAACCGTCGCAGGGCGCCCCGGCGTGGTATTGCGCCATCAGTTGCCGGAGGGTGTCGATTTCCGGCAGCACGTCGCAGGTGGTGACGGCCAGCGCGACACCGGGGTTTTGCCGCCCTGCCCCCTCGATACCAGCACGAACGGTCTCGTCGATGGAGCCCGACACGTCGATGATGGTGGCGCTGCCCCGGTGCTCGGCATAAACGGATTGTGGCCCGGCGATGTAGATGGGTGCGAACAGCCCGCTCTGCTCCAGCCGTTCGAGCACGCACGCGATCAGCGGGCGCCCGCCGATACGCACCGCCACCCCCTTGTAGCCCGCCAACGGGTGCCGGTCCTCGACACCGGCGGGCATCTGGCTCAGCCGCTGATCGTGGCCGCCGAGAACGATGATTGGGATGCGCGACCGGGAGGCCACCGGACTCAGTTCGCCTCCAGGTGGTCCAGCGGCAGCGCTGTTTTGTATTTGACCTGCTTCAGGGCAAAGCTGGACTTGATGCTGGCGGTGCCCTCGATGCGGGTCAGGTGGTCCAGGAGAAAGGCCTGGTAGGCGGCGATGTCCGGCACCACCACCCGCAACAGGTAATCGGATTCGCCGGTCATCAGGTAGCACTCCATCACTTCCGGGCGCGCCACGATGGCTTTTTCGAAGTGCTCCAGGCGGCGCTCCACCTGTTCATCCAGGGTCACGTGCACCCATACGTTGACCGGTAAGCCGATGGCCTCCGGCGCCACCAGTGTAACGTAGCTGCGGATGACGCCGCGCTCCTCCAGCGCCCGCACCCGCCGCCAGCAGGGCGACGGCGACAGCCCGACCTTCTCGGCCAGATCGGCATTGGATATGCGCGCATCCTCCTGGATCAGCTCGAGGATGCGCCGATCCAAACGATCTCCGGTATTTTGAGGCACAGTCTGTCTCCACTCGTGGAATATGAGACAGATTATTGCATATGGCGCCGAATTATTGGACAAATTAGAAACATAATCCCGGGCGTTAGGGCTAGAATTCCACCAGCCGCTACCCACCGATCAGGTTTCCATGTCCACAGCTCTCAGCGAGGCACACGTCAGCACCCGCGTTGCCCCGGCCGATCGCCACGCGATCCTGCGAGAACTGGAAAAAAAGGTGCTGTGGCTGGCCAGCTGGACCATCCATAACGCCAATCATCTGCGTCCCAGCGCCGACGGGCTCAAGGTGGGCGGCCACCAGGCCTCCTGCGCGTCCCTGGCAACCCTCATGACGGCGCTGTATTTCGATGTGCTGCGGCCCGAGGACCGGGTCGCGGTCAAACCCCACGCGAGCCCCATATTCCACGCCATACAGTATTTGCTCGGCAATCAGAGCCGGGAAAAGCTCGAGGCATTTCGCGCCATGGGCGGCGCACAATCCTATCCATCCCGGACCAAAGACGCGGACGACGTGGATTTCTCCACCGGCTCCGTAGGCCTGGGCGTCGCCATGACGAGCTTCGCGAGCCTGGTGCAGGACTACGTGCGGGCGCGGGACGACGAGTCCGGCAAGGGCCGCATGGTGGCGTTGGTGGGCGACGCCGAGCTGGACGAGGGCAATGTGTTCGAGGCCCTGCTGGAAGGTTGGAAGCACGATGTGCGCAACCTCTGGTGGGTGGTGGACTACAACCGCCAGAGCCTGGACGCGGTGGTAAGCGATCGGTTGTTCGGACGTTTCGATCAGCTGTTTACCAACATGGGCTGGCGGGTGGAGACACTCAAATACGGAAAGCAGCTGCAGGCGGCATTCCAGCAACCCGGCGGCGAACAGTTGAGGGATTGGATCGACGCCTGCCCGAACTCCCTGTACTCGGCACTCGTGTTCAAGGGCGGCGCCGCGTGGCGCGAGCATCTCCTCAAGGACATCGGCACCGGCGCCGGCGTCAAGGGGCTCCTGGACGACTACGACGACGGCATGCTGGCGACCCTCATGACCAATCTCGCCGGGCAGGACATGGCGAGTGTGCTGGAAGCCTTTCACGGCGTCGACAGCGACGAGCCCATCTGCTTCATCGCCTACACCATCAAGGGTTTCGGACTGCCCTTCGCCGGCCACAAGGACAATCACGCCGGCCTCATGAGTGTCGCTCAGATGCAGGGGATCACTTTGCCGGCCTGGCCCTGGAGCCGGATGTGGTGCGCGACTTTCTTGCTGAGGTGCCCTTCGCCAACAACGTCGGGCGCCGGCACAAGGCGGCCCGGATCCCGGTGCCGGCAACGATTCCTCCGCCCCCCGGCGACAAGCTGTCCACCCAGGAGAGCTTCGGGCGGATCCTCGCGGCGCTGGCCCGGGATGGTGGCGAGCTCGCCGATCGCATCGTGACTACATCCCCGGACGTTACCGTGTCCACCAATCTGGGCGGCTGGGTCAACCGGAGGGGGATCTTTTCCCGCGAGGTGCGCGAAGACACGTTCAACGTGGAGAAGGTGGCTTCCTTCCAGCGCTGGGCGGCGTCGCCAAAGGGACAGCACATCGAGCTGGGCATCGCCGAGAACAATCTCTTCATCCTGCTGGCGGCCCTGGGGCTGTCGCATTCGCTGTTTGGCACCCGTCTGATCCCCATCGGCACGCTCTACGATCCCTTCATCGAGCGCGGGCTGGATGCATTGAACTATGCCTGCTATCAGGACGCGCGTTTCTTGCTGGTGGCGACGCCCTCGGGCATATCGCTGGCGCCGGAGGGCGGTGCCCACCAATCCATCGCCACCCCCATGATCGGCATGGCCCAGGACGGCCTCGCGGCCTTCGAGCCCGCCTTCGCCGACGAGCTGGCGATCATCATGGGTTGGGCCTTCGATTACCTGCAACGGGACGCAACGATCGATGGGCACACCGGCGGCAAGAACGACTGGCTCGCCGACGCCGACGGTGGTTCGGTATATCTGCGCCTGAGCACGCGTTCCTGCGCACAGCGCGCGCGCGACATGCACCAACAACTTGCCTCGGACATCGTCGACGGCGGTTACTGGCTCGAAACCCCTTCGCCCGGCACGAAACTCGCCATCGCGTACACCGGCGCCGTCGCCAGTGAAGCCATCGCCGCCCATGCGCAGTTGCAGGAAGATTTTCCCGGCGCCGGACTGCTGGCCGTGACCTCCGCCGATCGCCTTGCAAAGGGATGGCACGCCGTTAACGCTGCACGCCGCCGGAGCGTGTCCGATGGCCAGTGTCACGTGGAGGATCTGCTCGCGCCGCTGGCGAGCGATGCCCACCTGATCACCGTGGTCGACGGACACCCGGGCACCCTGGGATGGCTTGGCTCGGTGCGAGGGCAACGGGTGCGTGCCCTGGGTGTGGAGCACTTCGGCCAGTCCGGCAGTATCGACGATCTTTATCGTCATCACGGCATCGATACCGATGCCATCCTCGACGCCTGCGCCGCCGCCTGCCTCGAACCATGAGCACCGACATCTGTCTGCCCCGCGTGTCGCCGGACGATGCCGCCGTCACGCTCATCAAGTGGCACGTGGCGGTGGGATCGCGGATCACGCCCGGTGACGTTCTTGCCGAGATCGAGAGCGACAAGGCGGTGGTGGAACTCGAGGCCGAGGACGCCGGCATTATCACGGAGATCCGCGTACCCGAGGGCAGCGACGACGTGCACGCCGATCAAGTCCTCGCGGTGCTCGATGAAGCAGCGA
>JAACFO010000109.1 GCA_009937425.1 Gammaproteobacteria bacterium
GCCAGCAAGGCTGCCACGGTGGACCTGAACCCATACGAGGTTCCCGTAGAATCCAGTAATATTCGCGGAGAATGATTTCCTACCGACAATAGCTCAATCGTTGACGGCCCTCCGGGGCCGTCTTTCTTGTCGCAGCAGCAAGAAGATTGGAGATATATGCTTTAGAGTTCCTCCGCTCGTCGTGGAAACCGGGCACTCGGAGACAAAGGGATCAAACACTGCCGACCCCAGGCAGTGCTCCGTCACTTGAACGCTCACCACGCCGGGTGTTTGGGGTGGGTCGCGAAACCCATGCCGGGATTTTGCCGATACCGCGTCGTACGTACCCAAATTCCGAATCCAGGCCAAAATTCGGCGGTTGGCTAAGCCATCGTATTCGGCTGCATGAGCTATGTCCGCTTTCGAAGCGGACACTCAAGTGGCGCTCAATAGCATGCTCAGCTCCGTGAACCAGTTACGCTTTGTATGTGGCCTTCCTCGCTGTCCCCGTGTGGCAACATGGCGCCAAAGCGGTTGATCTAAATCAATGTATCAATGTATACCACTTGCTAGCGTCCAGCAGTAACGTGGCGGCCGTCACGAGGTTACTGTGTTTCTTGCCCGCCTGGAGATAACGCGATGGATCGTATCGTTAGTGCATTGCTTGGGTTGATCATCTTATCTTCTGTCTGGCTCGGGCTCGCTGAAGCGCAAGACAGTCGGCCCAACATCCTGCTCATCGTCGCCGACGACTTAGGCTATTCCGACATTGGTTCATTTGGCGGCGAGATCGCAACCCCGACCCTGGACCATCTGGCGAATGAAGGCTTACAGCTAACCAACTTTCATGTGCTTCCGAGCTGCTCTCCGACGCGATCTGTACTGCTTTCAGGTATGGATAATCATCGGGCGGGTCTGGGGACGATGGGCGAACTCAAGACCCCAGAAATGGAAGATCATCCCGGTTACGCCGGTTATCTGAATTTTGAGGTCGCCGCCCTACCTGAAGTGCTGAAAGCCGGCGGATACCACACCTACATGGCAGGCAAATGGCATCTCGGTGACGACAAGGAAACGACACCGCATGCCCGAGGTTTTGAGGAGACGTTCGCGCTTTTACCCGGCGGAGGAAGTCACTGGAATGACCGTAAACCGGTCTCACCGCCAGAGACAATGATCTATAACCGCAACGGCAAGGTAGTCCAATCATTACCTGACGATTTTTATTCGACCCGATACTACACTGACGTCCTTCTGGAATTTCTGGAGGGAAATCGCGGCGACGGCAAGCCATTTTTTGCCTACCTGTCTTATACGGCACCGCACGATCCACTGCACGCGCCACGGAATTACATCGAAAAGTACAAAGGCGCTTACGATCTAGGTTGGGACGAATTACGCCAGCAGAGGCTTCAGGCACTGAAGGGTCTTGGGATCATCCAGGCGGACGCCAGACCATTCCCACGTCTTCCCTCGGTCCCAGCCTGGTCCGAGATGTCAACCCACGAGCGAGACGAGGCCGCCCGCGACATGGAGGTCTACGCAGCGATGGTTGACTACATGGACGAGCAAATATTGCGAATCTTCGACTACTTGAAGGAGACCGGCGAATACGACAACACCATGATTCTCTTCTTGTCAGACAACGGCGCCAACGGGGCACTCCCGACCGCGTATCCCGGCCAGACCGAGGAGTATCTAAGCTCCTTTGACAACAGTCTGGACAATCGTGGGCTGATCAATTCCTACATCGAAATGGGCCCGGGTTGGGCTCAGGCCAGTATGTCTCCAAGCCGGATGTTCAAAGCATTCACCAGTGAGGGTGGAATCAAAGCTCCAATGATCGTCAAATTGCCTGGCACGATGAGTAACGCGGGTGCAATGTCAAACGCATTTGTCCATGTACGAGATATCATGCCGACCATTCTCGACATCGCCGATGTTTCTCATACAGGGGAGTTCGACGGTCGTTCAGTGCGGCCCATGCAGGGACAATCCGTGCTGGACTTTCTCGCTGGCGAGACTGATACAGCTTATTCCGGCGCGAACCAGGTCGGCTACGAACTCTTTGGCTTGAAGGCTTTCTTTGTTGGCGACTGGAAGATCCTCCGGATGCCACGCCCGTTCGCCAGCGGCGAGTGGGAGCTGTATGACCTGAAGAAAGATCCGGGAGAGACAAACGATCTGAGCAGCGAGTATCCGGAGAAAGTTCAGGAGATGATCGCATTGTGGGAGCGGTACAAGAAAGACAACGCGGTACTCGACATCTCCTACGATCTTTCGGGCGCGGTCAAGTGACCTGACAATCGTCGCCACGTTCATAGAGAACAGGGTGCTCGATATCTCGCTTGTTCTATCTGGGCTTAAGTAACTCAGGGCAAAGAGTCCGCAATAGAGGTTGAGATGAAAGAAGAACTCGCAGAAATCGTTCGGACATTCGAGGCCGTTGGTCCATTAGTGGGCAATGCTGTGAAAAGCGGTCAGCTTTTTCATCCTCAAGCTGAGCTTACCGAACCAGACTCGGATATTTTGTGTGATTACGATGTAGAAATTCCCATGAGCGACGGTTTTTCTGTGACCGCAAACATCTTTCGTTCAAAAGCGGCAGCAGAAAAGGGCGAAAAGGCACCGGTGGTGATGTGTGCCCATCCTTATAACAATCACCTCACGCCTGCACTGAAGAAAACGCCGTTGGACGGTCCACCTCAGCAATATCGTCTGATTCCCCAGGCCGGAGGAAAGCCGGTTTTCTCCAAATTGACAAGCTGGGAATCACCGGATCCCAACTTTTGGATCCCTGCGGGATATGCCGTCGTCAATATGAATTTACCGGGTTACGCGAATAGTGGAGGTCCCCCCTCCGCCTTCTCTGAGCATCAGGGGAAATGTTACTACGAGGCCATAGAGTGGGTCGCGGAACAACCCTGGTGTAGCGGTAAGGTGGGACTCAATGGTGTGAGCTTCCTGGCCATTTCTCAGTTTCACGTAGCCGCTTGCCAAGCCTACGGGGGACCACCGCCTTCCTTGTGCTGCATTTCCCCCTGGGAAGGGCTTACGGATCCGTACCGTGACATATTTGCCTTTGGTGGGCTATCGGACATCGGCTTTCCCACCTTTTGGTGGGCTACAGAAGTGAAGCCGAGCATTAACGGCACCGAACAAGACTTTGTGGAATCCGATGGAAGTATCCCGACGGACTATTTGAAGAACCATCCATTTTACGATGATTATTGGAAGGCAAAAGCAGCCAAGTTAGATGAGATAACCGTTCCGATGTTGGTTTGCGCCTCATTCTCCGACCACGGTTTGCATACTATGGGTTCTTTCCGGGCTTTTGAAAAAGCAAAGTCGAAATATAAGTGGGTGTACACGCATCGTACCGGCAAGTGGGTCTCTTACTATTCGCAGGAAGTGCAAGAGATGACCAAGAACTTCATGGATTGCTTCTTAAAAGGTGATACCTCCAGTGGTTTTTTGGATACGCCCCCGGTGCGATTGGAAGTGCGATCCAGCCTCGACGAAATCCATGAGGTTCGTTATGAAAATGAGTGGCCGATCGCTCGCACCCAATACACCCAACTTTATTTGAGTGAACAACCACAATCCCTTTCACTCGAAAAACCGGAAAAACAAATGGAGGTGGCGCACCCGGCAAAGAAAGGGAAAGCATTTTTCAATTTCAAGTTCACCGAGGACACTGAGCTGAGCGGCTATATGATGTTAAGGGTATGGGTGGAAGCCCGTCCCGGAAAGGCCGGAGAAGCATCTCCGGATGATATGGCTATGTTTATAGCTGCCAACAAGCTTGATCGAGACGGGAATTCTGTTCACTTCAACGGTTCAGTTGGAAACAAGAGAGATATGGTGACACGGGGATTTTGTAAAGTTTCCAGACGTGAACTTGACCCTATCGAATCAACCGCATGGCATCCGGTGCAAAAGGGGGCTTCCGAACAGAAATTGAAAGTTGGTGAAATCGTGTCAGTCGATATTGAGCTGTATCCCAGCAGCACGTTCTTTTCGGCGGGGGAAGCCCTGCAACTAATCATAGCTTCTGACGAAATCATCCCTTCACCGCCTTATAGGAAAGATGTGTCGTGCAATCATGGCAAGCATGTGCTGCACTTCGGGGGAAACTACGATTCTCATCTGCTGGTACCGAAAATACGGTCAAGAGAAGAGTGATCTGATAGGGGCCCTATCGGCCGGTCAACGCGCTCTGGCACAGCGTCTGAACGTTCGGTTCTGGTCGTAAATGAACGGCTGGCATCGTGTATATCAAGTAGCGCCGACCCCAGACAGTGCTCCATCGTAGATTGCTCGCCGCGTCCGGTGTTTAGGGCAGGTTGCCAATGCCTGCCGGACTTCTGCTGACAATACGCTGCACCCGTAGCTTCCCCGTCAATGCGACAGTTCAGAAGTAGAGTTTTCGGCCTGTTTGCGGCCCTAATCAGGGAGAAGTCAGAGCACGGCCCTCACCACCTTGCTCGAGCCAGCACGCACATTCAGGCTCGAGAATCCGTGTCTTGGCCTGCTCGTAGAGACAGAGATCGTCATCGGTGAGCACTCCCCGCCAACGGCCGCCGCCGCCCGCATGGAAAAACGCGTTCGCTCCGCCGCGCCAGGTCTCGTTCATGCGTCCCTGAAGCCGATCAGCGTTGCGTTTCATGACGTCGAACCGGGAACGTTCCACCGCCTGTTCGATGAGCGCCGTGTTGTCCTCGACGCCGATAAAGCGCGCGATACGTTCGACTTCGCGAATTGGATTGGCACACATGTCGCCGTAGTGCACGAACAGCAGATTCGGTAAGTGGCGGTACGCCCAGTAGCTCCGAGTGTGACCGAGATTGGCCCAGAACGGCCAGCCTTCCTCCTCCCATGGAAACCATCCCCGCGTGATCCACGACCGCCAAAGCTCGCGTGGATCTTCCGGGCACGGCGGCATCGGGTCACCGTATCGCTCCTCATCGTTCAATCGTGAGAACATGAGCTCGTTATAGTTGCTGTAGTGATTGAACAGCGACATGAAGACGTCGCGCGGATCACGACCCAGGACAATGTAGCGAACTTCGGGATAGAAGGGCACCGCGTCGAGCGGCAAATGAGTCTTTAGGCATAGTGGGCGGTCGGGAGAGCGAGCCGAGAGGAGCTCCGTCAAGATCTCCTCGGTTTGGCCGAATCGCCGGTCGGGCCAAGGCGATCGGGCGGCAAGGTTCTCGATCTCCGCGCCGCTCGGGCTAATAAGCGTCAACACGATGTGCTGGGTCCAGGTAGTTCCGGCCTTGTAGGCGCTGCTCACCACGACGTCACCGGCACGAGGTTCGTAATGTCGCCAACGACGCGAGTCCAGGTGATGGTTGCGATACGTGTGGGTAAGCTCGGGGCCGGAATCATTCATGGGCGTACCTCGGAGGACCGGTAGTCAATTGTTCCACCTGTTGATGCTCTTGAATGACAGGAATTCTCCAGATTCCCGCCGCAGGCGATCCAGCGTCCACGCCGAAATTACGAGGCAGGGCACGAACGGTCAGGTTCGGAACCGTGATTTTCGATAGTCACGACGCTCCTGTCCACCATGTTGCATATACAGGAGTGACTTCATCCGCCTGGGCTGCGGATCGGCTCTCGTCGTCTTTATCGAGAGAACGACGTACGGGCTGAAAGGGGTTTCAGGGGCGTAGACTTTGCTTTCGGTTGAGGCATGATGTTTTTCAGGCCACAGACCAAGGAGCACGCCTCATGACCTAGTCCACGGAGCAGGCACGGATCGACATTGCAGCGGCACACCGCCTCGGCGTGCGCATGGGATTCAACGAAGGATTCAACAGGGGGGCATTTCACCGTTATGGCGCTGCAACGCCAGGACCTCGTGTCCACCATCGCCAACGGCACCCATTGGGAGGAGGTACGCCCAGACAACGTAATTGCCATCGACATGAACGGCAACACAGTGGAGGGCATTGACCAGATTGAGCGCTGAGCGTTTCATATCCATTTCGCCCTGCTCGAGCACTTCGTGTGTCCAGACGCAAAGGCCGATGTAGGACAAAGTCGACAACCAGCGCTTCCGCGCAAGCGTTGGTCGGGGTGAGAGGATTTGAACCTCCGACCCCTGCCTCCCGAAGGCAGTTGGGCGTTTTTAAGTAACTGTTTTTAAAGCATTTACTGGAGATGTCCGTGGACGCAAGTACATGACGGAGCACAACGGGGCTGGACTGGTTCCGGTAAAATTCCGGCAGGCGGGGGACTGAGTGCGCGGCATTGCAGCAAACATCGGCGGCCTGGCTTACCCACAGGATCGTCGGCTTTCGGCCACCTTCAGACGTATGGTGAATCTGAAATCCAGCGTGCTGAGCGCCCGATGCTGCCCCCATTCCCGCCATTCACTCGCCACCCACAGGCTCCCGCGATAGTATTTCCCGAAGCCCCCGACCCGAAGAAGGGCACTCCTGTATGGAAGATCATCTGCCGCGCAAACTTGCAGCTATCCTCTACGCTGATGTGGCTGGCTACTCACGGCTGACGGGCGCGGATGAGGACGCGACCCACCGCACTCTCACCAAATATTTGGACATTATCGCCGGTACTATCGAATCCCATCACGGACAGGTGATTCACTACGCAGGCGATGCGGTGCTGGCCCGATTCGATGCCGTGCTCGACGCCCTCTCCTCGGCGGTCGCCATACAGACAGGGTTCGGGCATCGTAACTACGGGATCCCTGCGAATGAGCGAGTGCAGTTCCGGATCGGCGTCAATCTGGGTGACGTCATCGAGGATCGTGGAGATATTTACGGCGAAGGTGTGAATGTCGCGGCGCGACTGGAAGCTCTATCAGAACCGAGCGGCATCTGCATCTCCGAATCCGTGCGCACGGCGGTCGGAAAGAAGCTTGATCTCGACTATGAGGACATGGGCGAGCAACAGGTGAAGAACATTGAAGAGCCGGTGCGGGCATATAAGGTGTTGATGGCTGCACAGGAGGGGCCGAACCCCAACGAAGCCTTGAAGCCCGAACTGGAGCTCCCAGACAAACCATCGATTGCCGTCCTGCCATTCACAAATATGAGTGGTGATCCCGAGCAGGAATACTTCAGCGACGGTATCACCGAAGACATCATCACGGCCCTATCGCGTATATCCGGATTACTGGTCGTCGCCCGACACTCGACCATGGTCTACAAAGGCAAAGCGGTCGATGTCAGACAGGTCGGACGGGAACAGGGGGTGCGCTATGTACTCGAGGGTAGTGTACGCAAGGGTGGAAATCGGGTCAGAGTCACTGCACAGCTGATCGATGCAACAACGGGCCATCATCAATGGGCCGACCGCTACGACCGAAAATTAGATGACATTTTTTCCGTTCAGGATGACATTACGCACAAGATAATGCTCGAAATGAGAGTCCAACTCAGCTTGGGAGAAAAAGCCCGAATACGGGCTGGTGGGACGAAAAGTGTGGAAGCCTGGGGGTTGCTCGTTCGCGCCGATGAATTGAACAACCGTCTGATTCGAGAAGATAACTTCGAAGCACGTCGACTATCGGAAGAAGCAGTGCGAATCGACCCGTGCTATGCGAGCGCGTGGACGGAACTCGGATGGACCCATTGGGAAGACGCCTATTTCGGATGGACGGAATCGCAAGAGCAATCCGAGGCAAAGGCACTGGAGGCCGCACAGAAGGCGCTGGAACTGGAGGAGAATTATCCCAATGCTCTCGCTCTCCTTGGCTTCGTACATAGACTCAGAGGAGAACACGACCGGGCAGTTGAGTTGACAGGAAAAGCAGTCGACCTTGCTCCCAACGACGCGGAAAACGCTGCCGAATTCGCTCACGCCCTGACCTTTGCAGGCAAGGCGGACGAGGCGATCGAAATGTTTAAGAGAGCTATCCGTCTCAGTCCAATTTATCCAGCGTGGTACCTCGTTGGTTTAGGCACGTGTTACTACTCAATAAATGACCTGGATCTAGCGATCAGCACGTTTCAAGACGCTATCGCCATGGATCCTGACTCTGCCTTCGCCAGATTCTACCTCGCAAGTGCTCTCGTTGAAGCAGGGCTAGTTGAAAATGCCAAACAAATCGCTCGGGAGATCATGAGAATAGAACGGAATTTCTCCGCCACGAGCTGGCAGGGGGCACAGTTCAAGGATGCGAGGCTCAGAGAGAAGACGATCAAGAACCTCATCGAGGCAGGACTCCCCGAGTAGTTGTGATGCACGACATCTGACCCTGCAAGGCTTGTCGGTTATGATCGGGTTCGAATGTCTCGATTGGCGGCACTGCCCATCCCAGGCAGTGCTCCTGCAATTGAAGACTGTCAAATACAACGATCTAAGGGGGTGATTGAGTTGCTGTCGGGGTTTGCCAGCAGCGGGTGTCAAGAATCGATAATCCATGTAGGACAAAGTCGACAACGGACACTTCCCCGGAAGCGCCGGCTGTACTCAAGTCCAAAGCCGTCGAAAAAATCCGGCAAGGTCCCGGCAAACACGATTCCGGCAAAAGACAGTGCTCCAGTGAGCTGACGCTAACTCTATGATTGCTTGAGGGAATTAGTGGTCGGGGTGAGAGGATTTGAACCTCCGACCCCTGCCTCCCGAAGGCAGTTGGGCATTTTTAACTAGTTGTTTTCAAATGACTATCTGGAGGCGCCCGTGGACGTAAGTGCATGACTGAGCACAATGGAGCTGGACTGATTCCGGCAAAATTCCGGCAGAGCCAAGATGGCTTCGACGTGTGCATTCGGCCCCCTACGGTCATTCGGCGGGCACCCAATCCGATTGCCACGTGAGGTATCGACGGCGAGTTCTTTCTTTGCCGTTCCAGAGTTGCCTGGACGCGCCCGCATGCGACAATGGGCCGTCTCCATTTTGAGCCCTTCACTACGCCCATGCCATCGGTTAGACGCTTGGTACTCGACGTGCTCAAACCGCACCATCCGGACTCGCTGGAGTTCTGCCAGCGCCTGGCCGCACTCGGCTCGGACTATCGCGTGCAACTCACGGTCGTCGAGGTCGACGAGAACACTGAGACCACGCGGATCATCGTCGAAGGCGTGGATGTCGACTTCCACCGCCTCCGCGATGCCATCACCGAGATGGGCGCTTCTCTGCACAGTATCGATGAGGTGGAGGTCACCGGCTCCCCTGCCTCCTCCGATTGACTCTCAGAGTTGATTCCCCGCCGTGCGATTGCTGACAGATCTCGCACTACTGCTGCGCATTACGGGTTCCCACGGACTGATGCGGCGTTACTTCGTCGTCAACGGCTTCGACGGCGCGCTGACCATGTTAGGGCTGAGTATGGGTTTCTACGTCAGCAACGAAGCGAGCATCGGCGTGATGCTGACGGCCTGTCTGGGTGCGGCAGTGGCTTTGTTCATGAGCGGCGTGACCAGCGCCTTCCTCAGCGAGTGGGAAGAGCGAAAACGCTCACTCGCTGAGCTGGAACGCGCCATGGTCGCGGACCTGAGCGAGAGCGTGCACGCGGAGGCGGCACGTGCGGTTCCCTTCGTCATCGCGCTGGTCAACGGACTGGCACCCCTTTCGATCTCCGTAGTGATCATCACACCCCTGATCCTGGCCCGCGCCGGAATCGATCTACCGCTGTCGGGCTTGGAGGCCACGATTGCTTTGGCCTTTATCGTGATCTTCCTGCTCGGAGTCTTCCTCGGGCACGTGGGCGGCGGCTTCTGGCTGTGGAGCGGTCTGCGCACCGTCTTGATTGCAGTAGCGACCGCGTTGATCGTGATGGTTGTTGGGGGCATCTAGCCAGCGTCGTACGCCAGCGCTCAGGCACGACGATGTAGGAACAGTTGACTAGCGGCGCTTCCGCGGAATCGCTGGTCGGGGTGAGAGGATTTGAACCTCCGACCCCTGCCTCCCGAAGGCAGTTGGGCATTTCTAACTAGCTGTATTTATTAAGCTATCTGGAGGCGCCCGTGGACGCAAGTGCCTGACTGAGCACAACGAGGCTGCACTGGTTCCGGCAAAATCCCGGCAGGGCGGGGTGGGTGCGCAATATCGCCAGCCCGGGCGATCTAGAAACGAAGGCCGACTTCGGCCAAGAGCGGCCGGTGAGCCGTACGCGCCCGGTTCTCGGAAACCCTGACTAAGGCGGCAGCAACCCAGGGTACTAGTACTACGACAGGGGCCGGGGTAATGTCTTTCTATGTCCGATATCCGGCAGTGGCTTCAGTCCCTCGAACTGGACGAGTACGCAGACGCGTTCGAAGAGAATCGGGTCGATCTGAGCCTGATTTCGAATCTGGATCACACGCTGCTCAAGGAAATTGGAGTCACTGTCATCGGCGACCGAATTCGGATCCTCAACGCGGCGCAGAACGCCGGATCCGGAACAGATACTCATAGTAACGAATCGACACACGCCTCACGTCCTTCTCTGCAAGTACATCCCGGCAGCGAAGCCGAGCGCCGGCATTTGACGGTGTTGTTCTGCGACCTCGTCGGCTCGACCGCCCTTTCGGAAAGCATGGACCCCGAACAGTATCGTGACGTGCTCACGGCGTACCAGTCGGCCGCGGCGGCAGCGGTCCAGCGCTACGATGGCTACATAGCACGTTACATGGGTGATGGTTTGCTCGTTTACTTCGGCTATCCGCAGGCGCACGAAGATGATGCGGAACGGGCGATTCGTACCGGATTACACATCATCGACCGCGTGGCTGCACTGTCCGTGGAAGATCGGTCTGAGCTCCACGTTCGCATTGGCGTGTCAACGGGCTTAGTGGTTGTCGGGGATATCGTGGGCGAAGGCGCATCGGAGGAACGGGCGGTGGTCGGAGACACACCCAATCTCGCTGCTCGCCTGCAAAGTGTAGCGGAAGCCGACACGGTGTATCTGTCCGACTCGACTCGACGCCTGGTGGCAGGTCAGTTCGAATGTGAGGATCTCGGAGCCAGGGCACTCAAAGGATTTTCTCGGCCGGTGCGAATTTGGCGCCTGGTTCGCGAGCGTGCCGTGGATAGTCGCTTCGAGGCGCGAGTCTCCGGGCCAATTGCGCAGCTGTTTGGACGAGAGCACGAGCTCGGCCTCATACTCGATCGCTGGCGTCAGTCTCAAGCCGGGGAAGGTCAGGTGGTCTTTCTCAGCGGCGAGGCGGGGATAGGCAAATCCCGGATCACACGCGCGGTTCTGGATTGCATCGCCGATGATGATCACACTCGAGTCGTATACCAGTGCTCGCCCTACCATACCGATAGTGCCTTGCATCCATCGATCGAACAGTTGCGCAGAGCAGCTGGATTCGGGATCGGCGATCGCGTCGATACGCAGCTCGGTAAGCTGGAGGATCTGCTCCGGCAAGGCATGGATGAGATCGGCCAGGCCGCACCTCTCGTTGCGGCCCTGCTTGGCTTGGATGGTGCTGCCCGCTACGGAGTCATTCAGATGACGCCCCAGCAGCAACGACAGCGCACGCTTCAAGCACTCAGCGACCAGCTGCTTGGACTGGCTTCGAAAAAGCCCTGTCTATTCGTGGTTGAGGATGCCCATTGGATTGATCCCACGACACTGGAGTTGCTGCAACTGTGTATCGAGCGAATCGCGCGGGCACGCGTCCTGGTGCTCGTCACGGCCCGCCCCACGTTTGAGCATCAATTCGGAGGGCATCCCATCGTCACGCAGCTCGCTCTTAATCGGCTGGGACGGCCGCAGACACTCGCAATCATTGGAGAGCTGACCGGCGGGCGGTCGATGCCACAAGAGGTGCTCGAGGCGATAGCGAGTAAGACGGACGGTGTCCCGTTATTTGTCGAAGAGCTTACCAAGACAGTTCTTGAATCGGGATTTCTCCACCTGGATGGCGATGCCTATGTTCTTACGGGGTCGGTCCAGAGCCTCACGATTCCAGCCTCTTTGCACGATTCGCTAATGGCGCGCCTCGACCGCCTCGATTCGGTAAAGGAGGTTGCGCAGACGGCGGCTTGCATCGGGCGAGAGTTTGACTACCAGCTCTTGAGCAAAGTCAGCCCCCTCTCACAAGCCGAACTCGGGCAGGCGCTTACTCACCTGGGCGATGCCGAGCTCATCTTTCGCCGGGGCAATCCACCGGACGCCAGATACATGTTCAAGCATGCGCTTGTGCAGGATGCTGCTTACGAGAGCTTGCTGAAGTCGAGACGCCAGCAGATCCATGGGCGTTTGGTCGCCGCGTTGGTGGACCAACAGGAAGTTGCGCCCGAGATTCTTGCCTATCATGCCGAGGCCGCCGGTTTTCTGGAGCAGGCGGTCGGCTATTGGCAGCAGGCTGGTGAGGCGGGGCTTGCTCGCTCCGCCAATCAGGAGGCGGTGGCGCATTTCTCCAGTGCGATCCGACTAACCCGTTCTCTCGGTGACGAAGTAAAGTGGAAAGAGAAGGAGCTCGAGCTTCAAGTCGCGCTCGGCCAGGCGCTGATTGCGACGAAGGGATACGCGGCCAGCGAGACGGCTGATGCATTCAATCGGGGTCTCGAACTAGCCGAGCAGGTCGGGTCCACGCCGTTTCGAATACCTGCATTATACGGGCGTTGGGCAGGGCACTACGTCAGCAGTGCACCTACGAGAGCGTCCATGGATGAGTTCTCGGCGGCAGCGAACGACCAGCGAGACACGGGGCCGCGGGTCATCGCCTTGCGCATGCGCGCCCTGGAGGAGATTCACAGCGGGAACTTTCCGGAGGCCGTGCAGCTCGTCGACGAAACCCTTCGGCTATATGTGCCGGATCAACACAATCGACTCGCTTTGCAATACGGCCACGACCCTCGGGCCGCGGGACTTATCTATAAGCGTTGGCTTCTGTGGATTCTCGGCTACCCCGACCGCGCCGACGCAACCGGCCTCGAGGCCCTCGAATGGGCCGAGGAAGTCGGCCATGCCAACACTCTCGGAATAGTTAGGTGCTGGGGCCTCGTCCTTCCGGAGGTTTTGCAGCGGCGGCCGGTCCGGGTGGCAGAGCAGGCGCGTATTGTAATCGAATTGGCGGATGAACATCTGATGCCTCTCTGGCGGGCGTGGTCGCTGGTTTTCTTGGGCTGGGCGAAAGTCCAGCGGTCAGCGCATCAGGAAGGTCTCGAGGACATGAGGCGCGGCTTGGATGGGCTCGACCAGGTGGGAGCAGGGCGGTTCCAGGCTCTGGTCTTGGGGCTTTATGCAGAGGCGAATTCCCTTGCAGGAAAGTACCAATCGGCAAGACGCGCCATTGAGCAGGCCTTCGAGTCGCTGGCGAGAACGCACGACATTGCATTTGAGGCCGACCTGTACAGAATACGAGCTGACGTGCTCAGGCGGGAAGGCGTGTGCGAGACGAGCCAGATTCGAGCTGATTTGGACACGGCTGTCGAGATTGCCCGTCAGCAGCAGAGCAAGACGCTGGAGTTACGTGCCACGCTCGGCCTCGCACGCCTGTGGATGAATGAGGCAGACGGCCAAAGAGCATTTGAGTTGGTTGAACCAATCTACGAGGGGTTCACGGAGGGCTTCGATACTCCCGACATGAAAGAAGCAAAAATGCTCCTGGAGGAGCTGTCGTAACACAGGTGGGTATGCCGCAATCGTGCCGGGTACAGTCGTTACGAGTACTACCGACCGCAGGCAGTGCTCCGGCACTTGATGGGTGTTCTGAATCGATGCCTGATGTAGGAGAAAGTCGACAACGCACGATTCCGCGGAATCGCGATGCATTAGTGCTTGAGAAATTTTCTGGTCGGGGTGAGAGGATTTGAACCTCCGACCCCTGCCTCCCGAAGGCAGTTTGGCATTTCTAAGTAGTTGTATTTT
>JAACFO010000026.1 GCA_009937425.1 Gammaproteobacteria bacterium
GGATCCCATCCAACGGCGGATCCTGGGCGTGGAGGGCGATCTGGGCAAGAATCTTGGTGTCGCCAACGATTGGGGCTACCAGATCATCAAGCAGGTCGGTAATTACGGCGACGTGTACGACAAGCACGTGGGGCCGAATACACCGGTAGGACTGGCCCGCGGCGTTAATGCTCTTTGGACGGACGGCGGCCTGCAGTACGCCATGCCTGTGCGTTGAGCGTCGCTGCCCCGCCGGCGAAGCCGCCCGTCTGGAACGACCCTGCCTGGAGAGCCCTGTTCTTCCAGGTGGTGGTCGTTGGTTTCGTCATCATGGTGGCTGTGTTCCTGGTCAGGAACACCATCAACAATCTGGAGCGTCAGGGTATTGCCTCCGGATTCGGCTTCCTGGGTACGACTGCGGGTTTCAGCATCGGCGAAACCCTGATCCCCTACCACGAAGAGCACACCTACGGGCGCACCTTCCTGGTTGGTGTGTTGAACACCATCTGGATTTCCGTCTGGGGGATGCTGCTTGCCAGCATTCTGGGTTTCATCATCGGCGTCGCACGGCTTTCCAGCAACTGGCTGATCGCAACTTTGTCGATGGTCTACATCGAAGTGCTGCGCAACATCCCCCTGTTGCTGCAGATTTTCTTCTGGTACTTCGCGGTATTACGACCGTTGCCCGGACCGCGTCAGAGCTTGTCGCTGGGCGACGGCTTTTTCCTCAACAACCGCGGCATGCATTTCCCGAGCCCGGTGCTCGAAGAGAACTTCTATCTGGTGGGCGGGGCGTGCCTCGTGGCTGTCGCCGTGTTGTTCCTCGTGCGCCGCTGGGCCCATCTGCGCCAGGATGAGACCGGCGAGCAGTTTCCTTTCTTCTGGGTAGGAACAGGCATCATCGTCGGCATTCCGCTACTGGCTTTCCTGGCCACCGGGACCCCGCTGCACTTCGAATATCCGGCGCTGAAAGGGTTTAACTTCAAGGGCGGTAGCGTGATGTCGCCGGAGTTCTTCGCTCTGCTTCTCGCCCTCTCGGCATACACTGCTGCATTCATCGGCGAGATCGTGCGCGCCGGCATCATGGCCGTGAGTCACGGACAGACCGAGGCGTCCTACGCTCTGGGAATGCGCCGCGCGACGACCCTTCGACTGGTGATCATTCCCCAGGCGCTGCGGGTGATCATTCCGCCGCTCACCAGCCAGTACCTGAACCTCACCAAGAATTCGTCCCTGGCGGCGGCCATCGCCTACCCGGATCTGGTGCTGGTGTTCGCAGGCACGGCGCTCATGCAAACCGGCCAGGCGGTGGAGATCATCGCCATGACCATGGGGGTTTATCTGTTCTTGAGCCTGCTCATCTCGACGGTCATGAACTGGTACAACAGCCGCATCGCCCTGGTGGAACGTTAGCATGTCGCAGCCAGTTGCCCACTACGCACCGGGGACGCACCCGGATATACCGGCGCCGGCATCCACCGTCGGCGTGCGCGGTTGGCTGCTGCACAATCTGCTTTCCACACCGCTCAATGTCGGATTGACGGTGCTTTCCCTGTATCTCGTCTACGTTGTCATTCCGCCGCTCATGGAATGGGTGCTCATCGATGCGAGTTGGCGTGGCGAGACCCGTGAGGATTGCGATCGTGTGGGCGCCTGCTGGGTTTACATCCGCATCTGGTTCAAACAACTCATGTACGGACGCTATCCCGTCGACCAGCTGTGGCGGATCAACACGGCCTATGTGGTGCTCATCCTGGCCGCCATTCCCCTGTTCATGGCGCGCTTTCAATACAAGCACTGGGTGGCGGTATTTCTGCTCGTGGTCTATCCGGTATTCGCCTACGTGTTGTTCTACGGTGATACCGCCGGCCTCGAGCTGATTGAAACGCCGCTGTGGGGGGGGCTTTTCCTGACCCTGGTCATCGCCCTGAGCGGCATCGTCGCGTCGCTTCCCATCGGCATTGTATTGGCCCTGGGAAGACGCTCGGACATGCCCGTGGTGAGAGCCATCTGTGTCGCCTTCATCGAGCTGTGGCGCGGCGTACCCCTGATCACCGTGCTGTTCATGTCCTCGGTGATGTTTCCGCTGTTCATGCCCGAGGGCGTGAACTTCGACAAGTTGCTGCGGGCGCTGATAGGGGTCATGCTGTTCTCCGCCGCGTACATGGCAGAGGTCGTGCGCGGCGGGTTGCAGGCGATTCCCAAGGGCCAGTTCGAAGCGGCCCAGTCGCTGGGACTGAGCTACGGGAAGATGATGGGGCTCATCATCCTGCCCCAGGCGTTGAAGATTGTCATTCCCGGCATCGTCAATACCTTCATAGGGCTGTTCAAGGACACGACCCTGGTTCTCATTATCGGGCTGTTCGATTTTCTCGGAATGGCCCAGGCAGTGGCGACGAATCCCGACTGGCTGGGATTCTACGTGGAAGGCTACGTGTTCGTAGCGTTCGGATTCTGGATTTTCTGCTTCAGCATGTCCAGGTATAGTCAGCATCTGGAGCGCAAGCTGCATACGGGGAATTAGCCCCCCGACGAATCGGCAAAACTCGAGGTATCAGCGTCATGACAGAAGAACTGGGTGCCGAGATCCTGGCGAAACCGACCAGGGAAATGACCATCTCCGATGAGGTCATGATTCAAATGGTCGATGTGCACAAATGGTACGGGCAGTTCCATGTGCTGAAAGACATCAATCTCACGGTTAACAAGGGTGAACGCATCATTATCTGCGGACCATCGGGATCCGGGAAATCCACCCTGATCCGCTGCCTGAATCGGTTGGAGGAGCACCAGAAGGGGCAGATCATCGTCGAGGGCACTGAGCTCACCAATGACCTCAAGCACATCGAGCAGATCCGCCGCGAGGTGGGGATGGTGTTCCAGCACTTCAATTTGTTTCCGCATCTTTCGGTGCTGGAGAATCTCGCTCTCGCGCCCATCTGGGTGCGCAAGTTGCCCCGCGTCGAGGCCGAGGAGATCGCCATGCAGTATCTCGAGCGGGTCAAGATCCCGGAGCAGGCGAAAAAGTATCCCGGACAGCTTTCCGGCGGTCAGCAGCAACGCGTCGCCATTGCCCGCTCCCTTTGCATGAACCCCAAGGTAATGCTCTTCGACGAGCCCACCTCGGCGCTGGATCCGGAAATGATCAAGGAGGTGCTGGACGTGATGATCGAGCTTGCCCAGGAGGGCATGACCATGATCTGCGTGACCCACGAGATGGGCTTTGCCAAAATCGTTGCCAACCGCGTCATTTTCATGGATGGCGGGGAAATCATCGAGCAGAATGATCCCCACGAGTTTTTCGAGAACGCTCAGCACGAGCGCACTAAATTGTTCTTGAGTCAAATTCTGGCTCATTAAATAAGAAGAACAATAAGCAGCAATAATAAAAAACGGAACCAGTCACGGCCCGGCCATTGAGCCGGGCTTTTTTTTCGGCGCCACTATCGGGAGTGTCTCGTTTGCGTCACGGCAGTTATCTTTCCCTGAACTCGAATGGCTTTCATCGTGTTGCCTACACGCAATGGGGCGACAGCGACAACCCCCGCGTTCTCGTTTGCGTGCACGCACTTACCCGCAACGGCCGCGACTTCGATACCCTGGCCGCCGCCCTCGCCGGAGACTACCGGGTCGTATGCCCCGACGTGGTGGGCCGCGGTGCCAGTGATTGGCTCACCGACAAGAGCGATTACGGTTACCCGCAGTACCTCAGTGATATGGCCGCTTTGGTGGCGCACTTGAATGCCGACAGCGTGCACTGGGTTGGCACATCCATGGGCGGTCTCATCGGTATGCTGCTGGCCGCCCTGCCAGGCAGTCCTGTCACCCGCATGGTCATGAATGATGTTGGTCCGTTGATCCCAAAGGCGGCGCTGGAGCGCATCGCTGGCTACGTGGGCGACGATCCGCATTTCTCCGACCTGCAGGAGCTCGACGAGTATCTTCGCGAAATCTATGCGCCCTTCGGGCCGTTCACCGACGAGCAATGGCAGGGGCTGGTGCGCTCATCGGCGCGCGCCCTGGACAACGCCAAGATCGGCCTGGCCTACGATCCGGGTATTGCAGAGCCTTTGAAGGCGATGCCGAAGGAGGACGTGGATCTGTGGTCTACATGGAGCAAGGTGCCGTGCCCGGTGCTGGTGATCCGCGGCGAACAGTCGGACTTGCTGCTGGCGGATACCGCCGAGCAGATGACAACCAGCGGGCCCGGGGCCGAGCTGGCGGTGCTTGCCGGCATGGGTCACGCGCCGACCCTCATGTCGGAGGATCAGATCGCCCTGGTCTCGGACTGGTTGTCGGCTTGAATGCCGGCGGCGTCAGTCGTCGACGCCGCCCAGGCACAGATATTTGATCTCCAGGAAGTCGTCCATACCGTACTTGGAGCCTTCCCGGCCGATGCCGGATTCCTTGACGCCGCCGAAGGGCGCAACCTCGTTGGAGATGATGCCCTCGTTGATGCCGACGATGCCGTACTCCAAGCCTTCGGCCACCCGCCAGATACGGCCCACGTCGCGGCTGTAGAAGTAGGCCGCCAGGCCGAACTCGGTGTCGTTGGCCATGCGGATGGCTTCGGCCTCATCGTTGAACCGGAACAACGGCGCCACCGGGCCGAAGGTCTCCTCCCGGGTTACGGCCATGTCGGTGGTCACTCCCGAGAGCAGGGTCGGCTCGAAGAAGGTGCCGCCCAGATCGTGGGGTGAGCCGCCAACCAGTACCTTGGCCCCCTTGGCGGTGGCATCGGCGATGTGCTGTTCGACCTTTTCCACCGCGTTGCCGTCGATTAAGGGCCCCTGCTGAACACCGTCCTCCAGGCCGTTGCCGACCTTGAGCTCCTTGACCGCGGCGGCCATGCGTTCGGCGAAGGCGTCGTAGACGCCATCCTGGACCAGGAAACGGTTGGCGCACACGCAGGTCTGGCCCGCGTTGCGATACTTCGATGCCATGGCGCCCACCACCGCCGCGTCCAGATCCGCGTCGTCGAATACGATGAAGGGTGCGTTGCCGCCGAGCTCCAAGGACACTTTCTTGACCGTAGCGGCGCACTGGGCCATGAGCAGCTTGCCGATCTCGGTGGAGCCGGTGAAGCTGAGTTTGCGAACCGTGGGGTTCGCCGTAAGCTCGCCGCCGAGCACGCTCGCCTTTCCGGTAATGACGTTGAGCACGCCCTTGGGTATTCCCGCGCGGTGGGCCAGCTCGGCCAGGGCCAGCGCCGACAACGGCGTTTGAGATGCGGGCTTGATCACCACGGGGCAGCCGGCCGCCATGGCCGGGGCGCACTTCCTGGTGATCATGGCCGCCGGGAAGTTCCACGGCGTGATCGCCGCCACCACGCCGATGGGTTGCTTGATGACCACGATGCGCCGGCCCGGGAGCGGGTGATTCATGGTGTCGCCGTAGACCCGCTTGCCTTCCTCGGCGAACCACTCGATGAAGGACGCCGCGTAAGCGATTTCACCCCGGGATTCGACTATGGGTTTGCCCTGCTCGCTGGTCATGAGTACCGCCAGATCTTCCTGGTTCGCCATCATCAGCTCGTACCAGCGGCGCATGATGTTGGCCCGCTCCTTGCCCGTCTTGCCGCGCCACTCGGGCCAGGCGGCGTTGGCGGCTTCGATGGCGAGGCGGGTTTCGTCGCCGCTCAAGGAGGGCACAGTGGCGACAATTTCGCCGCTGGCCGGGTTGTTGACGTCGATGCTTTTGCCGTCGGCGGCGTCCACCCATGCCCCGTTGATGTAGCACTGCTCGTGCAACAGTGTCGGATCCTTCAAGGAGATCTGGGTTTCGGTCTTGGTGTCCATGGGTTGCTCCTTCGCCGTCGCGTGGCGACGGTATTGGCGTCATTCGGGATGCGCGGGCGGGGCCGCGGCATTTGCACCAGATTACACGCGCCCGGTGGGTCCCGCCAGCGTCGCCTACCAGTAGCGCGTCGCGCCGCGATACAGTGCCTGCAGGTCGTCCTCGTCTACCGGCACTGGTGAGTTGGCGAGGATGCGCTGTTGCGCGTAGGCACCTTCGGCCAATGGCGCGATGTCGGAATCGTCATAGCCCAGTGCCGAGATGCCGTTGGGCATGTTGGTGTCGCGCATCATGCCGATGATGCACTCCGCCAACACCTCGCCGGCGTCTTCCTCACCGGCACCGCCGGTATTGGCGCCGAGAAGTGCGGCTGCTTCCAGGTGGCGTGTCGGCGATGTCGGTGCGGTCAATCGGAACACCGACGGTGCGTCGACGATGACGGAGATACCGTGGGGGCAGATGGCTTCCTCGCTTGGGTATCCGTCGGGGCGGTAGTCGCGGATGAGGCCCGCCACCGAGTAGGCCATGCCGTGGGGCAGATGCACGCCGGAATTACCAAAGGCGATGCCTGCCAGGGTCGCGGCGTACATCATACCGTGGCGGGCTTCAGTGTCCCCGGGGTCGCGCACGCCTCGCACCAGGTATTGCCCTGTGCGACGCAGGGCCTCGATGCAACCCACGTCGCTCCAGGGGTTGGCGCCCTGGTACATGGGTCGAAGCGCCGGGCTATCGGGGGCGGCCCGCTGGGTGAATGGCTTTGCCGTAAATGACTCGAGGGCATGGCTGAGCACGTCGAAGCCGCTCGCGGCGACCACGTTGGCCGGCAGCGTGCTGGTCACTTCCGGATCGATGAGCGCCAGCGTCGGGCGCAGGGCGCGCGCGGCGATACCGGTTTTCACGCGGCGTTCGAGCAAGTCGAATATCGCCATGCCGGTGCACTCGCTGCCGGTGCCGGAGGTGGTGGGGCAGGCGATGTGGGGCTTGAGCGGCCCCGGCACCGCTTGCCCATCGCCGATGGGGGCGTTCACGTAAGTGAGAAACTCCGCCGGATAGGTCGCATAAAGGTTGGCCGCCTTGCAGGTGTCGATGACCGACCCACCACCCACGGAGACGAAGCCGTCGAAGTCGCCTTCTTCGGCGAAACGTGTCGCCGCTTTGAAGGACTCGTCAGTCGGCTCGACCCGCACCTCGTCGTAAACGGCCACGTCGATGTCGGCGGCGCGTAACGCGGAGGTTGCGGTGGCGACGGCTTCCAGTTTGGCGACACCGCCATCGGTGAACAGGGCGACGCGTTTCAGACCCAGCGCGCGGGCATCGTGACCCATCTCAGCAAGCGCGCCCCGACCGAAACGAATGGTGCTGGGGTCGACGGCGAATATTTGCTCGTTGCCGTCGATGAAGTCGTAGTGGTGGCAGCAGCTCATGGCTTTTGACTCCTACAGCTCGGTTGCCGTTTTCCTCAGCACGTACTTTTGGATCTTTCCTGTCGAGGTTTTGGGCAGGGGGCCGAAGACGATTGTTCGGGGGATTTTGAACCCGGCTATTTTTTCGCGGCACCAGGTGATGATTTCGACGCTGTCGATTTCCTGCGCGTCGGGTTTCAAGGTCACGAAGGCGCAAACGGTTTCGCCCCAGTAATCGTCGGGGCGCGCCACCACCGCCGCCTCCATGATGGCCGGGTGCTTGTAGAGCAGTTCCTCGACTTCGAGGCTGGACACGTTCTCACCGCCGCTGATAATGACGTCCTTGGCGCGATCCTTGATCTCCACATAGCCGTCCGGGTGGCGCACGGCAAGATCGCCGGTATGGAACCAGCCGCCGCGGAAGGCTTCATCGGTGGCGCCGGGGTTTTTCAAGTAGCCTTTCATGACCGTGTTTCCGCACAACATGAGTTCGCCCATGGTGCTGCCGTCCGAGGGTACCGGTTGCATGCTCTGGCCGTCGGCGACCATGAGTTCCTGCAAGGTGTGATAGGCGACACCCTGGCGCGCCATCATCGCCGTGCGGGCCTCCACGTCCAGATCGTTCCAGTCGCTTTGCCAGGCACACAGGGCGGCGGGCCCGTAGCTTTCGGTAAGTCCGTAAAGATGCGTGACACGAAAGCCCAAATCCTCCATGGCCGAGATTATCTTGCTCGGCGGCGCGGCACCGCCGGTGGCGACCTCTACAGTGTGTTGGAAGCTCACCTGCTGCTCAGCGGGTGCGTGCACCAGCATATTCAGCACGATGGGGGCGCCGCACATATGGGTCACGCCGTGCTCTTTGATCATCGGGAATACCACCGCCGGGTCCACATGGCGCAAACACACGTGGGTGCCGGCCGCGGCCGTAACAGCCCAGGTGTATGTCCAGCCGTTGCAATGAAACATCGGCAACGTCCACAGGTAAACGCTGCGCTGGTTGAGGCCGAAGGCGAGTATCTGGCCGATGGCGTTTAAATGGGCGCCGCGGTGGTGGTATACGACGCCCTTGGGGTTGCCGGTGGTGCCGGAGGTATAACAAAGACTGATGGCTTGCCACTCATCCGATGGGCCCTGGTGTGGGTCGTCACTCGACCCTTCCAGTAACAGGGCTTCGTAGTCTTTCTCTCCAAGCAGCTTGCCGCCTTCGAATATCGGATCATCGATGTCGATGACAACCGGCGGCTCGTCCATCCGCGCCAGCGCCGCGGCGATGGTGTCGGAGAATTCTCGATCGGTAATTAACAGCTTGGTCTGCGCGTGCCCGAGAATGAATGCGATGTTGCCCGCGTCGAGTCGATAGTTGAGCGCATTGAGCACCGCTCCCACCATGGGCACGCCATAGTGCGCCTCCAGAAGGGCGGGCACATTCGATGCCATAACCGATACGGTGTCGCCACGGCCGATGCCGCGTCGCGAAAGAGCGCTGGCCAGCCGCCGGCAGCGTTTGTAGAACTGTGCGTAGGTGAAGCGCGCGTGCCCGTGGATTACCGCGGTCTTTTCCGGGTATACGCTCGCGGACCGTTCCAGATAGGTAAGCGGCGTCAGCGGGTGATAATTCGCCCCGCTCCGGTCCAGGTCACGAGCGTAGATGCCATTGTCTGTTTGCGAGGTCACGGAGACGCACCCCGCTACGCTGACTTGGCCAGAGCCTGGTCAATATCCCAGAGAATGTCGTCGATACTTTCCAGCCCGACAGAAATGCGAATCATGTCGCCGGTGACGCCGGCCGAAATTTGCTCTTCTTCGGAAAGCTGCCGGTGCGTGGTGGACGCGGGGTGGATAATCAGGGTCTTGGCGTCGCCGACGTTGGCGAGATGGCTCATGAACTGTGCCGCCTCGATGAACTTGATGCCGGCCTCGTGGCCGCCCTTGACTCCGAAAGTAAGAATCGAACTGACACCTTTGGGCATGTATTTCTGTCCCAGTTCGTAGTAGGGGTTGTCCGTGAGTCCCGGGTAGTTTACCCAGGGGACGCGCGGATGATCGCGCAGAAAAGATGCAACCGCCATGGCGTTGTCGCAGTGCCGATCCATGCGTACGGGCAGCGTCTCCAAACCTTGTATTAGAAGAAAAGAATTGAACGGGCTGAGTGCCGCACCGAAGGTACGCAGGACCTCGCAGCGTACCTTCATGGTGTAACCGAAATCTCCGAAAGTTTCGTAAAAGCGCACGCCGTGATAACCCTTGGACGGCTCGACCATGCCCGGAAAGTTGCCGTTGTCCCATGGGAATTTTCCCGACTCCACGATAATGCCGCCCATGGAGGTTCCATGACCGCCTATGTATTTCGTGGCGGAATGCACGACGATGTCGCAACCGTGTTCCATGGGGCGGCACAGGTAGGGGGACGGGAAGGTGTTGTCGATCATGAGCGGCAATCCGGCATCGTGTGCGATGTCGGCTACGGCTTGAATGTCGAGCACATTGATTACCGGATTGCCCAGAGTCTCGGCATAGACGAGTTTGGTGTTCTTCTGGATGGCGGAGCGGAAGTTTTCCGGCTTATCCGGGTCGACGAATGTCGTCTCGATGCCGAGCTTGCGCAGATTGACGTCGAACAGGGAATGAGTGCCGCCGTAAAGGGTGTTGGCGGATACGATGTGATCCCCCGCCTCCACCAGTGTTAACACCGCCGACATTTCCGCCGCCATCCCCGATGCGGTGGCCACCGCTGCGCGGCCGCCTTCCAGGGCCGCCACGCGTTCCTCGAGCACGGCGGTGGTCGGATTCATCAGGCGTGTATAGATATTTCCGAAGGTCTGCAGATTGAACAAACTGGCGGCGTGATCGGCGTCGTCGAACACGTAGGACGTTGTCTGGTAGATGGGGACCGCCCGGGATCCAGTAGCAGAATCGGGAAACTGCCCTGCGTGCAGACACAGGGTTTCTAGACCAAATTCATGATCAGCCATGATTGAGGATCCCCGTCGAACTCAGTAAGGCAGCCACATGGGGCGCTTTGCCGAGATGATCTTGGTATTGACGCCGATAAAATTGAGCCCGCCAAACATTCTCGCAAATTCGATTTTCATGCACCGGTTCATGACCACCTCGAGGCCCGCCTCCCGTGCCTTCGCCGCGGCTTCCTCGTTGACGATTCCCAGTTGCATCCACAGCACCTTGGCGCCGACTTCGATGGCGGCATCGGCAAGCGGGGGTATGTCCCCGGTCCGCCGGAAGCAGTCGACCACGTCGATGGCGTCGGGGATGTCCTGCACGCTCCCATAGCACTTCTCACCCAATATTTCCTCGTAGCGGGGGTTCACGGGGATGACCCGAAAGCCGTGGTCCTGGAGGTACTTGGCCGCGAAGTAGCTCGGGCGGTACCAATCCGCCGACAATCCCACCATCGCGACGGTGTGATTCTCCTTCAGAATCCGGCGAATGGTCGGAATATCATCGCTCATGGCCGTACTCGCTTTCCCCCGTCGCTTGCGTGTCTGACAGCCCGATATCCGGGTGCCTCGCCGACAACTGTCAGGATATCATATGGATCTCACAGCGGGCACGGTGACCATGGGCGACAGCATTCTCAGCAACCAGACGGCCATCCGCCTGGTCTCTTTCTTTCTCATCCTCGTCGCCATGGCCGTTTGGGAGGCAATCGCGCCGCGCCGCGAGCGGCAACTGACGCGCCTGGCACGCTGGCCCCACAATATCGGGATCGTTCTCATCAATACGCTGCTGCTGCGCGTGCTGTTTCCTACCGCCGCGGTGGGTATGGCCTTCTACGCGCAAGCGCGCGGCTGGGGACTGTTGAGCGGCTCGACTACTTCTGACTGGCTTCTCGTGCCGCTATGTGTGGCGGTACTCGACTTCGCCATATACCTTCAACATGTCATGTTTCACGCGGTGCCGCTGTTGTGGCGATTCCACCGCATGCACCATGTGGATCTGGATTTCGATGTGACCACCGGCGCACGCTTCCACCCGGTGGAGATCGTTCTTTCCATGATCATCAAATTTGCAGTCATCATCGCTCTGGGGCCGCCCGCCATTGCGGTTTTTTTATTCGAAGTGATTCTCAACGCAACGGCAATGTTCAATCACAGTAACGTGCGCATTCCCTCGTCTATTGATCGCATTCTTCGCTGGATTGTCGTGACGCCGGACATGCACCGTGTTCACCACTCGGTAGAGGAAGACGAGACCAACAGTAACTTCGGTTTTAATCTTCCGTGGTGGGATCGACTCTTCGGTACTTACCGCGCACAGCCACGCGCCGGTCATGAGGGGATGATTATCGGAATTCGCGGTTTTCGCGAGCCTCGGGTATGCGATCGACTCCCCGGGATGTTGATGATTCCCTTCGCTGAGAACGCCAATAGTTACGCCATTAATCGAAACAGGGGTGAGGATCGCGACTAGGTGCGCGCCCGCCCGCCGTTCTAATCGTTAACGAAGTCGAGAGGGATTAATCATGGTGACTTCCGACGAAGTAAAGAAGAATCTCACCCACGGCGATGCATGGCTGCGGGTCTTCTTCATAATCGTGTTCGCGTTCGTCTACTGGGTGGTCAATTGGGTGCTGGCTGCCGTCGTCCTGGTGCAGATATGTTGGTCTTTGATTACGGCGAACACCAGCGAGCGGCTGCGTGGATTTGGTGCCTCCCTGGGTGAGTACCTGCGCCAGATTGTTCGCTTCATTACTTACAATTCCGAGGACATGCCGTTTCCGTTCGCAGACTGGCCGCAGCCGGACGAACAAGAGTGACGACCTCCCTGGACGCCAATCAGTACGCGCCCCGGGAGATCCGCAAGTACGAGGCTATATACGGACGGCACTTCGTCAGTCCCGGCGGCGAGGCGTGTGCACGGGACTGCGTGGCTCGCCTGGCGCTGGGTAAAGGCGACAGCGTCCTCGACGTCGGCTCCGGATTGGGAGGCAGCGCCTTTTTGATGGCCAGGGAGTACGGTGCGCGGGTTCACGGCATCGACCTGTCGGCCAACATGGTCGCGTTGGCGGTTGCCAAGTGCCGCGAGGAAAAGCTCGAGGACCTGGTCAGGTTCACCTGCGGTGACTGCCTGGATTTGGCTGCTTCTCAGATCTATCAAGCCATCTACAGCCGCGACGTCATTTTGCACATCGAAGACAAGTTGCGTCTGTTCGAGACGCTGCGCCAGGCGCTGGTGCCCGGCGGACGCTTGTTATTTACGGATTATTGCCGCGGTGAGGGCAGCGCCAGCGAGGAGTTCGAATCTTACGTGGCCGAACGGGGATACCATCTTTATTCGCTTGCCGGCTACCACAAGTGTTTGCGCAAAGCAGGATTTGTCGACATCGTCAGCGAGGACTGGACCGCGCAATTCATCACCATCCATCGCCAGGAGTTGGATCAACTGCCTGCGGCGGGACTCAGTGCCGACGACGAGGCCGAGTTGCGACAGGGATGGCAGAAGAAAATCGCGCGGGCGGAGCGGGGCGAGCAACGCTGGGGCTGTTTCACAGCCAGACGCGATCAGCTCGCGACTTAGTTGGCGCGCAAGCTCAAGAGGTCCAACATAAAGGGTGTCCAGCTGGCCAACAGAATCAGGAGCAGAACAGCTTCGCTTCGAAGAATCAGGCTGAAACGCCGGCGCTCGGCGTCGGCGGTCCCGGACATGAACACCCGGGTCATGAGCATATCCAGGCACAGCACGAAGCTGAAGATGACGAAGGACACCGGCGCCACGAGGGTGGTGATCAGCGGCCAACCGCTGGTCTGGATGTGACCGCCGGCGAAGGGCGACAGGAAAACCAGCAGCACGGTGACGAACATCAGCAGGGCTCTGAGAAAGCCGACGCGTCTCAGGTAGTCTGCAATCATGAAGTTGTTGTTCGTTCCGGCATCGCAAGTTGCGCCCGGCAACTGTTACGAAACCAAGCGTAGGCGATGATGCCGGAAACAACATCGGAAAAACAGGCGGCGGCGAAAATTCCCGGGACACCGAACAGGTGAGACGCCGCGTAGGCCAGGGGCACGTACAGAATCAATGTACGGCCGACGGAAATCACCACCGCCGGCAGCGGTTTCCCAACGCCGTTAAAGGCGGCGTTCACCACCATGATAATTCCGGCGGTGCCGTAGCTGAGAGGCACGATACGCAGATAGGTGGTGGTTACGCCGGTGACTTCGGGGTCATCGCTGAACAGGCGGCTCAAGTGCGGCGCAAAAAGGCCCAACAGGATGGCGATTAGGGCGCCCAGCGCCAGGCAGAAAACGGCGCTGCGGCGAAGCGCCTCGTCGATGCGCGCCGGTTTGCGGGCGCCGAGATTCTGACCGACAAAGGGACCGATGACGGCCGACATGGCGAAGAAGACCACCAGCGTCAGCGCCTCCAGGCGGACCGCGGCACCGTAGCCCGCCACCGCGCGATCCCCATAACCCGCCAGCAGCGTGACGATGATGCCGGCGGACACCGGAATGATAATGTTGGTGCCGGCGGCGGGCAGGCCTACGTGCAGAACGCGTTTCCACGACCGCCACAGGCTCGAGGGTGAGGTCAGCGGTGAGCACAGCAGGCGCATCCGCGCGATGACAAGGGCACCGGCCACCAGGGTCACGAAGCGCGCGATCAGCGAAGCGATGGCCGCTCCCTGGAGCTCCAGGCGTGGAAAGCCCAACCAGCCGAAGATCAGCAGCGGGTCCAGTATCAAGTTGATCGCCGCCGACGCCATCATCAGGCGCGCCTGAAGCTTGGTTTCCCCGGTGGCGCGCACGGCGCCGATAGCCACCATGGGCATGAGCACGAGGACGTAACCCGCAAACCAGATGATCATGTAATCCCGGATCAGAACCAGCACCTGCGGCGAAGCGCCCATCAGCGTGAACAACCGGTCGAGGCTCGCGATCCCGGCGACGCTGAGCACCAGCGAGATGATGAGAGCCAGGATCAGCGTGTCTGTTGCCAGGCGCCGCACCTGGACCATATCGCCCTCGCCGACCACCCGCGCCAGCACCGACGATGTGCCCGCCATCAGGCCGATACCGAGACTGGTCATGACCATGATGATGGGGAAGGTAAAGCTCATGGCCGCCAGCGGTTGCGCTCCCAGTTGCGCAACGAACCATGTATCGGTGGCGTTGAACAGCATGATGGCGAGGACTGCCCAGGCCATGGGTATGGTCATGGATACCAGGTGTCCGGTGACCGGACCTTCGGTGAGTCGTGGGCGGGAACTCGTCATTGCCGATGGTGACGTTACGTGATTGACTCGGGTGTTGGGACTCTCGGCGAAACACGCTGGCCAATCAACCGGTTGATGCCCGGGGTTTGCGAAAACAGGCAACAGGATTCCATGAGCGAGATCGAAGGCCTGCAGCTCGACGATCGGGATCGCGCGCTGCTCGACGGCGCCGAAGGTGAGGCCATGAGCCTCGCCATGAGGGTGGTGTTGCGGGCGGCCGAGATCTCCGGGGCCAGCAGACTTCAGGACATCTGCTTCGCGCATATCGACGCCTGTTTCTACAACGGACAGGCCCATGTGGACTTCGCCCGCTTCATGGTGGATAAGGGCGCGCGCCTGGCGGTGCCCACATGGACCAACACTTCCCTGGTGAGTCAGGTCGATACGGAGATCCGGCCGGAGAAAAACGACCCGGTCGTGGTCAGCGGCGCACGCCTGCTCATGGAACTCTATGAACAACTGGGCTGCGAGCCCGTATGGACCTGCGCACCGTATCAACTGCCGGGCGGGCCGAGCCTGGGGGATCACATCGTCGGCTCGGAATCCAATGCCGTCACTTTCTACAATTCCGTGGTCGGCGCGCGCACCAACAAGTACGGCGACTATCTGGACGTTTGCGCGGCGCTGGTGGGACGCGTGCCCTATTCGGGATTACACACCGACGACGGCCGCCGCGGACGCTTGTTGTTTACCCTCGATGCCATTCCCTGGGAGCTGCGCCACGAAGACATCTTCCACCACGTGCTCGGTCATCGCCTGGGGAGGGTGGCGCAATCCCGGGTGCCGGTTATCCAGGGCCTGCCCCTGGACAGCGACGAGGATCAGCTGAAGGCCATCAGCGCGGCGGCGGCGGCCTCCGGCGCGGTGGGACTGTTCCACGCGGTTGGCGTGACCCCCGAGGCGCCGGATCTCGCGTCCGCCTTTCAGGGGGCCGAACCAGAGGCCGAGATCGCCATTACGCCAGCGGAGCTTATCGAGGCCCGGGACTCGCTCTCCATGGGCGGCGGCGGCCGGCTGGACATGGTGGCCATCGGCACACCACATTTTTCCTTCACCGAGTTTGCCCGCCTGGTGCCGCTCATGGACGGGCGCCGGGTGCACGACGGCACCTTGTTCTACGTCTCCACCAGTCGCCACGTGTATGCGCTTATCGAAGAGCAAGGTTGGACGGCAATTCTCGATGCCGCGGGTGTACGGGTGGTGGTCGATACCTGCACGTATTTCACGCCGGCGGTGCGCGGCTGCCGCGGGCGGGTCATGACCAACTCTGCAAAGTGGGCTTATTACGCGCCGGGGATGCTGGCGGTGGAATCGGTATTCGGTACCCTGGAGGAGTGTGTGGAGTCCGCGCTGCGCGGCGAGGTGTGGCGTGACGATCGTTTGTGGCGCAACGATACCTGGGGAGCGCGGGCGTGAGCAGCAGCGAAATCACCGCGCGAGTGCTCAACCCGGGCAAGGCCGCCGGTGAAGCCATGCTGCTCGATGAACCCTTGAGTTTCTGGGGCGGTTTCGACGCGCAAACGGGAATCATCGTCGATCAACATCATCCTCAACGGGGTGGTTGTGTCGCGGGACGATTTTTGATTCTGCCGGAAAGCCGTGGTTCGGCGGGAACACCGGCGGGTATCGCCGAGGCCATTCGCCGTGGTGTCGGACCGGCGGCTATCGCGCTCGGCAAAGCCGACGTGAATGTCGCTGTGGGCGCCATGGTGGCCGCCGTCCTGTATGGCGTAGAGATCCCTGTTCTGGTCATCGACGATGGGGATCGCGCGGGCCTGCGCTCGGGTGATCGTCTCGAAGCGGATCGGGATGGCCGCATTCGCATAACGGCCGCGGAGTCCGGCTAGCCGCAGTCTTCTATGTCGGGGTTGCAGGGCAGGCGGTGGTCCATTTCCAACGCCGGCTCGTCCACGTTCGGGGTGCCGATGATCTGTGCGGGCACACCGGCAACGGTACAGTGGGGCGGTACGTCTTCCAACACCACGCTGCCGGCGCCGACCTTGGCGCCACGGCCGACTTCCACATTGCCGAGAATTTTCGCTCCGGCGCCGATGAGCACACCGTGGCGTACCTTCGGATGGCGGTCTCCCTCGGCTTTGCCGGTGCCGCCCAGGGTGACCTCATGAAGAATCGACACGTTGTCCTCGATGACGGCGGTCTCGCCGATGACGACGCTGGTGGCGTGGTCGATGAGGATGCCATTGCCCACCCGCGCCGCGGGATGGATGTCGACGCCGAATACCTCCGAGGTGCGGTTCTGCAAAAACAACGCCAGTGACTGGCGGCCCTCGTGCCACAGGAAGTGAGCTACGCGATGGGTCTGCAGGGCGTGAAAACCCTTGAAATAGAGGAAGGGCTCCGAGAATCCCTTGGCCGCCGGATCCCGATCACGGGTGGCGCGAATGTCGGCGCGGATGGACTGCCCGATGCCGGGACTCGCCTCCAGTGCATCCGCGATCAACTCGCGCACCAGCATCGCCGGCAGTGCCGAGCATTCGAGTTTGCCCGCCAGCAAGAATGCCAGGGCGTCCTCGAGGCTCTTGTGGTTCAACACCGTGGCGTGCAGAAAGCTCGCCAGAATGGGTTCGCGTTCCACGTCCCCGGCGACCTCTTCGCGAATGCTTTGCCACAGGGGGTCGAGCGCCGCGCGAGCAATTCTTGCAGACTGGCTACGTGCCATTTTGCCCTCCGTAGTCAACAGTGTGTGGCAGGGCGGTGTGGGTGGCAAGCGCCACCCACACCGGTGGCCGGCATCTGTCGCAGCCCGGGGGGGTAGCCCGTGGGCGGTTTCGCCCGCCGTTCGGCTGCCCGTCGCCTGAGCCCGTCCAGCGGGCGTTATGCGGCCGCTTTGGCATCGGGGTCGTTGCAGGCTGCCAGTCGGTCCGCCGGCTTCAGCACTACCTGTCCGGTTGCCGTTTTCGCCGCCGGCTGCCGCTTGACGGCACTGGCGAGCTTTTTGACGGGCCGCAGGACTGCCCTGAAAAGGTCTGTGAGGGCCGACGCCATGGCCCGTGCCTGCAGCTGGCGCCCCAGGAGTTGGTACTGGTGGAGCTCGTCCATGGTCACGTGCGTGCCGGGAACCAGGTTGCTCTCATCGCCCCGATGGACGATCAGGTCTACCCGCCGGCGGATCCCCGGATCGAACAGCGGGATTTCCGCGGGGGCTTGATTTCGTTGAATTGTCACCTTACATTTCCTCGTATATTTTGTGGGTATTTGAAGCTTTGGATGTACCTGTATGTTGGGTATAAATGTAGTGATTACAAGCACTTTCCACAAACGAGAAGATTTACGGGTATAGTTTAGGATTTCTAATAGATGGAACGGCATCTCCCACCGCTGAATGCCCTGCGCGCCTTCGAGGCCGCGGCCAGACATTTGAGTCTGACCCGCGCCGCCGAAGAGCTGCACGTGACGCCGGCGGCGGTCAGTCATCAGGTCAAAGGTCTGGAGTCCCATCTGGGCGTCAAGCTGTTCCGGCGTGCCAACCGCTCCCTGCTGCTTACCGACGCCGGCCAGGCCTGCCTGCCGGGCCTGCACGAGGGCTTCGACCGCCTGGCCGAGGCCATGGAGGCGGTTCGTGCACGGGACGAGAGCGGGCCGTTTACCGTCAGCGTTCCGCCGTCCTTCGGCGCCAAATGGCTGGTGGCCAGGCTCGATCGTTTCAGCCAGAAGCATCCCGGTTACGACGTGCGTCTGGACGCCTCCATGCGCCTGGTGGACTTGATGCGTGAAGGTGTCGATATCGCGGTGCGTTACGGCGCCGGCCAATACGAGGGAATGCGTGTCGACCGCCTCATGGACGAGGTGGCAATACCCGTGTGCAGCCCACGGCTGCTGGAGGGCGATAAGCCACTGCGTGTGCCGGAGGATTTGTGCCGGCACACACTCCTGCACCACACCGCGTCCTACCAGGACGACAGCTACCCGGACTGGCGCATGTGGCTACAGGCCGCCGGCGTCACTTCCTGTGATCTCAACCGCGGACCGACTTTCACCATGGCGAGCATGGCCGTGCAGGCGGCCATCGACGGCCAGGGCGTGGCGCTGGTGGGCCGCGTGCTGGTTGCCGATGATCTGGCGGCGGGACGCCTGGTGCGCCCTTTCGAGCTCAGCTTCCCGGTGCACTTCGCCTACTACATCGTCAGTCCGCTGATCACGGCCGAGCGCCGCAGGGTGGTGGCTTTCCGTGAATGGTTGTTGGAGGAAGCGAAAGTAGGCGGCACGCAACAGCCACAGCCCGGGCAGCCGTCGTAATTTCAGCGGGCGCCGCCAATCAGCTTTCCGTGCCGGTTTTTTTCTCCGTCACTTGCCGTTGCGTACCCCACACATTGCGCCCGTATTTCCAGTAGCCGCGAACGTTGTTCAGCCGGGAATCCGCGGTCGGGTCTAGGGCCAGCACTTCACCGCTCAAAAGCGGCTGTAGGTAAGGCGCGAGCACCGCGCCGCCGCCGCCTGTTACGACGATGAGATCGATGTCCCAGTCGTCCGCCCACAGGCGATCCACCTCGGTGGCCACCGCCGAGGCGAGCTTGCTGAAGGCGTCTTCCGTTAACGGCTTCAGGTCAATGGTCTTGCCGCGAATCTTGATCGAGCCACGGGCAACGGCGTCGTACATGCGGTAGAGCTCCACGTCGACCCCGGTCTGCTCCAGCAGTTTGGCGGCAATCATCGCGAAGGCCCGGGCGATGCCCGATTCCGATGAGCCGCTGCCACGGCCGGAATATTTTGTCTTGTCCGATACCGTGTAGTCGGTGGTGCGAAAACCCACGTCGACGACGCCGATTTTCTGCTGCACGTAGCGTTTGTCGCTGAGCTCCGCCGTCTCCCCCATCATGAGATTGAACAGGGAGCCGAATGGCTGCGGGATGACCCGCACCTGGTTGACAGTCACCGGCATCTCCTGGCGTACGCCGCTTGAATCCAGTGTCACCAGTGAGTGGGCCCCGAGTAACAAGCCGGAAAGCTCCTCCCGGTGGCGGCGGTAAAAGCTGACAGGAAGGCCTGTTACCAGGTTAATCGTATCGTTGGCCGACACCAGGCGTGACAACGCCGCCATGGCCATAATCTTGGCGAAGTTGGTGATGAACTGATTCTGATCGAGGGTGAAGGAGCGCACATGGCTCTGGCGTTCGGCCAGTTCACCCACGAAGAAGGAGTCCCCTTCCAGCTCCACGTGCAAGTGCTCTTCGGGGTTGGTCGCGGTCAACAGGTGCTCGCGAAACTGTATGTCGGTGGCCTCACCGAAAATCGACTTGAATACCAGCGTATCCTTGCCGTTGGTTGCCTTGGTAAACCCGAAGCCGATATCTACACCAACGACATTCACGACACTCCCCCTGGTTTGTACTCGACCATAAAATTACGCTCAGAACACATTCATTTCGAGTCCGGCGGCCATGGCCATACCGAGCTCCTCGCAGGCGGCCAAGACCGCATCGGTGGTAGCCCCGAGCGCGATAATTGGCTCCTGGACGACGCGCAGCGGATAGCCCCTGGCGATCCGTTGAATGCTGCCCAGCGCGCCGCTGCCGTCATTGTCGGCGCTGATGAAAATCGCGTAGGGCAGGCTTTCTACCTTGCCTTCGCAAGGATAGTAGGTACGGTCGAGAAAATCCTTCATGGCGCCCGACATGTATCCAAAATTCTCCGGGGTCCCGAGTATCAAGGCATGGGCCCAGAGCAGATCTTCCGGGCCGGCATCCCCGGCACGCAGCATGCGCGTCTCGACGCCGTCCACCTCCTGGGAGCTGGCGCCACGCAGCACCGCCTCGGCCATGGCCTGGGTATTGCCGGTCTGGGAGTGGTAAACGATAAGCAGGTGTTTCAATGCCGCGACTCGAGAGAATTGGTAATCCGCGTAGGTTTCAGTCTAAGTTCCCTCCCCCTCGCCTCGAGGGGGAGGGTCGGGGAGGGGCTAAGACAAGGAGCATCCAGCCAAGTCGCCTTTGTAGTCAACTTTTGTTCCCCTTGCCGACGAGATTCTCATGAATCGTGTCCCCTCCGGACTATTTGCGAAGCGTTCTCCATTGGGGTTGAATGTGCACCTGCAACGCTAAAGGCATCCCACGACGGCGAGTACGGTATGGGAAATTCCCTTCGGGACGAGCTACTCAAAGCCGGTTTGGCCAGCGAGGAGCGGCGGGAAAAACCCCGGCGCTCCAAGCGGCGCAAGGCCGGGCCTGGAAAAAAGCGCCAACAAGCACCGGCGCAATCCGACAGCGAGGGAGCGGCCGCGACCTCCGCGCACGTGCTGCGAGAGAATCGGCGGCGCACGGCGCGATTCGTGCGCGACTCGACGCTGGCCGGCGGCTCGGTGGCCGAGAATGCCAAAAAAGCCCTGCGCCGGAAGATTCAGGAACTGATCAAAGCCGAACGACTGAACGACGCGCAAGCGGCTATTGCGTATCACTTCGTCAGGGGTAAGCGCATAAAGCGCATTTACGTGACCGAGGACCAGCGCGCGCAGCTTACCGCCGGCACCATGGTGGTTGCGGCACTGGAGGGTAACAACCATCTCCTGACCTGCTCGGCGGCCGAGCAGCTGCTCTCCCTGGCCCCTCAGACGGTGGTTTGCGGCGCCACCGAAGCCGCCGCAAACGAAGCAACGTCCAACGCAGGCCAAGGGGATGGCGGAGGCGAAGAACACCCGGTGCCCGACGACATCGTCTGGTGACGCGAGACCTGGTTTAGACTTTTGCCAGTCCCTGCTCGAGGTCCTCGATCAGATCTTCGGCCGCTTCCAGTCCTACGGATAAACGCACCAGGCCATCGGTGATGCCGACCCGCCGGCGCTCGGACACCTCCACGTCGGCGTGGGTCATGGTGACAGGATGGGTGACAAGGGACTCCACCGAGCCGAGGTTTTCCGCCAGTGACCACAACTCGAGCGAGTCCATCAGCTTCTTGCCGGCGCTGGTGCCGCCCTTGACCTCGAACCAGATCATGGCGCCAAAGCCCGTTGCCTGGTCCTTGGCGAGCTGGTGCTGGTTGAAAGATTCGAGACCCGGATAGCAGACGCTTTCGACTTTCGCGTGTGTTTCGAGAAAGCGCGCGATGGTCATGGCGTTGGCACATTGTGCGTCCATTCGAACCGACAGGGTCTTGCAACCCTGCATGGTCAGAAATGCCACCTGGGGGGACATGATGGAGCCGGTCGTGTTCTGCACGAACTTCACTGCCTGGTCGAGTTCCTGGGTGGCGCTGATTACGGCGCCCCCGACGGTCGCGTTGTGGCCGTCGAAGTACTTGGTGGTGCTGTGGATGGACAAGTCCGCGCCCATCTCGAGGGGGCGCTGGTAGTATGGCGTCAGAAAGGTGTTGTCCACCGCGTGAGGGATCGAGCGCTCCCGTGCGATCTTTGATATGGCCGCAATGTCGGTCAGCTTCAGGGTTGGATTTGCCGGCGTCTCGGTGAAAATCAGGCGCGTGTTGTCGCGCACGGCCTCGCGCACGGCATCCGGATTCGACGTATCGACAAAGCTGAACTCGACCCCGAAGCGCGGCAGTATCATGGTGGCCAGGCGATAGGTGCCGCCGTAGGCCACGTCCGAGACGATGGCATGGTCCCCGGCGCTGAGCAGCGCCATCATGGTCGCGGTGGTGGCGGCCATGCCGGTGGAAAAAGCCCGGCACTCGACACCGCCTTCGAGAATCGTGAGCTTGTTCTCCAGAGCCCGCACCGTCGGATTTCCCGAGCGCGAGTAGGAGTATCCCTTGCCCAGATAGTTGTCGATGGATTCCTGCACATAGGTGGTTGACTGATAAATCGGTGTCAGGATGGCTCCCGTGACCGGATCGGGTTCAACGCCCGCATGAATCTGCTGAGTACTGAATCGTATCGAATTGCTGATTCCCATCGAACTGTTGTCCTCGTGAGGGGCGTCAAAAAGGGGCTATATAGTCCTCGATCCTCCCCGGAAGTAAAAGCGCAATACGCCATGTCCGGCTGGCCATCCGTGGAGCGATTTGTTGCCGCCCCCGGCCGCTGTCGCCATAATCACCGGGGACTTGCGGCAAACCGTTCCGGGTTGCCCCACTATCAACTATCCAGCGGAGACGGAGGGCTCTGATGAGCGCTGATACGAGCAATAACAATCCCGAGCAGGTGGCTTTCATAGGCTTGGGCGTTATGGGATTTCACATGGCCGGCCATCTGGCGAACGCCGGCCATCAGGTGACCGTGTACAACCGCACCTCCGCCAGAGCCGATGAGTGGCTGCAGAAGTTTTCCGGCAGCTCGGCGCCGACGCCTGCCGAGGCAGCCAGCGAAGCCCGCATCGTATTCGCCTGCGTCGGTAACGACGACGACGTGCGTGCTATCAGCACCGGTGAAGACGGTGTCTTCTCGGGCATGCAGGCGGGCAGTGTATTCGTGGACCACACGACCGCATCCGCGGAGCTCGCCAGGGATTTGGATGCCGTCGCCAGGGAACGCGGCTTTCACTTTCTGGATGGTCCCGTCTCCGGGGGAGAGGCGGGCGCCCAGAACGGTGTTCTAACGGTAATGATGGGAGGCGAGGCGGATATTTTCGAGACCGTACAACCGGTCATCGACAGCTATGCTCGCGCGGTCACCCTGCTGGGTCCGGCTGGTGCGGGTCAACTCACCAAGATGGTCAATCAGATCTGCATCGCCGGTTTGGTGCAGGGGCTTGCCGAAGGCGTGAGTTTTGCCAAAAGCGTCGGTTTGGATGCGAAGCTGGTGCTGGATGTCATCTCGAAAGGCGCGGCGCAGTCGTGGCAGATGGAAAATCGCGGCGAGACCATGGTGGACGACAAGTTCGAATTCGGCTTCGCCGTCGATTGGATGCGTAAGGATTTGAGCATCTGTCTGGCGGAAGCCAGGCGCAGCGGCGCCCGCCTGCCGGTCGCAGCTCTGGTGGATCAGTTCTACGCCCAGGTCCAGGCCCGCGGCGGTGGCCGTTGGGATACTTCCAGCCTTATGCGGCTGCTGACCAAGCCCTAGAGTCGTAGCGCTTACGCCGCCGGCTCCTGAACCAGCTCGCCGAGTTCGTTGATGAACAGGTCGAGCTTGTCCAGCAGCTTCTGACGTTGTTGGGCGTCCAGGGTCGTGTCCAGTTCGAGCATCATCTGCGACCAGGCGTCGGTGTTGATTTGCATTTTGCGTTTCAACGCCGGCGGTTGGTCCTCCAGCTCTACCCACCAGGCGATCAAAAAGTCCTCCAGCTCCTGTGCCGTCGCTCGCCGTCTCAACATTGCCAGTAGTTTCTGCTGACGCACCTGGTGGTAGGCCAGCCAGTCGTCGGCGGTTAACGGCATGGGGTTGCGGTGATGGGCGATGAGCGCCACCTGCTCAGGCCGGAGCGGGCCGGTGAAGAACTCGGCCATACCGGTGCTGCGTTCCACACGCCGCTCGCGCCGGACTTGCATGGAATCCGCCATGAATTCGCTTTCGAATTCCCGGTTTCTTTCCTCGAACCGGGCCTGCAGGTGGTCGATCTGGCCGTCGTCTATCGTGGTCAGCAGTTGCACGATCCCGGGGATCGTGCGGCGCATGGTGTGCCGGTACAAGGCGGGAATTTTGTCCCTGATGATGGCGAGCTCATCTGCCGTCAGGTTGTCCGCCAGCATGGCCCGGACTTCTTTCAAGGTGGCAACATAGACGGGTAACTCTTCGCGCCGGTGCACTTCCATGCGCGCCGCCACCAGTTGCTCGGCCAGCTCCCGCTGGGCATCGGTCAAACTCAGGTAATGGTCCGCCTTGTCGAGTAGAAACCAGTCGATATTGTTATAAGCGAACTGAATGGTGCTGCAGCCGAGCAGCACGAGCACCGCGAGCATCGGGCTCCATTTCGTTGTCTTTCTCAGCAGGGTGAACATGACTTAACGGAATTTTAATGGGGACAGATCTATTTTGAATCCGGATTCAAAATAGATCTGTCCCCATTAAAATTCAAATCACCGATACCGGGCAAAAAAAAGCCGGCCCAGGGGGGTGGGCCGGCCGCTGATCTTTATCAGCTAAGGTCGCAGGAGAGTAGATCAGGTAATCGTTACGATGCCTCGCCGCTAATCACACATGCTTGGGCGTGATGAAAGTGCCGTGGGACGAAATGTCCGTCAGCAATGCTGCGTTCTCCGAAACGGGCTCGATGATGACGTGCTTGCGCGAGATCGCCAGGTACGCTGGATCGATAACCACTTCGTTTCCGGAATGACGGCCGATGACGTTGCGCCCTGAGCGCAAAAGGTGGGTTACGCCGCTGGCCTCGTCCACCAGACAGAAGTGCTTGCCGGGAAACAGCTTGTAGCGGTGGCTGGCGAGCTTGATATCCAGTTCACGGCCGTCGGTGAAACGAATGCAGATGGCCTCGCCGCGGGGAACCGGTTTGAGCGTTTGCGTTCCCTCGTCCTCGTCGTCACTGCCGCCGGCACCGCCGCCGCCACCACCACCCTGGTCCAGATCGAACAGCGCGGTTTCCTTGTAAGAGATGGGCAAGACTGAAGCCAGCATCGGCTCTTCGACAGGGTGCTCTTCCGCTACCTGGGGCTGGAGTTCCAGGCCGCCCTGCACCTTTTCCAGGTAGATGCTGCGCAGAACCGCCTGGCGGGAAGCCAGATACTGCATGTACTTAACCAGCGCAATGTTCTTGAAATCGTCATATTCCGGGCCGTGCTCGCACAGAGCCTGGACGATGTCGCGCCAATCGTGATCCTGGGACAGGAGCCCGCTCTCGAGTCCCCCCAGGAGTTCACCAATGCGGTAGGGCTGCTCCAGACAGCGGGCAAAGACCGCCGCAAAGCGTTTTTCCACCGCTCGCAGCTTGATGGCCATGCCCTTGAGATCCTCAGAGTCGCGTTCCACCAAACGGGCGGCTTTGCGTACCGGAAACTCGATGCGGCTGGCGAGCCCGAACTCGAACTCCGCCGGGCTCGAGAAGACCAGGGTCTTTCCAGGCAAATCCAGCACCAGGGGCTTGCGCGCACGCTTGCGGAACAGGGACCGGAGCTGATTGGCCGTACGCGTTACCGGATCGGAGAAAGCGCTCAGATCGGTTCTGATTCGTTCCACCAGTGTGCCCATAGCCGGGGTATCCATAGCCGGCCCATCGACCTCCAGGCCCATGAGCGGGGTGAATTTCCTACGTAGTAGAGCCATGACAAACCTATTGTAATTTGTTTGAAAACAATAAGATAAGAGTGTCTTATGCCGTTGTGCATTAAAGGATAGACCTAACTCTGGGTGTTTTCAAACTAATTTAGCGTGTTTTCTTAATGTAATTACTTAAGAATTTCCGCCCCTGGGGAGGAACCGGAGCGGCTCCGGCAGGCGTGCTATCGTTAGCGGCGGCTGCACTGGTCGGTGCCGGCCATGAATCGGAGAGCGGATGCCTATGGGTTCCCGGCAAAGCACCTTCGGGCTATCCCCCTACGGTGGTGACGGCTGGTCGCCGCGAAGTGACAGCATGGCCGTGGAAGTCGGCGGGCTGTGGAGCGCCTGCGGCCTCGACAGCGAGTGGCGCCGCCTGCGGGCGGTTTTGCTGCATCGCCCCGGCGAGGAGCTCGAGGCTTCCAATAATCCCAACGCCGTGCAGATGCTGGCGCCCATCGATGTGGCCCGGGCCGGCGAAGAGCACGACGCCATGACTCAGGCGTATCGAGACAACCAGGTGACGGTGCACATGGTGGAGCCGGATAGTCGTGCGCGCCCGAATCTGATGTTCTGCGCCGATCTGGTCTTCTTGACACCCCAGGGAGCCATCCTGGCACGTCCCGCGTCCACCGTGCGCGCGGGCGAAGAGCGCGAGGTGGCGCGGCGTTTGGCGGATCTGGGTGTACCGATTCTGCGCAGCATCAGCGGCGAGGCAGTCTTCGAGGGCGCCGACGCGGCCTGGCTGGATGCGAAAACCGTTGCCGTTGCACGGGGTCTGCGGACCAACCCGCGGGGCATCACGCAGATTGCCCAGGTGCTGGCCGACATGCAGGTTGAGGTCGTCACCGCCGATCTACCCTACGGCACCATGCACCTCATGGGGTTGTTGCGGATCGTCGATCATGACCTGGCCGTCGCGTGGCCGCGGCGCACACCCCACGTGGTGGTGCAGGCCTGCCGTGACAGAGGCATGCAGGTCATTTTTCTTCCCGAGGTGGACGAGCATCAGATGAATCGCGCCGTCAACTTCGTGACCCTGGGTCCGCGGCGAATACTCGTGGAAGCCGGTTACACGATGGTGCAGGCATTCTACGAGCGGCACGGGATAGAATGCGTAACCGTGGCGGCCAGCGAGCTTGTCAAGGCTGCGGGAGGATTTGGATGTCTCACGGGAGTATTGCAGCGTGACAGAGCATGAACGGGTACCGCCACTGGGTGAATTGAAAGCGACGCGACGGGATGTGCCGCAACGACCGGCCAGGACCCCGGAGCCCGCGGGAAATTCCGGCGGCGGCTACAGGGAATACGATCTGCTGCTGAGAGAGTCACCGCCGCGGGCGCTGGGAATTCTTCATCAGCTGCTGGCGATACTCGTGCGCCTTCTGGGACTGGGTTTTCTGGTGGTCGGCATCGGGGCCGCGGTCATCATCCTGAACGAGGCCTGGACGCTGTATCAGGAGCCTGCGCGCATCGAGCGTTTCGCCCTCGCCATCGAGCGTGGCTCCAACCTGGACAAGATCTTTGCCTTGGCCGGCAGTGAGACCGCCAAGACCGGCGAGCAAGGGGATACGTCGGGCGAGTCCAGCCCGCAATCGGACGCCAATCCATCGGCGGCCAGCACGAATTTTCGACCCTCGTATTTCGCCGGCTGGTTTCTAGCGCTGCTGTTGATGCTGGTGGCGAGCATTACCGCCATCGCGGCGGTTAGCGCCGGCGGGCGCCTGGTCCTCTATGACACCGACATCCGCCAGCTGTCCCGGGCGGTGGTCAAAGAGGTTCGCCGCAACAAAGACAACTAACCCGCGCGCTTGCTTGCGATCAATGCCGGCGGGCGACTACTTCTGCCGGATCACCTCTTCGAGTGCCGCCACGAACCGTGCAACCTCGTCCTCGGTGTTGTAGTAGTGAACGGCTGCGCGCACCAATGCGTCGAGGCCGCGCCCGTGCATGTCCAGCTGGGTACTCGTGGCGCGGGATACGCTGAGATTGATGCCGCGTTCCTGCAGTCCCATCACCACCACCGGCGGCGCCATATGGGCCACCGTAAAGGAGACGATGCCGCACTGCCTGCTGCCCAGATCCCGAAGGCGTACAGCGGGGATCGCGGCGAGCGCCTCGCGCAGTCCGCCGGACAGCGTGGCGATCCGTGACTCGATGGCGTCCATGCCCCAGTCGAGTGCGTAATTGACTGCGGTGCCGAAGGCGATCTTGGCGGCGACGTTACACTCCCAATTCTCGAAGCGTTGCGCGTCGTCCACCAGACGGTAATCTTCTGGTGTTACCCAGGTAGCCGCGCGCATATCGAGCAAAGGCGGCTCGAGTTCGGCGATCAGTTCTTCTCGCACGTACACAAAGCCCATTCCCCTCGGGCCGCGAAGAAACTTACGTGACGTGGCGGACAATATGTCGACGTTCAGCTCCTCCACATCCAGGGGCATCTGCCCGGCGGACTGGCAGGCATCGAGCAAGAACGGGATGCCGTGCTCCCTGGCAACTCTGCCAATCTCCGCCGCCGGGTTCACCAGCCCGCCGTTGGTGGGCACGTGGGTGACGGTGATCAGCTTCACGCGCTCGTCGATAATATCGCGCAGCGCGTCGACGTCGACGGCCCCGTGGCTATCGTCGGGGATAGTCTCGATCAGTGCGCCGGTCTTGCGCGCCACCTGCAAGTAGGCAATGTAGTTGGAGGCGTACTCCGCCGAGCAGGTGAGTATGCGATCGCCGGCGCTGAAGTCGAAGGCGTAGAAGGCCATGTCCCAGCCGCGGGTGGCGTTTTCGACAATCGCCACTTCCGTTGGCTTGCAATTGAGCATGCGGGCGATTGCCGGGTAGCCGGCCTGCACTTTCGCATCAGCCGCTTCCGCCGCTTCGTAGCCGCCGATCCGCGCTTCCAGGTCGATGTGGGTCTTCAAGGCATCGATAACCGGCGTCGGCATGAGCGCGGCACCACAATTGTTGAAATGAATACGCTCCGTGCAGCCGGGAGTTTGCGCACGCGCGCGTTCGATATCGAATTTCATTCATCCCTCCCAGTGTTCAAGCCATTGTCCGTTCCAGGGCTTGCATCAATCGATCCACATCCGCGTCATTGTTGTAGAGGTGTGGCGTGATGCGCAGGCTGTCACCGCGAACGCTCACGTACACCCTGGCTTTTCTCAGCTCTTCCAGCAGTCCCGGCGGAATGCCCCGAGGAAAACGCAGCCCGAGAAAATGTCCGGCGCGTTTTTCTGCGTCCAGACCCTCGAGCCCCAGGGCAGCGGCGCGTCCGGCGATCTTCGAGTTGGTTGCGGACAGCGTTTGCGCGATGGCCGGCACCTCCCAGTCGAGTATTTGCTGCAGTGCCACGATGACGGCGGGCATCGTGTGGAAGTTGGCGCATTCCCCCACGTCGAAGCGACGGGCACCCGGCAGGTAGGTGTCCTGGTAGTTCACCAGTCCCGCGAAGTCTTCGCTGCCGAGCCGTGCCCGCCAGTTGAATTCGATGGGTTTGCCGTCCTGCCTGTGGGGTGCGACGTATAAGAAACCCATGTTGTATGGACCGAGCAGCCATTTGTAGCAGGCCGTGACCAGAAAATCCGGCCGGATGACATTCACATCCAGGGGCATGACACCGGCGGATTGTGTGACGTCGAGCGCCAGGGCCGCGCCCAGCTCCCGGCAGCGGCGGCCGATGGTTTCCAGGTCCAGCAGCGCGCCGTCGGCCCAGTGGCAATGGGGTAGGGTCACGACGGCCGTTCGCTCATCCATGGAATCGAGGACCGCACGGGTCAAGTCGCCGTGCTCTGGCCGTGGCACGGTCACCACGCTGGCGCCGGCTTCGCTCGCGGACTCGCGCCACGCATACACGTTCGACGGGAACTGCTCGGCAAGCGCGACGACGGTTTGACCTTTCCCCAGCGGCAGATTCCGGGCGGCCACCGCGACGCCGTAGCTCGCGGCCGGGACGATGGCGACGTCGTCCTCTGCAGCGTTAATGAGCGTCGCGAACAGGCCACGGGCGATCTCCGTGTCCGTATAAAAATCCTCGCTGCTGATCTCCCAGGGTTGGGCTTTTCTGCCGCTTGCCCGCTGGCCTGCCGCTACGACGGCATTGGACAGGGGCCCGAGGTACGCGCAATTCAGGTACGCGATATCCTCGGGGATGTCGAACAGATGTCGCTGGCTCGGTATCATCGCGTCGTCCCGTGGCGAAAGGATGCATCTTGCAGTCCCGGCGGTGGGACAATCAATAGCATTGATTTGGATGGTTGGCCGGACAAATGACCTCGAAGAATTCCGACAGGAAGCGTTGCAGTTGGGTGGGCGATGACCCGCTGTATCTGGAATATCACGATCGTGAGTGGGGCGTACCCGTGCACGACGATGGGCGGCTTTTCGAGATGATTATTCTCGAGGGCGCGCAGGCCGGATTGAGCTGGATAACGGTTCTGAAGAAGCGGGAAAATTATCGCCTGGCTTTTAATCAGTTCGATGCAGCGAAAATCGCCCGCTATGACGCGCGCAAGAAGCGCGCGCTCATGAATAACGCCGGCATCATTCGCAATCGCTTGAAGATCGACGCCACTATCGGCAATGCCCGCGCGTTCCTGAAAATTGTCGACGAGTACGGCAGCTTTTCGGATTATCTATGGGATTTCGTCGACGGGCGTCCCATCGTCAATCGCTGGCGCACGCTGTCCGATGTTCCCGTGTCCACGGAGATATCCGATGCGCTGAGTAAGGCCTTGAAAAGCCGGGGCTTCAAATTCGTCGGCACTACCATCTGCTATTCGTTCATGCAGGCGGTGGGGATGGTGAACGATCATATGACCACCTGCTTCAGGTACGCTGACGTCGCTAAGTCACGGAAATCCAGAAAGAAATCTCGGTAGTCGTCACTCATTGTGCAGAGGTGCTACCGCCCGGTCTCCTGATCGAGATCATGGCGTCTGAAGGGAGGACAAGGCCAACGTAGAGAGTGAGTATGCCGGCGCTCAGACACTTCTGTTTCTTTGAGATCGGTAGAAACAATAAGCGTAGGGGTATGACATGAACAAGATGATAGCTTGTCTGATATTCGCTTCCTCGTTAGTCGCAATTGAAGCAACAGCAGCGGATCTGACTCGAGCCAGGGAGATCGTGGAAGAGAAGTGTCACCTCTGTCATGGTACTGATGGTGAGGCTTCCAGTGTCATCTATCCTCGCTTGGCCGGCCAACACAAAGAATACATGGTCAAACAGCTAACCAATTTTCGCAGTGGAGAGCGTCGGGGAACCATGAACGCGCTGGCGGCAGATCTTACTGACGATGAGATAACCGCTCTGGCAGAATACTTCAATCAAAAGCCGGCGTTGAAACACCGAATACATGATGAAGAGTTCGCGGCAGTAGGAAAGTATATATTCCATCAGGGAAATAAGTTTTCAGGGGTTGCCGCCTGTGCTTCCTGTCATGGAGAAGGTGGCGTGGGAACCCAAACACTACCGAGGTTGGCGGGACAGCATAAGCGCTATGTTTCCGCCCAGCTGGAGGATTTCAACTCGAGAAAGAGAACCAACGATAATGCGATTATGCACTCCATCGCGTCAAAGCTCACGGAACTGGAGCGTGAATCGGTGGCGCTTTATGTCAGTGGCTTGGAGTAGATTCCGGATCGTCTTCAGCTGGTAGAGAATTCACGTACGCTGGTTCGTGTCGCTGAGCCAGGGGTAACGGCTCAGACCCGATAGGGGGCGAAAGGCTGCTTTCGCCAGGATGGGCCATTCAATGGATCCGAAGGGAACCGCCGCAATGGTCTCAAACCGGCTAATAGCGGCCATCCATACAACCGCGACCGTGCCGCCAGCCGTCGTTGGGCGCGCCGCAACACGTCAGTGCGTGTGTCCCGTCTGCCACGGCTGGCATCCTCAAGGGTCCAGGGAGACAATTGATCCCAATGAATCGCAAGCGCTTGGCTCGCGAAGGGCGGGGAACGTTGGCTGGAAATTACCTTCGGATAATCAAGACGATTCACACAACCATCTGGGCGATTATGGTTGCGTGCATCCTGGCGATTCCTATGTTCGGCTGGGCTGAAATGTATCGTCACGCTCTATGGCTAACTGGAATCGTACTCGTGGAGATACTCGTCCTCGTCTTCAATGGCTGGCAGTGCCCGCTCACTAGTGTGGCTGCTCGGCATACGGCTGATCGGGGAGACAATTTTGATATCTACCTTCCAGCATGGCTGGCCCGACACAATAAGATAATTTTCGGATCGCTTCTCGTCGCCGGCGAGGTCATCGTAATCCTGCGGTGGCGTGGCTGGGTTGGTTGATATTTTCCCTCTGTGGAAAGGACCAATGAAAGAGCTGGATCTTAAAAAGAATTCCCTTTCCCTGTACTTCGTAATCGCCTATGCCCTGCCCATCGTCACAACGGTCATCGTTGCGCTTGTGGCGGGTTTACCCTCGGGTATCGTGGTCAAAGAAATGTCTGCAGCGGCCTTGGTGGTTGTGATGGCGATGGTCCATGCGCCTACGATCGCGGCCATTATTGTGGTATTCGGAAGCCAGGGTTTTAACGGCATTAAGATCCTGCTTCAGCAATTAAAGTACTGGAAATTTGCGCTGCAATGGTATCTCAAAGCAATTCTGATCTTTCCAGCAACCATACTGGCTGTCCTGTTTGTGCTTTCCTTGTTTTCATCCAATTTCGCCCCAGTACTCTCGCTGAGTGTCATGGCTTTCGGCGCTTTGTTCGGCGCACTATGGGAGGAAATTGGCTGGACGGGTTTCGCGACGCCCGTCATGCTGAAAAGGTTAAGCCCCTTGAAGGTCGGGCTGCTTCTCGGATTCTTGCACGCCATGTGGCATTTGGCTGCCAGTATTTATGGCGCCGGCGCTTTTCACGGGAACCTGTTCATTGTTAATTTCTTGGTTACGTCCGTTGGCATTATTGGCCTGCGGATCGTCATGATATGGATCTATACGCGGACGAGCAGCCTGGTCTTGGGCTGGCTGACGCACGCGAGTTTTACGGGCGGGCAGTTGTTATTCGTTTCGCTTGACTTGACAGCGGCCGAGACAATTGTTTGGAATTCGGCGTTTTCTTTTTCGGTGATTGGGATTGTTGTTTATTTGGTGGTATCGAATAGGGACTTGATGAGTCGCTTGAGTTAATTGCTCCGAAATGACCGCTTTGTGTCGCAAGTCGCCGTTGGGTGGCCACGGGTGAATTTCATCACCTGAACGGCGGGAGACGGCCAGATCCAGTCGTTCGCGATGCCATGCTCTTCGAGCCTTGCGCGTCTGCTGTCGGCTTTACAGGGGTGGGGTTAATGCCGTCGGGGGGTAGGCCGCAAGCATGGGCGACCCGTGGAAGTTTGCGGGCAAGCCGAAATGCACAATATCGGGCTCGAACGACGCCGCCTTCGTAAAGAACGCAATCAGGCGCAATTCGGTTAGGCACATCGCGCCCGGTCAATCCCTCGGATGGGCCGGGTGTGGCACAATCCACTCCGCTACATTCGACCAGGAGTATCGGGTGGTCGCCACTGTCAGCATCTACCGTCGGCTGCTCGCGAGGTTTCTGCCCGTCATCGTCTTGCTCGGCGCTGCCATCATGCTCACCACCTTCGTTGGCGCCCGGCGGACCGTGCAGAGCCTCTCCGCCGACGTCATCGCGCAGATCACCAACGAGGTGCAGGCGCGGCTCGAGCAGTTCTTCGAACCCGCCTTCGGTGGCCTGGCCCTGGCCCGCGCCTGGGGCGAGGCGGGGCACCTCGTGATCGAGGAGGCGGAGCGCGTGAACGAGATGCTGGCGCCGTTCATGCGCCGGTACCCCCAAATCACGTCGGTGCTGGTCGCGGACGAGCGTGGCCGCGAGCACATGCTGTTGCGGATCGGTGATGTGTGGTCGAACCGCCGGACCCGCCCCGACCAGTGGGGCACCCGGTCACGATGGATCGAGTGGAAAGATGGTGAGCAGCGGTCGGAGGAGTGGCGCGAACTCGACTACGATCCGCGGGAGAGGCCCTGGTACAGGGGCGCGATGGCGCTCGAAGGCGTGCTCCACTGGACGGAGCCCTACGAGTTCTTCACCACGAACGAGCCGGGCATCACGGCCTCGGTCACCTTCGAACGCGGCGATGGGATCCTGCGCGTGGTCGCGTTCGATCTACTGCTCGAGGACCTGTCGCGCTTCACCACCGACCTGAGTACGGAGCGCATGGGCGAGGTGTTCGTTCTCACCGAGGACATGCGCGCCATCGGCCGATCGGCCTCACCGCGTCTCGGCCATGCCCGGTCGCGCGAGGCAGTTCTGCCCACGTCGCCCGCTGAGCTCGGGCCGACGCTGATCGCCGACGCTGTCACCGCTCTGGGCGAGGACAGCATCGACGCCGCACCTCGGCGTTTCGAGAGCGGGGGCCGGGCGTGGTGGGGTGCGGTCCGGTCATTCGCGCTCGGCTCTTGGCGCGGCCTGCGCCTGGTGACGGCAGTGCCGGAGACCGAGCTTCTGGGCCGTATTGTGCAGATCCGCTGGTGGATCGTTGGCATCACGCTCGCGGCCATCGGCTTCGCCGTGTTGCGCGCGACCGGGCTCGCGCGTGAGGTGAGCCGACCGATCCAGGCCCTGGCGCGGGAAAGCGATCGCATCGGGCGCGGTGATCTCGTCCGAGGCGAGTCCATCGTCACGCCCCTCGACGAGGTCCAGCGCCTCGTAAGCGCCCAGAACCAGATGCGCGACGCGCTCGGCACCCTAATGAAGCTCGAGCGCGATCTGCAGCTCGCGCGCCAGATCCAGTTGAGCACCTTTCCCGGGCGCCTACCGCGGCTTAAGGCTCTCGACCTGGCGGCGTGGAGCGAGCCCGCAGAGGAGACCGGCGGCGACACCTACGACCTGATGGGCGTGCGCAGCGCCGAGACCGGCGACGTGCTGCTGGTCGAGGAGGACGCTGAACGCGTCGTGCTTCTGCTCGCCGACGCGACCGGTCACGGCATCGGTCCGGCGCTCTCGGCAACGGAGGTCCGCGCCATGCTGCGCATGGCGGTGCGCATCGGTGCTCCCCTCGAGGAGACGGTCCGCCACCTGAACGAGCAGCTCTGCCAGGATCTGACCGATGGCCGCTTCGTCACGATGTGGCTCGCTGAGTTCTCGAGCGACTCCCGGACGCTGCGCGGTTTCAGCGCGGGACAGGCGCCGCTCCTGCACTACGTCGCCGCCGACCGCGACGTGCGCGTCCTCGACGCCGACGCGCCACCGCTCGGCATCGTGGAGGACATCGATACGAGTGCCGCCGCGCCCATCGCGCTCGGGCGAGGTGACCTGTTCGCCGCGATCTCCGATGGCATCTTCGAGGCCCAGGATCCGGACGGCCAGATGTTCGGCGTCGAGCGGGTGATGGCGATCATCCGTGAGCACGCGAACTCGCCGCCCGGGGTGGTGCTCGAACGCTTGCGCGCCGCGGTGGTCGAGTTCGCCCGCGGCACGCCTGCCGCGGACGACCAGACGGCGATCCTGATCAGGTGCAGGTAACGTAAGCCGAGAGGAGTAAGGCTGCCACCTTCATTCTATTCCTCTCCGTATGCTGCGGGCTCGACGTGCCGCCGAAAATCGTGAGCTTCTCGCGTTCAGAGATCGTCTGCTCTATTCTTTAAAGCGGACCGCCCAGTATTGAAGCTCCGAACGACGGCAGTGGGTCGGTAGTGCCCATTCGAGGATTGCAGCCGCGGATGTCAGCTTATGGGCGAAAAGCTGCCGTCGGATTCGAGCGTTTCTGACAGTGTCAGTCTGATCAAGTTGCAATCATCACAGCTAGGATTCCCTGACCCGCGACACCGCTTTTAACCATCCCGAGACCAGACGTTCGCGCTCGCTGCTATCCATCGTCGATTCGAAGCTACGATCCATTTGCCAGTTGGCAGTGACGTCGTCCAATGAGTCGAACACCCCCACCTGCACGCCGGCCAGATAGGCAGCGCCTAAAGCGGTGGTTTCCGTCACCACCGGTCGATCCACCCGCAGGTCGACGATGCCGGCGAGGAACTGCATCAGCCAATCGTTGGCAACCATGCCGCCATCGACACGCAACGCGGAGAGATCCGTCACACCGTCGTCGGCAACGGCTCGAAGCAGATCTCCGGTCTGGTAACAAACCGACTCCAGCGTGGCGCGGACAATTTCTGCCACGCCCGTGTCGCGGGTGATGCCGAACAAGCCGCCGCGGGCGTGGGCGTCCCAATAGGGTGCGCCGAGGCCGGTGAAGGCAGGCACCATATAAACGCCGCGGTTGTCCGCAAGGCTACTGGCCAGCGCCTCGGTCTGGGAGGCCGACTGGATCAAACCGAGGCCGTCCCGCAACCACTGTACGGCGGCGCCGGCAATAAAGATCGATCCTTCCAGGGCGTAAGTCACTTTGCCATCCAGCCGGTAGCACACCGTGGTCAGCAGGCGATTTCGGGATCGCGCCGCGTGCTCTCCGGTATTAACGAGCACGAAGCAACCGGTGCCGTAGGTGCTCTTGATCATGCCGGGGGAAAAGCACGCCTGGCCCACCGCCGCCGCTTGTTGATCGCCGGCGATACCCGTTACCGGTATTGACCGTCCCAGCAGATCACCGTCGCTATCGCCAAAGTGCGCGGCGCTGTCCCGCACTTCGGGTAAGACGGCGCGGGGTACGCGGAAAAGATCCAACAGGGCGTCGTCCCAGGTTTGGGAATGGATGTCGAACAGCATCGTGCGCGATGCATTGGTGGCGTCGGTGGCGTGCACCCGCCCGCCGGTCAGTCGCCACAACAAAAAGCAGTCCACGGTGCCGAAGGCGAGGTCACCGCGCTCCGCTTTCTCCCGGGCTCCATCGACGTTGTCGAGTATCCAGGCGATTTTGGTCGCGGAGAAATACGGATCCAGGAGCAGCCCCGTCTTGCGCGTAACAAGATCCTCGTGACCCGCGGCGCGCAGCCGGTCGCAGTGCTCGGCGGTGCGGCGGTCCTGCCACACGATGGCGCGGTACACCGGCTTGCCCGTGCTCCGCTCCCAGACAATCGTGGTCTCTCGTTGGTTGGTGATGCCTATGGCGGCGATGGTTTTCAGATCCACATTTCCGGCGGCGCTCACTTCGCGGCACACATCCAGGGTCGTGGACCAGATCTCTTCCGGATCGTGCTCTACCCAGCCGTCGTTGGGGTAGTG
>JAACFO010000027.1 GCA_009937425.1 Gammaproteobacteria bacterium
TTGAATCCCCCCTGCAGCCAGTACCAGCCGTAGTAGTAGATGTACAACAGGGCGCTCTCCGCGAAGAACAGGAGCGCGTAGAAGAACATGGTCTCCTTGAAGATTCCGGACAGGTAGCCGAACACGTGGGGATAAAAAATGATCAGCGAGAACGCCAGCAGCCCGCCGAGGATAGCCGTCAACGAATAGGCCGTGATGCTGATCTTGATGAACTCGTAGGCCATGCTGTCGTAGCGTTCGTCCCGGGTCTTCATGCCGATGGCTTCGATGATGAAGACGAAAATCGGCACCGCCAGGACGAAGGCCGCGAACCACAGATGCAACTGCGCGGCAAGCCACACGAATACCCGGGCATTGATCCCGGCGATCTGCGGGTAGTCCGCCGCGCTCAGTTTGGGCGCCGGAGCATGAACGAGTTCGTCCGCGCCTTGTGCCGTCGATGCATCCTGAGCGAAGGCCGAGGGCGCGCCGAGCCCTGCAAGGTCGACCAACGAGACCATGAGCACGAAGACGGCCAGAAGCAGGCACACGGACAGTGTTCGCCGGCCACGCCGATGCGTGGCACCGAATCCACCGGCGCTGGTGAACTGCTTGCTCGTCATGATGCGCGACTCGCCATGTGTTACCAATCAAGGATTGAAGAACAGACTGAGGCCCATGAGATTCATCACGCCCACATCCAGCAGGAGAAAAAGCGTCGCGCAGGCTATCAAGGCGACAAAGAACGGCACCACGTAGCTTTTCATCCCGCCTTACTCCCGAATTACGTGCCGCTCAGAGGAACCACCAGAAGAACGCGACAACCGCCGCCAGCACTAAGATGAACAAGGCCGGTCCCGCCCAGGGAAATCGCTCTTCGATGGATCGCTCCATTGCGCTGGCACTCAGATCACGTAGAAGTAGAGAATCAAACCGACGACTACGAGATTGATGGCCATGCCGGACAAGATCACGGCATCGGCCAGCGTTTTCTTTCTGCCTGACTTCATCGGATCTCTCCCAATCGCATTCGCTATCCTGCTTTGCCCGTGCAGTTGCAGAGCTTGCGCAGGTATTTCACCAGGGCGTCGACTTCTTCCTCGGTCAACGTCTTGCCCCAGGGGGGCATCATGGGTGATTTGCTCGCCGACGGTCCGCCGTCCATGACAACGTTCTTGATATCGGCGTCGGAGAGCTTCTGCATTTCTTCGGCCTTGGTGAAGTTACGCGGGTCCACCGGAAACTCCTTGCCGACGTTGGGTCCGTTACCCTTACCCTCGAGGCCGTGACATTGGGCGCAGTAGAATTTGAAAAGCTGCTCGGCATCCGCCGCCTGCACCGGGTTGCCACCGAGCAGACCGAAAACGATGAGCACCACCGAGAGAATCGCCATGGATAGATTTTTCTGGCGCGGCATGTTCGATTCCTCCATCGATCCGATCACTTGAAATAGGCCACGTAGGCAGACACCGCCTTCATATCCTTGTCGCTCAGGACGCCTGCAAACACCGGCATCATGCGCACGGGTTTGAAGGTCTTGGTTTCCTTGAGATAGGCGTAGATCCAGTCGGGATTGAGCCGCTTGCCCGCACCCACCAGTGACGGCGCCGAGCGACCACCCTTGAACTTTTTCTTCGTCGGAAACTGATGGCAGCCGCTGCAGGGCATCTTCTTGACGAAGATCAGGCGGCCCTTGGGGTTCTTCTTCGGCTTGATGACCCCCGCTTCGACCTTGTCGGAAGTCAGGCTCATCAGGAACTCGGTGACGGCGCCGGCGTCCGCACCGGAAAGCTTGGGGTGATCGCCGGGATTGTCGTCGCTCAGGGAATTGTACTTGAGCGGCCTGATGGGTTCCGGGTTCTGCAGCCAACCCTCGAGCCACGCCTTCTGGAACTTACTGCCCGCATACCAGAGCTCGGGACCCTTCTTGGCCAGCTGGTCGGCAATCGTCTTCTCGGTGGCGGGACCCTGGGTGTAATGGCAGTCATTGCACTTGTTGCCCGTGAACACCTGCTCGCCGGTCGCCGGGTCGGCGCGCCCGGGAGTGGCCACCGCGGCCAGTAAAGCCACACCTATAAGAGAGGTCACACATCGTCTCATCATCCCGCTACCTCCAGCTTTGCTGCTCACGCTGTGCTGCCAGCTTCCTGTTCCGCCTTACGCATCAACCAGTAACCCAGTGCACCGGTCAGTAACACTGCCAACACGGCGTACAGGTACACACTCATGGGCGTTGGGGTTTCAATAAACACGTAGTACCAGGTGGAAAGACCCATGATCAGACCGTGCTCGCCGTTGGAGCCGTCCCAAGTGTTCATGGACATGGGTATGAACTTACCGGCCACGAATTGAACGTCGTTCTTGTCATCGGTGATTCGCGGCCTCTTCATCACCACACGCCAGCGTCCCTGGTCCCACACGGCCTTCGAATCGATCTGCTGCTGCTCTTGCGCCTGGGCCTTGGGTTGCTGTTTCCAACCGCGGGCGATGGCTTCTTCCACCGCGCGCTCACCTTGATCATCCATATCCGCTTTCCAAACCCACAAATGCACCGGTTGCGAGGAGTCGCCACGCATGAAGTGGGGCTTCTTGGTCCCCGTGGGCAGCTTGACCGGAAACTGCATTGCTATCGCGTCGCGGAAAGTCTCCAGTTGCCGTGGCACCATGTCGTTGGCCGCCACATAGGAGTTGAAGTTACCGACTTCCCGGAGCTCGGCGACGTCCAGCTCCTGATCCGCATCGTGGGTGGCATCCTTGAAAGCGTCGTCCCACACCACCAGAAAGGCGATGTCGCTTTCGTCGTAGATGGCTTTTACGGTCACCAGCTCGATGCCGACGTTTTGCCAGCGCGGCGCAGCGATCACCTGCCCGGCGAGGCGAATGTCCATGGGTTCCGCCCGATCCCACATGGGATCATCCGGTGCGTCGGGAACCGCGCTCTCGGCGGGAAACACCTTCAGCACCTGATGCTGGGTCATCTGATGTTGCAACGACTTGATGTAATTGGCGAGAAACCAGCGCTCCTCTTCGGTCAGCGCCTTGACGAAGGACGGCATGGGTGTGCCGCTGATGCCGGTGGAGAACCGCATATAGATGTCCTCCACCTCGATGCCTGCCTTGATCTTCCACGGATGGGTGACGTTGCGGATACGGATGGGAAATCCCCAATCGTCTTCGCGGTCGAAGGCTTTCTGGCCGTCGCCACGCCCGAGCTTGCCATGGCACTCCCAGCACTTGGCCTTCTCGAAGACTTTCTTGCCCTTGGCGATGACCACCTTGCCACGCTTGACCGGATCAAGATCCTCGTCCTCGAACTCTATGGCGAATGTTTTTACATAGGCGATGACAGCCCATCGCTGAGCCTCGCTGAGACCGTTCTTGATGAGATCCTTATCGAAGGCCTGCATGGCGGTACCGGGAAGGCCGCGGCTCACGGTGCGGAACAGATCCGCGTCCAAGGGCAACTCGCCACTCTGGGTGCTGCGGAACTTGAAGGTTCCCAGCGTGAAGTCCCTGGGGCGCGGGTCGAGGAAGTCCGAGGCCGGGCCGTTACCGTCACCCAGCAGGCCGTGACAGAAGCTGCATCTTCTGAAGTAGATGAGCTTGCCTTCTTCCATGAGCTCAGGCGTCACCGCCGGCATCGGCTTACTCGGCTGGTTGGCGGCCGAAGCAACACGCGCGCCGACGCTGGCGAGGATGCAGACAGCGATGGCAATGCCGAGCAACGCTTTCATCAATGTGCTTCCGGAATTCTCGGCGTCTTTTCGGCGAGGTCGTACTCCGCCATGATGATCTTCCAGCGTTGCTCTTCAGTCAGGCTCAGCTTCCACTCCGGCATGGCGGAATCCCAGGGCGTGGCCTCGGTGGGCAAACCCGGACCGCCGTTGGTGACGCGCCAGAAGGTGTATCCCTCGACGATGGTCTCGATGGTGCCGTTGTCGGTGAAGTTGATGGGCCGCAGCTTGAAACCGTCGGCCATGGGGCCGTCGCCGGAGACGCTGTCACCATGGCAGGCGCGGCAGTTCATGGAGTAGAGCGCGCGCCCCTCGAACAGATTCTTTTCCCGCAGCGCCGCCCTGGCCGTTTCCATGCTGATGTTGTCGGCAGCTACCTCGGCGAGAAACTTGCTCATGGGCTCAGTGGGGATGAAAGCCAGCATGTGCTCGGGCTCGGGATCCGCCTCGTCCATCCAGGCCTCCACGTCGGGCATCACCTGGGGAATGAGGACCACTTCGTTGGCCTTCGCCTGATCGATAAAAGCCTCGATGTCGGCATCGCTGGGGTTCTCCAGCGGATTCTTCGCATCCTCGAAGGACTTGGGGAAATTCGACGACGGGTGCTGAATGCGAAGCGATACCGGCAGCTCCACCTTGGGCACCGTGATGGCATAGACCTGCCAACCCACCAGCAGGGGAATGACGACCAATCCAATGGTGCGCGGAATTTTGCCGTAGCCGCCGATCAGGAATTTCCTGATGGGTCTCAGGAACTCCTCGAGATAGGTGTCGGAGAAAGTAACGAATATGAACAACGCCACCACCGTCAGCGTCATATAGATAAAGACAAGGGTGCCCGGTACCGGTAGCGGGAAAGGCAAGGTGGTGATCTCGCGCGAGGCTGCGGGGATCCCCCACTTCACGAATGCGTAGACGATCAGCAGCGTCGCGACCACGGACCAGAAACGATTGATTCGGAGTGCTGCCATCGCGTCTTTGCCTTACTGGTCCGCCTCGCCGCTCTTTTGCATCATCAGGTAGGCCTGAACGTCCTGGAAATCTTTCACCGTCATGGCCTCGGTCAAGTCCTCGGGCATGACACTGGAGACTTCGTCCTGCTCGAGTTCCTTGATGTCGCTCTTGACGATGGTGATCACGTCTCCCGTGGCCTTGGTGATGTCGATCTCCGCGGCGTCGTCACGGGTTTTCAATCCCACGTGCCGGCGCCCCTCCTTGTCGACCACCCTGTAGGTTTCGTAGCCCTTGGTGATTTTCTTCGCGGGCTTGAGAATGGATTCGGTAATGAACTTGAGACCTTTCTCGCTGATGCCATCCAGCGACGGTCCGATTTCGCCGCCTTCGCCCTGTAGCTGGTGGCAGTCTTCGCAATTGTCCACGAACACCTCCTCGCCGGCCCCGGGATCGCCGCCACCGGCGGCGCCGGCCGCGGAAATGCGCGCGTAGTACTTGGCGGCGACCTCGCTTGGCTGCTCGATGGACTCCAGGTCCAGATCACCACCCTGGCTCTGCAAGTAACTGACCACCGCCTTGATGTCGTTGAGGCTCAGGGAAATCGGTGGCGCATACACGATGGCCATCTCGTTTTTGTAGCCCTCCACGAGATATGCATCCGGCTTGGCCAGGCTCTCCACCAGATAGTCGGTGGCCGTGTAATGCTCGCCGGTCTCCTCGGAGCGCTCCTTCGCTCTTTGCGCGGCGCGTTCGCCGATGGCGAGGGCAAACTTCTCGCCGAACTGACCCAGGTTGGGGCAGCGTACGGCACTGCCCTGACCACCGAGGCTGTGGCAGGTGTAGCAACGTCCCTTGCCCCAGAAGATGGATTCACCGCCCTCGGGGCTCACCTCCACCACACTGCTGGCCTTCTTGGCGCCACCTGTCATGGCGGTGATGGCCTGACCCACCCATAAGAAGGCGCCCAGCACCAGGAGCAGGAACAGGAACACCTTTGCGGTGGTGCTAGACATCGGCGGATCCCCCGGGGTGCACCTCCAGCTCTTCCGCCCCCTGCGCCTCGTCTACGTGGGACGCATCAGTTTTGTTGGCGGCGATGCCACCCAGCCAGAACATGAACGACACGCCCACCATGAAGACCAGCACCGCCAGGCCCACCATCTGCGTCATGGTGAAGTTGGTGGGAGTGAAGGACCACGACGAGGTATCGCGCATGACGCCGAAGACATGCCAGTCGCCGCGCAACCCCGAGCGGATGAAGCCCATCAGGCCCATGTTCATGGTGATGACGAAGGTCAGGAGCAGCAACGCGTACTGGCTGCGCACCGACATCTTGCCCCACTGGAGCTTGCCGATTTCTTTCGCGCCCTTGAACAGGAACAGATCGATGGCGGACACCAGGATGATGCAGCTGATGAGCTGCAGAAACTGCGCCACCGCCACGTTCCTCAAGAACGGCGATGCCTTTTCCATCACCACGAAGCCGTATACGCCGAGGAAGATGACCACGTTGAAGGCGGTGACGGCCAGATAGATCCCCTGCCCGAGCTTACCCCTGTCCTTGAGTGCCAGGACCACCGCTACCACCCCGGCCGCACACTCGAACAGGAGCAGATAACCGACGGTGTGAAAGTACTGAGCGCGGTCGGCGGGAAGATCCAGCACACCCGGATCCATATTGAGCAAGCTCACGGCGTACTGAGCGACCATGCCGATGGCGGCGAGGCCGGCCAGCGGTATGACGATCATCGGCGCACGCCCCTGCTGGCTGATGGGCACGACGTCGCTCTTGTTACCCCTGCGGTAAAGCAGGAAGCTGAAGAAGGTGGATAGAATGATCAAATTGATGACCGCGTTCTTAGCAGGCATCAAGCCCATGAACTTGAGCGTCGGGTGGTACTGGCTGCCGCCCATCTCACCGACCTCCTGGCCGGTAAGCGGCAGGTTGTGGGGCGTGAGCCAGACGGCGAATGAAATGATCAACGCCGCCAGGATCCACTTGATGTATCCGTAATAGCGTTCCGCCCCGGGGATGCGCGTCATGCCGCTCCACAGGTAATAATTGCTGATGATGAAAAGCGAGCCCACGAGGATCGCCTGGATGATGAAGGTCCAGGAGAAGTCGCCGCCCATCATGTTGTTGCCCATCACCGCGCTGTTGGAGTAGACCTCGCGGCCCAGGTAGTAGCCGGCGAAAGGCAGTGGAATGAGACCGCAGATGGCGACGAAGTTGGCGACGTATCCCATCCAGTCGTAGTGGGCTTTCTGCTCGGCGGTCCTGGCGGCGATGAACTTGACCGCCGCGTAGGAGCCCGCCACCAGGCCACCGAACGCCAGGTTGCCAAGCATTCGATGGATGGCCACCGGCGTCGCCAGGACGTTCTCGAAAGCCTGCCACACGGTACCCACCAGCACACCGTCCTGGTCGACACCGGCGGGGCTCATCATGAAGCCCGCCCAGCTGTTGGCCGCCTGCATGATGCCGGTGCCGACGATGTTCAGCAGGATGCCGATGAAGATGTGCGTGGTCTTGCGGTCGCGCAGGATCCACAGGCCGATGCCCAGGGGCAGGATGTAGAGAAACGCAATGAATGCGCGCGTGTCGCCGCGCATCTCGAAGCCGAAGCCGCCGAAGAAGAATACTGTGCCGAGGACGATGACGGCGGCGCCCAGGGTCTTGAACAAGCGCCGGGCGTTTCGGCCGAAGGGATCCGTGCGCTTGAGCCAATCCCAGCCGTAGTAGTACATATACAGAAAAACGGTTTCGGCAAGGAACAGCAGGGCGTAAATGAACATGACGTCCTTGAAGGTCCCCGCCATCAATCCCATGAAGGTCGGATAGAGCGTGAACAGCGCGAAGGCGAGCAGGCCGCCCAGCGCCGCAGTGGTGGCGTAGGCGACGCTCAGGAGGCTGGTGAATTCGTAGGCCAGCTTGTCGTACTTGGGATCTTTCGTGCGCCAGCCCACTACTTCGATGGTAACGGCGAACAACGGCACACCGAGTACGAATGCGCCGAAGAACAGATGCATCTGCGCCAGGAACCAGATCAGCCGGCGGGAATCGATGCCGAGGAACTGGCGGTACTCGTTGACCTCCTGGGCATGGGCCGGAACCACGGCCATGAGCAAGAGCAGGAGCAGGAGCAGGAGAGAAAGCAGGATCACGCCCGGCTTCGTGATCCGCCGAACAGGCGACGCCATAAGCTGTCCTCGGGAACCCGTGGAGAGCCGCGCGTCAGGCATGCTCAGCTCTCTGTACCCGGCTCGCGCGCGAACATCTCCGCCAACGCGTCGATGCAGATCCAGTGGAACTCCTCCTGCTGCGGGTCGTCCAGCAGGGCGACCAGCCGTGAGGCGCTGCCCCAGTCATCCATTCGTCGCAAAGCGGTGGCGGCGTCCACCACCAGCTCTGCGGAATACTCGAACATCAGATCGAAGATACGTGCGGAGAGTTCTTCGCTCTTCGTGTCGCCGGGCAAGGCGCGTAATGCAGCACGGCACACGGCCCGGTCGCTGTCATTGAGCATGCGCGGCAGAGCGCCAAGCGCTGTCGGACTCTTGATGACGCCGATGGCTTGCACGGCTCGTTCGCGGATGTACGGATCCTCATCGGCGAGCAGATTGACCAGATGCTCATCGGCTGCGGATACACCTGGAAAGCCTTCCATCGCATCCAGCGCGGCCGACCGAATCTCGTGCTCACCGGCCGCGAGTCCCTGCACGACCACCGGGAGGGACTCGTGGTCGCCGATGCGACCCAGGGCGATGATGATTTCGCGGCGCAGCCCTTCATCTGCCTGCCCATAGGCGTCCATGAGATCCCGCACCGCCCGGGCTCCCGGCGCCGGTAAACCACCCAGCAGTCTCGCCGCTAGAATGCGTACAGCGTTTGACGGCGCTACCTGCCCGTCGTCCTGTGGGGACTCGACGGGGGTGGGCGCTTCCTCGGCCGCCGGGGTCATCATGGCGGCGAGGGTGGAGGTGGTAGCGTCATGGCCGGCGATGAGCCGTTCGAACTCCCGGGGGATCTCCTGCTCCACACTATCTACGTCGCGGTTGCTGGCACTGTCAGTGTGTGAAGACGTCTCCGTTGCTGAAGGCCGGCCGCGCAAGAAATTCGACAGGGTTGCGACAGCGTTCTCGCCATCGATATCCACGAGTGCCTTCAAGGCCGCCTGACACACGGCGTCGCTGGCGTCGAACACCGCCTGGGTAAGGATCGCATTCGGATCCAACGGCGGCCCGTCCTCGTCCTGCTCTTGCGAGTTGCCGGTTCGAAGCAAACTCCCCAGTGCATTCGCCGCCTGTACGCGCACCGTGAAATGCGCCTCCTCATTGGCGAGGATCTCGGCGAGCTTCGCTTCCGAGCCGGTCACGCCGATGTCGCCGATGGCGCCGATCACATCGTGGAGAAGATCTTCGTCTTCGGAATCTAGAAACGGGGTGAGATAGGGACTGGACGCGGGGTCGCCGATCTCCCCCAGCACCTGTGCGGCCTCTCGTCTGACTTGTGGGTCCGAATCGTCCAACATGCCGTGCAACCGGTCGATGATCCCGCGACCGCGCATCATGCCCAGCACCGAGGCCACCTCCCGCCTCACCTCGGCCTCGGGGTCGGCGAGAAGCATGGTCAGGGGAACGACCACCAGGGGATTGCTGCTTCCGGCCAGCGCCCGGGCAGCATTGATGCGCACGCCCGGATCCGAATCCATGAGAGCAGTGGTGAGCCGGTTGACGATCTCGGAGGAGAGATCCTGATTCTTTGCCTCGGGCCGGGACAGCGTTGTCAGCGCCCGGGCGGCCCTGCGCCGCGCAAGGGGCGCGTCGGATTCGAGCCGGGTCAAGAGAAACTCTCTGGCCCTATCGTCGCTGATCTCCGCCAGCACACGGAAGCCTCGCTCCTGGAGATCCGCATACTCGTCGTTCTCCAGCAGCGCAATCACCGAATCCGTGGCGCGCGCGTCGCCGAGCTTGCCCAGCGCATCCAGCGTCTGACCGTGCACTTCCCAGCAGGCGGCATAGGGCATTTCATCCGCCATGTCGCCGTCTTCCAATTCCGGATAGCCGTCCGCTTGCAGACAGCGAATCAACGGCTCCACTGCCGTGCGCGAGCCGATCCCCGACAGCGCCTTGACGGTCTCTACGCGGACCTCGCCGTCGGGGTCGTTCTCGAGGCTGTAGAGTAATGCCTCCGTCGCCTCGGGAACCCGCATGCGTCCCAGGGTTACGACGGCATCGGTTCGCACGTCCGGATCCGGATCCATGAGCAGCTCGATGAGTCGCTCGCGGGACTCGCCCGCACGGTCGTCCACGCGTTCCAGGGCCTTTACCACGCAACAACGCGACAGCGAATTGTCCCTGCCGAGCACCTCGTAAAAGGTCTGCAGGATACGCTCGTGATTGAGCTCTACGCTTTCCATCATCGGCTCACATACCTTGGTTGTTGTTGAAGGTCGATTGATGGCACGCCATTTTCCGGCATGCACGCGACGCCTTTCAGTATCGCCGCGGCCCGGCGATCACATCCTCACCGATGCCATTGCCTAGGTGATGTCCCTCCTCTTGAAGCTCATCTGGGCGAAGCTGTGCTTGTAGGGGGACTCACCGATCTTCGTGATGCTGGCCGATGCGATCTTGAAGCGCGCATTGGTGGTGATGGGGTCCGGCACCTGGGGCACGATGGTGTTGCCCGGCTGCTCCGTTTTCAGGAACTCGCTGAAGGCCACGCCCTTCTTGATGGCAGGCGTGACTATGGCCACCGCGGAATACTCACCGGAGGTGATGTCGATATGACCGCGCTTCATGAGACCGGAGAACCACATCTCGCCGCTCTTCACGCCGAGATTGAAGTCCGTCTGCACGGGCACGCGTTTCGACTGGATGACCACGAAGTCACCGGACTCGATACCGCGCTTGCTGGCATCCTCGGGATTGATCTCGATGTAGTTCAGCGGCCAGCGCTGCTGTGTGTAGGGCCGCCGCTCGTAGTCGTCGAAGCCGGATTCCCAGAGCTCGTTGATGCGTCCGTTGGTAACCCACAGCTCGTCGTCCCTGGGCTGCATGAACTCATAGAAATCCGACCACAGATTCCAGGGTGTCTTCACCAGGTTGAGCTTGCCCGTCTGGGTCTTGAAGGCGAGCATGCGCTTGTTGAAGTTGGTCAGACCCTGGGGGCCCGTGTTGGGGATGTCCTTGCGGTTGTAGTCGTGCAGGCGCTTGGTCTCGACAATCTTACCGTCGATGATCAGTAACGGCGCCTGCAGTCCGGTTGTGCCGAAGGTCTTGAGAAAATCGTGACCGCGCATGCCCTTGCGCTTGGCCATGACGCGGATGGCGTTGTAGTCCTTACGCGAACCGCGGCTGAAGCGGCAGGTCTCCTCGAAGACGTCGTTGGAATCCTTCCAGTCGTAACCCTCGAAACCCATCTTCTTCGCCCACATGGCGGCGATCTTCCAGTCCGGCATGGCCTCGCCGGGAGGATCGTAGAACTTCTGATACAAACGCACGCGGCGCTCGCCGTTGGCCCGGGCGAAATTCTCCTCACCCCAGGTGGCGGCGGGCAGCACGATGTCCGCGTACTGATTGCCTATGGGGTCGCGAAGATAAATATCCTGATTCACCAGCACCATGCCGCCGCTGTCCATGCGCTTTTTCAGCGTATCGATAATGCCTTGCTTGTCGAAGGTGTTGACCCGATGGCGGTTCTGCTTGATCAGGCGTGAGAAGGCGTCCTGCAAGGCGACGGTTCCGGCCATGGCCTGGATCCAGGTGGTGCCGATGCAGTAGGCGAAACGCACGTTGCCCGACGTCAGCCACCGATCCAGATCCAGGCGGTGACGGCGTCGCCCCGGTACCTTGTAGGGAGACTTCCAACCCGGGTACTTGCCGCCGCTGACGCCGCCACGCTGGTGGCCGCCCAGACGGGTCATGATCTGTCCGGGCCTGCCGCCGCAACCGAGGATGGCGCCCAGGTTGCCGATGGAAGCAGTATTCAAATAATTGTTCGACCAGTAGTTGCCCTTCTCGATGACGATGCTGGTCTTGACCCTTTCTCCGTTGGCCTTGGGCTTGGCCATCATCTCCGCCGCCTGGTAAATGAGCTTTGGATCGATGCCCGCGATCTTCGCCGCCACCTCCGGCTTCGACTCCTCTTGAGCCAGTATCCACTCCTTGAAGTGCTTCGGTGAGCCCTCGTAGCCCTTCACCTGGAACTTGCCCCAGGTGGTGCGCCACTGCCATGGCGTGTTGCGGGTACCCTGGCCGAAGCCGGAGTCTGTCTCCCACTGATTGGCGACCCAGTTCTTGATGAAATCCTTGTCCTCCCAGCCGTTCTCCATGATCACCCGCTGAATGGCCATGTGCACCGGCGTGTCGGAGCCCGGGGTGACCTGCAGATGCAGCCCGCCGTGGGTCTTGACGTAGGCGGCACCCGCGGTGGTCCTCGGGTTGACGATGATGACCTTGGTCTTGTTGTTGTGAATGCCGTTCAGGAACCAGTGGTTCCAGACCGTTGTCTTGGTCTCGAAGGGATCGGTGCCGGAAACCAGCACGCAATCGGCCAGGGCGAAATCCTCGTAGGAAGCGCCGAAAATATCGTAGCCGATGTCCACCCAGCCCGGCACCGAGTTGACCATGGACGGGTGATCGTGCTGAGCGATGGCCGGTGTGCCGATGCTGTTCAAGGCGAGCTTGGTGAGCGCATAGGTGTTCTCGAAGTACTGGTAGCTGTAGTACTTCATGGCCCAGGCGCTCTCGCCGTGGGTGTCGATGGTGTGCTTGGAGAGCTCGGCGGCGATGTCCAGCGCGAAGTCCCAGGTCACCGGCATGAGAATGTCGTTGATGCGCACCATGGGGTGCTTGAGGCGATCCTGGGTCGACTTTCTGGGGTTGTAGACCTTCTGCGCGATGCAGCCGCCGCGAATACTGTGGCCACCGCCCACGTTGACGACCTTGGTCTCGTGGTCGCCGACCACGGCGATATTGTGTAGCCGACCCTTGTGGAAAGCCTGGGTGTACTGATTAGGCCCCACCCAGCCGCCCTGGTTGGGTCCCAGGGGATAATCCAGACCCAGCGCGTTCTGATCCTTTTTCGGACCACCGTTGGGCGTTCCCACCGGCCAGCGGTACACCTTGAAACCGCAGGCCATGATGCAGTAGTCGCAGCAGGTGGTCAGCACGTCCGCGTTCTTCGGCGGCAAGGGTATCTTGTCCTCTGGCTGATAGAAGGCTGCGGAGTTTCTCGCTTTGTCGCTCGAAGCCATGTTCATAGCCCCCTCATGATTCCAGATTGTCGTAGCGGCCGTAGATGAGTCCGATCATCCCCACCGCATAAATCTCGTCGCCGTCCAGCTCCAGCAGAATCTGCGGCAGGCTCTCGGTGCCGTGGCCACTGATGACCATGCCGTGGCGGGTAAGGTCGAAGGTGGTCTGATGCAGGGGACAGGGCCCCAGCGCCTGATCGTCGGGCCTGAAGGCGCCGGCGAGCGGTCCGCCCATGTGGGTGCAGAGTGTGTTGAAAGCCACCACGTCGGCATCGCCACCGATGCCGCCGCCGGCGGGCGTACCCAGCTTCACCAGCATGGTGCTGGAGTTCATGCCGTCGTCCGGATAGCTGAACGGCACCGGTTTGTTGACCCGCAGCTTGCTCATGTGGCCGATGAGCTTCCTGGGATAACCGACCACCTCGGCGGCGATGGCTTTGCCCTCGAGACCCGGGATATTGCTGAGCAATACGCTACCGCCCACCACCGCGCCGCTGCGCAGGAAGAATGACCGGCGGGTCAGGCAGGGGCCCCCGGACGAACCGTTGTTTTTGCAGTTAGTCATGAATCTTTCCTCGCTCACTGCTGCCCGGTGGACATCAGGTAAGTCTCCATTCCGATGCGCTTGGCCTGGGCCTGGGTCAGCCCCGGCACGTCCGGCATGACGCCGTACTCGGGCACCTTGGGGATCGGCATGACGATCTCTTCACCGCTCAGCTCTTCGAGGAAGGCCACCAGTGCCTCCTTCTCCTCGTCGCTCAAGTCCAGCGGCTTCAGAACCGGCGTCTTGTTGCCGTAACGCTCGGTGAACTCGTTGTCACCGCCGCCCTCGTCGTAGAAGTCGATGACCTCTTCCAGAGTGAAGAACTGTCCGGCATGCATGTACGGCGCCGTGTGGGCAACATAACGCAATGGCGGAGTACGGAACTTGCCGGCGTCCTGCGGGCGCTTGGTGCTGTAATAAAGACCCGCGTCGTCCTTCCACTCCCGATACTTCTTCTCGTGCACGCCCTTGGCGTAGTTTTCCCAGCGGAAGGTGATCTGATTCATACCGGATTCTTCGAACTCGGGCGGTCGCGGCAGGCCGACGTTGTAGTACTTCTCGTCGGTAAGCATGGCGCCGTTGTGACACTCGATGCAGTTGGCTTTGCCGGTAAACAGCTTCATGCCCTGGACGGCTTGCTCGGAAAGCGCCGACTTGTCGCCTTTGAGATAACGATCCAGGGGGCTGTTCTTCTGCGTGAGCGCGGCCCGCTCGAAGGTGGCGATGGCCATCCAGGCGTGGCCCAGGTTCGGCTGACTGGTGCCGAACACCTCCTTGAATCGCTTGATGTACTCCGGCGTCTGACGCAGACGCGCCTCCATGACATCGTTCTCGCCGTTACCGGCAACCGCGCCCTTGTTCGCGGTGGGCGCCTGTCGCTCGAGACTGTTGGAGCTGCCCTGCCAGAAGAGCTTGCCGAGAAAGCCGGAGTTCACCACGGTCTGCGAGTTACGCCAGTGGACTGCACCGGGATAGCCCCGCGAGATGGGGTCGGCGAACCCCCAGCCCTGCTTGGGATCGTGACAGTCGCCGCAGGAGAGGCTCGCATCGCCGGTGAGCTTGGGGTCGAAGAACAGCAGCTTGCCGAGCTCTACCTTGGCGTCGGTGATCCTGTTATCCGGCGGCTGCGGTACCTCGGGTAACGGCGCCAGCGGTGGATCCGCGTCCGGGTCGCCTTTGGCCAGCACATTCGCCGCGCCCGCGGCGAGACCGGCACACGCGACGAGCATCAGTAGGCGCAAAATTTTCTCCATCGGTTTCATAGCCTTGTCTCCCGCGTCTAGTTGTGCACCTGCAGCCACTTGTCGATGGGCTGATACTTCTGCGGCACCTTGACCTTCTCGACGGTCACCGGTGTCGCGCTGCTCAGGCTCTCGAGAAAAGCCACCAGGTCAGCCTGTTCGCTGGCCGTGAGCCCCAGGGGCGCAAGCTCGGCTGCCAATGGGTCATCCTTGCCGCCGCCCTGGTCGTAGAACGCGACCACGTCTTTCAGGGTGGCGATGGTGCCGTTGTGCATGTAGGGCGCTGTGTAGGTGAGCTCGCGCAGAGTCGGGGTGATGAACTTGCCGACGTCGGCGTAATTCCTGCTCACCAGGAAATAACCCACGTCCCGGCGCCAGATATCGGCTTTGGGGACGCCATGATTGGTGACTACCGAGCGATAGGTCATGTGCCGCATGGGGTTCTCGAACACTTCCATGTTCTCGGGCACACCCGTGTTATGGGGCTTGCCATCGGAGAGATACGGTCCGTTGTGGCACTGGTTGCACTTGGCTTTGCCTTCGAACAACGTGCGTCCGCGTTTCGCCGCCGCAGACATCTTGCCCGTGTCAAAGGGCGCGTCCTTGGAGACCAGGGTGTCCATGAACGCCACCAGAGCCTTGCGGCCCTTGCCGGAGCTGCACTCGCCGTTGAAGTTGTCCATGCACATCTTCACGTAGACCGGGTCCTGCTTCATGCGCTCGTGCATCAGGCGCATGTCCATGTTCATGACCATGGTCTCGGTGATCTCGTTGCGCACCACGTCGTTCAGGTTGGCGCCCATGTGTCCGTCCCAGGCCCAGCCCACATCGGCGAAGTCGGCCTTGTAGCGGGTGTTGATCAGAGTCGGCGCGTTGCGGTAGTGCTTGGTGCCGGGGTAGGCGTCGGAGAGAGCCTGAGGCTTACCTTTCTCATCGGTGCTCTTGCTGAAGCCCTCTCTCGGGTCGTGACAGGTGGCGCAGCTGATACCGCCATCACCGGAAATACGCGCGTCGAAAAACAAACGCTTGCCCATTTCCACCAGCGACGCCTTGGGTGCCTTTTTCTCGGGCAGGGGTCCGAGCGCCGGGTACTCCGCCGCCAGGACCGCCGCCGGTACGCTCAGAGCGGCGACCAGAGTGACGGCGCATGCGCAGCCTCGATGCCAGAGGCAATTGGGCCTGTTCGTTGTCATGAAACTGTCTCCTACTTTTTGTTGGAGAATGTGAAATCGGCGCTTGCGGCGCCATTTGCCGGCACCTCGAGCTTGGTCTTCTGCACACCGAAGCGTGGATGCCAGGCCTTGACGGTGTACTTCCCCGGGGGAATGCCGTCGATGGAATAGGTCCCGTCCTCGGCGACCACCACGGCATAGGGATGCGTCGGCGCCATCATGTAGCCGAACATGAAATTGTGGGCTTCACAGTTGATGGCGATGTAGGCCGAGCGCCGCGGCTTGATCTCTTCCATGATGTCGCCAGGATCCGGCTGGCCGAAATTGAACATGGTGCGCTTCACGACCTTCTTCTTCTTTTTTTCCACACCGATAAGCTCGCGGGTATTGATGTTGTGCAGCACGCCCTCGCCGTCACTGTGCCGAATGACGATGGGACCACGCCTTATCACCTGCGCCCAGGGACGGAAGCGGCAACCCTTCTGCAGGATCACGTAGTTGCCACCCTCGGGCTCCGGCCACTTCTTGCCTTCCTGGATCTTGTCGATGAAGACGAAGACGCCTCGCAGCGCACCGTCCTCGACGTCTACCCACACCACTTCCCGGGCACCGGGGTGGTCGGGATCCTTGTCACATACTTCCGGGTTCTTGGTGATGGTGATGAGATCCACGGCATCTTCGGGCAGCGCGCCTTCGAAGCTCACCTTGCCCGTGACGCTGCCGCCATCGCTGACCTCTACTTCTTTGTACTTGGCCGCAGCCTGGCCGACAGTGGGGAAGACGAGCATGACGCTCACGCCAACAATCAGAAGCCTTCGCAGGTTGCCTGCTCCCATAACTCTCCTCCCGTGGTTGCAGCCGTCGCACGTGCTGATCTGTGGTTAACCCAGCATTAACCGTGCCACCCCGCGGCGGGAGCGGGAAAGCACATGAGATCAGGGAGATAGGAAACTTGCCCTCATCGGGACGACGCCCGGGGTTCGATCAGTTGAACGTTTCGTTCCAACCCCCGGGAGGGAGGGGGGTTGTTTTGTTCACCCAAAACCGGAGGCAGGAGCGGCAAAAAAAGTACTGCGTGTACACTCTATCCTCACATCGGCGCACGGCGTGCCTCCGAGGGATTCGCCTGAACGCGAATACAGTCGGCTGAAGCGCTGTCGAGGTAGTCATGCCCAGGGTAATCACGATGCTGCAGACAGACCACAGGAACGTCGGGGTTCTGCTGAAGCTGCTGGATCCCTCGATGAGTAAACTTGCGCAGGAAATCCCCGCCGATTTCGTCCCCATCCTGGACATCATGAATTACATGACACGGTATTCCGACCTGTTCCACCATCCGATGGAAGAGCTCGTTTTCAAAAAGCTCATGGAGCGCGATGACAACACCTCACCTCTGGTGGCCACACTGATCGCTGAGCACAAGTTCCTCGGCGAGAAGGGCGGGCAACTCATCAACAGGGTACGCAACGTGGTCAACGGCTTCGAGTCACATGAGGGCCGACTCGCGCCTGAGCGACAGGACTACGCGATCGCTCTGGGCAGGCACATGAGCAGGGAGGAGACCGAAGTGTTCCCTCTGGCATCGAAGCTTCTGAGCGACGACGACTGGGCGGCCATCGAGCGTGGCATGGTCGCTCGCGCGGACCCGCTGTTCGGGATAGGACAGGAGGCGCAGTACGTGACCCTTTACGACCGTATCGTCTCGGCGGCAAGATAAGAATCGCCGAGAGACGCTGTCTGGAGGCTCCGACTTTTGGGTTCGTTGATCGGGGTCATCTTGGGCGGATTGTGTCTCCGATAACTTGTCGACTCCGTTTCGTGCAGTCGGGGCCCAAGTGAAACCATCAACTCGATCACCGTATCCGCGCCCGCTCACCCGCCTGCCTCTGACGGTCCTGCGTCAATTCCTGCGCGCGGTGCCCGATAGCGTGCACGCGGAAATGATCAGCCGGCTCGCCAACCACCTGCTGCGAGGCCAGGCGCTTGCCCGCCGCCTCGCGCCCATCGAGGGCAGTTGCGTATGTCTGGCCATCAGCGATACCGGTAACGTGTGGCGCTTTCGCCTGCGTGGGGGACGGCTGTGCCCGCAACCGGCGGGGGCGCCGGCGGATGTCTGCATTCAGGGAGAGCTCGCGGATTTCCTGCTGCTCACGACCCGCGGCGAAGATCCCGACACGCTATTCTTCGCCCGGCGCCTCAGCATGGAAGGTGATACCGAGACCGGGCTTTTCGTCAAGAATCAGCTGGATGCTCTCGAGTTCGACTGGGAGGCCCACCTGAACGCAGTCGCCGGGCCGCGCGCGGCCACCATGCTGCTCACCACGTTGCGGCGAACCGGCTTGGATCGTTCACTCGCTGCTGCGGCACGCGGGCTCGTAGCCCGGCTGGTGACCTTGGCGAATACCCGGGACTGAGCAGGCTTTCGCGCAGGCGGGCGCTTACCAGGCCTTGCACGCCATGCCTTCGACGCCGTGCCAATATCCGTTGCACCAGCCGGTGGGTGCAAAGGGCGCCAGTATCTCGTCCGCGTCGGCGGCGTCCAGGTAGCCGCTCAGCACGGCACGGAAGGTCGATACCGCTTCCTCGGTACCGTCCGGCAGCGGAGCGATGCGCAACACGTCGACACCCACGCTCGCGAGGGTACTCACCGCACCGAGAAGGTTGCACGGTGCCGCGGAAAGAAGCTGAATGCCGTTCATCGTGAACAGCACGTCACCTTCCTGGGTCCTCATGGGCACGCCCCCCGGGTAATCGGCGCAGCAGAAATCGCATTGGTCCTTGGGTAGATCGCGGGCACGAGCGGTGAAGCAGCGCGCCGACAAGGCGAGCGGCAGTCGCCCGAAGGCGAGCACCTCGGTCTCCAGGCCGGCGGGTCTTTGCTCCTGCAGGGCGGCGAGTGTCGCGCCGGAAAGCTCCACCGGCAGCACCCAGCGCTGCGCCCCGCATTCTGCCAGGAGCGCCAGGGTATCCCCGTTGTAGACGTTGATATGGGGACCGGCAACGAAGGGACCCCGCCCGCTCAGCAGCTGCACCGCCGACATGTCGTTGGCTTCGACGGAAAAGCGCCCGTTGCCGCAGATGCGTTCAAGCGCGCCGAGTTCGGACCCCGCCTCGAACAGCGCCAACGTCGACAGCACCACTTCCTTGCCGGCTACCGTCAACCGTTCGGCCAGAGCGAGCCAGTCCTCCAGGTTGAGATCCCGGCGCTTCGGGCACACCGTCTCGCCCAGGTAGACGATGTCGACGGGCCAACCGGCGGCACGCTCGTAAAACGCCTGCACTCTGTCGTGGGGCCAGAAATACGGGATCGGTCCGAGCGCGAGCTTCATCGTGTTGACGACCCGCTCACTGCCAGGACCGGTGCAGCGCGCCCAACGTCTGGCAACGGCCCTCGGAGACCTCGTCCAGGGCGGCTACCCACTCCTCGCGGGGCACGAAACGTTCCGGGTCAGCCTGGCAAGCGTCCAGCGCGGCGCGCAACACCCGCGTTACCCGGGTCACGTAGGCACGACTGCGCTGGCGTCCCTCTACTTTGATGGCCACGACCCCACTGCTCAGCAACTCGGGTAGAACGGGCAACACGTTCAGGCTGGTGGGTTCCTCGATGGCGTGAAAGACATGCTCGCCCACCCGGTAACGACCCTTGCAAAGGGTGGGATAGCCGGCCGCTTCACCGGGAGCGTAACGATCGATGAGCACCCCGTTGAGGCGGGATTGACGCCCCGAGCTGGTTTCTTCCCAGCGCACCGCGGCGGCTGGAGAGCACACGCCGCAGGTGTTCGGCGACGCACCGGTGACATATGAGGACAGCATGCAACGCCCCTCCACCATGACGCACAGGCTGCCGTAGCCGAACACCTCCACCTCCACCGGAGATGTTTCCACGACCCTGCGCACCTGCTGCAACGACAGCACACGCGGCAGGACCACTCGGCGGATGCCGAAGTGGTCGTGGTAAAACTGGATGGCGTGGTGGTTGGTGGCCGAGCCCTGTACCGACAGATGCAGGCGCTGCCGGGGATGGTTGTGCGCAGCGTAGCGCAGCAGCCCCGGGTCGGCGATGATCAGCGCGTCCACGCCCAGCTCCACTGCCCTGTCCACGGCACACGTCGCCTCCCCCCATCCACTCGGCTGGGGGTAAACGTTGATGGCCAGAAATACCCGTGCGCCGTGGCTGTGGGCATAAGCGACACCTTCGCGCGCCTCTGCCTCGTCGAAGTTGAGGCCAGGGAAGTTGCGGGCGTTGGTAGCGTCCCGAAAACCCATATAGACAGCATTGGCGCCGCTGTCGACAGCCGCCCGCAACGCGGGCAGCGAGCCCGCCGGACATACGAGCTCGATTCCCCCTTTCATTTTTTGACCCTCCATTACTACCCGGGGCATGACTCAGCGCCCACGGGCCCGGCATCGGACATCGAGACTAGCCGTTGCCGGGGGGCGTTGCTTTGATCTCGCTCAGTTATCGCGTGCTCCGAGGGTGACGAGGCGCGCGCCCGGGCGCGAAAGCCCGCGACCAGCATTAACCCTGCCACCCCATGGCACGTGCCAAAACAAAAGCGGCTCGCTGTGTTCACCGAGGGCTCATGACCGCTGTTCATCCGCCGCTGCTACCGCTGAACAACGTGCGACTGGCGGCAGCCTTCTCCACCGCCGCGACGAGCTGCTCCTTTTCCACGGGCTTGACGAGATACTCGACGGCGCCCTGCTTCATGAACTCCACGGCGAGATTCACATCCGGATACCCCGTCAAGACGATAACGGGCGTCGATGGGTACTGCTCGTGAAAGTACTTGACGGCTTCGACACCGTTGATCTTCGGCATACGGACATCGCAGATGATCACATCCACGGTGAGCGCGTTTTCATTCAGGAACGCGATCCCCTCCTCGCCATCCCCCGCTTCCAGTAGCTCGTAGCGGGTGCCGCCGAGTTGCAGTCGGATGACGTCTCGGACCTCTTTTTCGTCATCGATTACCAATACGTGGTGCAACATTGTCATAGTGCTCCATTGCGTTCGCCGACGGGGAAGCGGATGCTGAATACCGTTCCCACGTCGTGTTCACTCTCCACAGTAATCTCGCCGTCGTATTTCTTGACGATCTGTTGAACGATGAAGAGCCCCAGGCCCTCCCCTTCGTCCGGGCCCTTGGTGGTGAAAAAGGGATCGAAGATCTTGCGCTGGTGATCCTTGGTAATTCCCGGGCCTGTATCGCGGATCATCACCACCACATGGCCGTCGTCGACTCGGCTTTCGACGTCCAGGGTGCCTTTCTCACCCATGGCCTGGATCCCATTACGGATAACGTTGAAAAATACCTGGCGGATCTCCTCTGGTTTGGCGGCGATCCCCGGCACCGGTGCGAGACTGCGCGTGAATTCCACCCCATCGCCGAGCAGTGATTGCTCCACCATCGACACGGCTTCGCTGAGCTTCTCGTTCACATCCACCAGCTCCCGATCGTGCTGGGTGCCGGGGCGCACATATCCCGAGAGGTCCTTGACGATCTCGCCGATGTGCTTTGCATACTCGATGATGTCCTTGCCATAGGCGCGGCAGCGGTCCAGATCCTGCTCGTCGCGTATCGCCTCGGCCCTGCCGAGGATCGCATAGAGGGGATTGTTGATCTCGTGGCCGATGCCACTGGCCATGGTTCCCATTGCCGCCATCTTCTCCGCCTGGATGAGATGCTCGACGATGCGATCCTTTTCCGCCTGGGTATCCTCCAGCTCCCGGGTGCGCTCGTCGACCTTGTCTTCGAGGGTGCTGATGAACTGGCGTAGTTGCACTCTCATGTCATCGAACTCGTGGGCGAGGTCTTCGATTTCATCTCCGGTATCGATGTCCGGCGATCGATTCAAGTCGCCGCCCGCAATGTGTGCGGCCGCCTGGCGAAGTTTGCGAATAGGCTTGACGATGCGACTGCTGGCGTAAAGCCCGAGAATACCCAGAAGCCCGATGGCGAGTAGTCCGGCCAGCTCCACACCGGTGAGGAGACTTCTGGTGGGCGCGAAGATCTCACTTGAGTCCTGCCACACGAACATGTACCAACCGGCCCCCGGCTCGAGAATTTCATTCACGCTCCTGAGCGGTGCGTGACCGATGATGGAGAACTTCTGCGACCCATGACCGTCGTTGTGCGCGCTGATCCATCCTTCGTTGTCGTCGGCGACTCTGCCGACCAACGCCTGATCCGAGATCCTGCTCCCGGTACGCAGCAGGGGGCAGCTGACGATGGCTCCCAGCTTGTCGATGATCATGACGTGGCCGGTATCACCGAAGCGCACGGGGTAAACCAGGGGGTCCAGGAGATTCTTGACATCGTAGTCCCGGTGCAGCCAACCCATGAGGGTGCCGCTATCCGCATCCTGGATGCGGGTCGAGATACGAAACAGGAAACGCTGCTGCTCGCCTTGCAGGCTCAAGCCCGAGATTCGCACGGCCGCGACTCTGCCGACACCGGTGGGCGAGGGCGGGCCGTCTGCCAGCAGCCCACTGGCGGCTCCGGTCACCTGAGAAGCGCGCAGGATCCAGTCGGGTTGATCTTCGCTGTCGAGGGCAGGCCAGTCCACCTGGATCGCCTCAGCCGGTGAGCGACCGGTGTGGAGCAAGGCATTACGCAGACCCGGGTCCGCCGCTGCCTCGGCCGCCAGCGTGCGGTTGATGGTGATAACACGTTGAATCTCCGCGTCGACCTTGGAGGCGCTGTTCATTGCCAGCGCCTTGAAGCTGTCGCCGATCACGGCCTGAAGCTGGCTGTTGCCCCGATCATAGGCAACCCACAGCCCCACTGCGATGGGAATCGAGCCCGCGGCAAAAATCGCCAGGATCAACTTTCCCCGCAGACCGAGCCGGCGTCTCTCACTCGAGGAAGTTTTCACGCCTCGAAGAGTTCTCTGTAACAAACCTCGTCACCCCCCGGCGGTTCGGTCCGATGGCGTTGCTGTTCATTCTGCCTCGTTGGCGTTCTCGATGCTGTCCCGATCGTCTGGTGAATTATCCTCCGGCATGAGACCGAATTGATTGATGAGCCTTCTCAGCCGCGGCCGTGAAATGCCGAGAATTTCGCAGCTGCGGCCTCTGTGCCAGTTGGTAGCGGCAAGCACGCGCGCCACATGGTCTCGCTGTACGTCGTCCAGGCTCAACTCAGAAACGGGCCTTTGATCGCGTTTCGCTGAATGCGCACCTTCGATCCCGGCAATGTTGTCGGGCAACAGATCGTGGGTGATGGTGTCGCCGGGGCACAGGGCGGCCGCCTTCATGAGTACGTTTTCGAGCTCGCGCACATTACCCGGCCAGGCGTAGGCATGAAAGGCATCCATCACATCCGCCGCGACCCGGGAAATACTGCGGTGCATTTCCCTGTTGATGCGTGCCAGCAGAGTCGGCACCAGGTCATCCAGATCGTCCATGCGCTCGCGCAATGGCGGCACGTGGATGGTAACCACCTGCAGTCGATAAAATAGATCCTCGCGAAAGGCGCCTGCTTCCACCTGTTTCGTCAGATCCAGGTTGGTAGCGGCGATGACGCGGGCATTGGTCGCCTCTACCTTGCTGCCACCCAGGGTCATGAACTCCCGCTCCTGGAGGACGCGCAGCAATTTCGCCTGTATGACTTGAGAGAGTTCGCTGATCTCGTCGAGAAAAATAGTACCGTCGCGGGCAATGGCGAACTTGCCCACCTGGCGATTTACCGCACCGGTAAAAGAGCCTCTCTCGTGCCCGAACAGATCCGACTCCAGCAGCGTATCCACCAGGGCGGCGCAGTTGACCGCCACGAAAGACCCCGATGGATTCAGCCCGGCTTGATGAATTGCGCGGGCTATGAGCTCCTTTCCCGTACCGCTCTCACCGGTGATTAGAACCGTGGCGAGCTTCGGCGCGACCAAGCCAATGGTCTTGAAGACCTCTTTCATGGCACGGCTGCGCCCGACCATGATGTTGGCCCCGGATTTCGCGGGGGTCTGCTCACTCACCGAGATCTCGTCACCGATAGTCTTGGATCGCGCCAGGGATTTTGCAACCGCGGCGTCCAGCTCATTGATGTCGATGGGTTTGTCGATATAGTCGTCGGCACCGCGTTTCATTGCCTGGACGGTGGTATCCATGTCATGAAAAGCGGTGATCATGATGACCGGCGTGCTCGGGAAGTCCCGCTTGAAATCCGGAAGCCCTTCGAGTCCGCTGCGCCGCGGCATGCGAATGTCGAGAATGATCACGTCCGGCGCAAGAGCCTGCGCGGCCTCCAGGCCGTCTTCCAGATTGTGCGCCAGCTGGACCTCGTGGCCTTGAGTGCGAAAGTGAAGCTGCAGCGTCCGGCAGCTGGCCACGTCGTCGTCGATGATGAGCAATCGACTCATCGTGCCGTCCTCAGTGATCCTCTTCTCGCGTGTCGGTGAAGTCCGACTCCCGTGAACCCACTATGGGTCCAGTGGGCAGAACCACCACCGCTCGGGTGCCTCGCTTTCCGGCTGACGCCAGGTGCACCTTGCCGTGGTGCTGTCGAACGACGCTCCCGACGATGGCGAGCCCGAGACCGGTGCCTTTGGCGCGGGTCGTGTAAAAGGGCTCGAAAAGCTTCTCCTCCTGACCCGCCTCCACCCCGCAGCCGTTGTCGCGGATTTCAACGCGGATCCGTGGCCTGTCGGTTCCCAGCTCCAGGTGGGTGGATATGTGGACTTCCGCCGCGCCGTCTCCTATGCCTTCGGTGGCCTGCACGGCATTGACCAGGAGGTTGGAAAATACCTGGCGCAGCTTGTCGCCGTCGCAGTGCAGGGTTGGCAGTCCCGACTGGTAGTGGGTAGTCACACGCGCGCCGCGTTCCGCGACAGTCTTCTGCACGATGAGCGTCGCCGCGTCCAGCAGCTTGTCGATCTCCAACCATTCCGGCTTGAGCGGACTCTCGCGAGAATAGTCGAGCAGATCGACGAGAATGCCCTCCATGTAGCGCACCTGCTCCAGTGCGATCTGCTTGAGCTCCTGCTCTTCGGCGCCCGAGTGCAGCGCGGGCTCCTTACCGAGAATCTGCAGACCCATCTTGATGGACGACAGGGGATTGCGCAGATCATGGGCCACCATGTTCGCCATGCGTCCCACCACTGCCAATGCCTGGGTCCTGGCAATCTCGCAGTTTCTATCCTCGAGTTGCCGCTCCAGTCGTCGACGTTCCGTGATGTCGACGATGGAACTCAAGACCAACCGGCCTTCCGCGGTTTCGATCTGCGTGAGTCCGATTTCCACCGGGCACTCGCTGCCGTCCTTGCGCACACAGCACAGATCGCGCCCCGCCCCCATGTGCCTGGCGGCGTGGGGGCCGGAAAGAAAATTCGCGCGCTGCCCCACATGCTTGCCCTGGTGGGCTTTCGGCAGCAGCATTTCGATGGGGCGTCCCATCAACTCGTCTCGTCGGTAGCCGAAAAGCGCCTCGGACTGAGCGTTGGCAAAGACGATCTCACCCGCCTGGTTGACCATCAACAGCGCGCAGGGGGCGGACTCAGCGGTGATGCGAAAGTGTTCATGGGTGCGCAGTCGTTCGGCGTACTCACTGCACCGCTCCCGTTGACGGTCCAGCTCCACGTGCACAGCCGACAGCGCTTGGTCCTTTTCATGCAGCTCGGCACGGGTTGCCTGAAGGTCCGCGAGCACCGCGTTCAGTTCCTTCAATAACGCCGGCGCAATTTCAGGGGCAGCACCGGGGCGTCGCTCCGCTGCCTCCTGTAGCGCGGTGAGCGTGTGTTCGGCAAGATCGGCCTTTTTCATTGTCACTGCTCCAACCGTTGTCACTCGTTGACGGCTTGCATGCACGTCCGCGGCGGCGGGCGAATCCGGGCCCTATTGAGAAACTGCCATACCCAGACTTCCGCTCATGGGCGCATCCACTCCAGCGTGGTTACGGTGACCGAAGGCGGCGCATACGCGCATCGCGATAGTATGTCCGCAAACGACGCGATCGCGTATCGAGACGCCGTCCCGGTAGTTCGCTGCCAGACGCAGTCCCGGCAACCGCGCCAGGCGCTCGTCGATGGCCAGCATGCGCGCCTGATAGGCGCCATGATAGAGGGGCAAGGCACGTCGGTGACGATCGATGCGCACCATCTCCGGCGCGCCGCGCAAGCCGAGCAGGGGCTCGAGAACCTCCAGCACTCTTGAAACACTGCGCTCGTCGTCCCAATCCGCCGCTTGCGGCCTGCGCGCACCCCCCAGATAGGAGGTAAGCAGGGCCTTTTCATTGGGAGCATGGGCGGGGAACAACGAACTCATCCACAGATTGCCGGTGAGCACCCGGCTTTCGCGCTGACTTCGCGGAACGAGAAAACCCGTCCCGTCCAGGGGCTGTCGAATGGCGGTGCGGTCCAATCCCAGGTGAACGACGCTCAATGGCGCGTACTCGATGCCGCCCAGGAGATCACCGAGCTCGGCGTCCAGGGGTGACAGTAAAGATGCCGCCGCGTGGGCGGGAACACTCAAAACCAGCTGGCGCGCATGCAGACTGTATTCGCTGCCGGCGCGGGTTGCGCTCACCCGCCAGCCGTCATTGACCGGCTCGAGAGCGGTCACTTCACAGCCGGCCTGGAATGCGATCCCCGAGGTGCTGACGATGGCTTGCACCAGATCGCTCGTGCCACCGGCGAAGGAGAAGGCCTCGCTGGCGCACGCGCTTCGCCGGCGCAGCAGCTTGTGCGCCAGAACGCCCAGGGCAAGGCTGCCGTAACGCTGCTCCAGGGCTGTCAGCCGCGGCAATACGGACTGCGCTTCGGCGAGCTCGGGACTGGAAGCCAGCGGCCCGGCCACGTAGGGCTCCATGGCCTGCTCCAGCATGTCCTGTCCCAGGCGGCGGCGGACAAATTCGGCCACCGTCTCGCACTGGCGCCGGCTCCTGGGGATGAAAGGCTCCAGGGCCATGCGCAGCCTGGCGCGCCGGCTCCACATGGGAGACGCGAACATGGCTCCCAGCTTCATGGGCAGAGGCAACAAGCGTCCGTCGCGGACCAGGTAGCGATTGGCGCAGGGACCACGCAGAATCTTACCGGCGTCGAGACCCGTCTCTGTCAGCAGCTGGTTGACCTCGGGCCGGAAATTCATGACCAATGCGGCCGCGCGCTCCGTGGTGTAACCGTCTTGCGTGTGGCTGCGGATCTTGCCGCCGGGGCGCGCGGCCCGCTCCCACACAGCCACCGACAAACCCCCTCGCGCGAGCCACCAGGCGCTGGCGAGCCCCGAAATGCCGCCGCCGACGACCAGCACGTCCACATCATTCATGCCCGGCCCTCCTGCTGGAGCCGGGCCGGGTGGGCCCGCCAGCTCCGAAGCGCCGCGCGCTCAGTGTCGACAGATGCTCATTCGTAATCAGCTCTTCGCCGAGCTCCGCCACGTAGGCCTCGGCGCGTTTCTTCACCAGTTTGCGCACGAAGGCCGGTATCCGCGCCAAGCGCCGTTCTGCCTCCGTGCTCCAGCGGACCTGGCGATTGTCGAGACTCGACAAGGGCACCAGCATCGGCCCTGCGCCCGGCGAGTAGGCGCAGATGGGATCGGCATCCATGAGGTTGTCGCCCAGGGCCACGGGACGTGCACGGCAACCTCCGCAGAGCTGGCGGAACTCGCAGACGCCGCACTTACCGCCCAGTTTCGGCGCACGCAGTCGCTGAAAGTCTGCGCTGTTGTCCCAGATGTCCAGAAAGGCACGCTCACGGATGCTGCCCTGCTCATGGGCGATGTAGGGACAGGCCGTGACGCCTCCCTCGGGTGTGATACGGCAGTAATGAATTCCGGCGATACAGCCGTCGCCGTCGCGGCCGCTGATGCGATTGAGCGCAGACTCGGGATTGCACTGATATGCCACGCGTTTGTAGTGCGGTGCGCAGCGCGCGCGGATGATGAGATCCGGGTAACGCGACTGACTCTCCACCAGCTCCCGCAGTACTTCCTCGTAGCGCTGCGGCGAGATGTCGGACATGACCTCGCCGCGCCCCGTGCAAACGAGAAAGAAAACGTTCAATACCCGTGCACCCGCTGCGCGGCAAAAAGCGGTCATGGCGGGAAGCTCGTCGGCGTTGGCGTCACCGATGGAAAAGTGGATCTGGAAGTCGAGACCCCCATGCCGGCAGTTCTCTATGCCTGCCATGGTCTTGCCCCAGGCCCCCGGCAGGCCGCGGAATCCATCATGGTAGTCGGCGTCCAGGGAGTCGACGCTGATGCCTACGCCGAGAGCGCCGGCGTCGCGAAGCGAGCGTACCCGGCGTTTGGTCAGCAGCGTACCGTTGCTGCCCACCACCATCGCCAAATCGCGCTTTGCGCCATGTTCAATGATGGCTTCCAGATCCCGTCGCGCCAGGGGCTCGCCACCGGTCAGCACCACCATGGTACCGGCGCTGCGGGCGGCCACCTGGTCCAGCACATCCTGGACCTCTTCGGTGCCGAGCTCGTCCGGCGACCCACCGCGGAGCGTGTCCGCGTCCAGATAGCAGTGGGCACAGGCCAGGTTACAGCGCCGCGTGAGGTTGATGGCAAGCAGATTGAGGTCGTTCATATCAGAACCGACGGATCACGACCGTGTTCATCCTTCGTGTTCATCCCTGATTACGCGCATCGTCCGGATCCAGATGGAATACACCCCCCTGCTGCCACTCGGCCTTGACCGCTGCCACCGCGGCGGGGTCGACGCGGGTCAAATGATTGCGCTCGACCCAGCCCTCGATCTCCTTGATCAGCATGCCACGCACCATCTCCGGTGCGCGCGCGATACGTTCGCGCGCTTCATCGGACCAGGGCAGCGTCTCCTGGACACGTTCGGCACCCGCCGCAAAGACTTTCTTCACCTGCTCGACGAAGCCCACGTCGATGCGCTGGGCCGCGCTGCGTGTGGCGATGGTCTCCGCCGCGCGCCGCGTCATGTCCCTGCAGAAGCCCTCGGGCACCTGGGCGAGCAAGGCTTCCGCGTCCTCGGTCCAGGCGAGCGGCGCGGGCTGCCCGGTAGTCGGCGCCGCGCCTGCATCCGCGGGTCGCGTCCCGGCGAACAGTGCATCGGGATTGGCGAAGGGGCATTTGCTGAGCCTGGGTGTGGGCGCGTCACCGGATGCCTCGCCGTTACGCAGGCTTTCCTGCATGGCCGAGCGTGCGGCAGCGAGTCCCTGCTCCGCCGTTTCGAGGCTTACCTGGTCGAAGCCCCGATCCCGGGCGTAATCCTCGATGCGCCGGCGGGAAGTATCGCGCATGAAACCCTCGGGAACGCGCATCAGGCGCGCCAGTGCCGACGCTTGCCAGTGCAGCGTGGGCTCCTGGTCGTTGTCGTTCTCGGCAACACTGACAAAGCTCTCCAGATGCTCGCGCTCCACCCGCCCGGCACCTGCCACGCGGGCCTTCTTCTCCGCGCGCATGGCCAGGTTGCCGCGCAGGGTCGGATCGTCGACGCTCTGCAACAGCGTCTGCGCCCCGGCGGACCAGTCGAGCTCGTCGTCGCGCCGCCGCCGACCCAGCTCACCGGCGGCGTCCGCGGCGACGATCTCCGCCATGGCTGCCTCGGCGTGTCCCGGCATCAGGCTGGCCGTCGCTTCCTCAACGATACGCTCCGTGATCACCGTATGGCCGCGCTCCTGGGCGAATCGCAGAATCGCCATGCGCGCCATGGCGCGCACAAAAGACGGCACATTCTGCATTCGCTGCTCTGCCTCGTTGGTCCAAGAGGTGGTGACTTCGGCCACCTGCTCCACGGCGGGCCGGTGCTGGCGCTGGCTCAGGAGTATCGCGCAGTCGACGTTGCGCAGCAGATTCTCCGCGTTGCCACCGATGTCCAGCTCCGTATCGGCGTGAATGCCCAGCTTACCGATGACCAACAGCGACGGATTGACCTCGCGCAAGTATCGCTCGATGGCATCGTGGGGCTTACCGTCCAGCAGCCTGGTCTCGACGCCCGTGCCGTGGTCCGCCGCGATGGCCTCGGCGACCCGCAGATGGCCCTCGTAGATCTTGGCGAGCCCCGAATCGATGATCTCCTCGTGCAGCTTCTCCTGGTCCTTGAAGCGGAAGACCTTGCCGGCCTCCTCCGAGAGCACTCCGGCGATGCGATTAAACGCCACGTAGTGGTAATAGGGGTCGAAGGCGGCCACCACCTTGACGGGCACTTGCCAGTGGGCGGCCACAGCGAGTGCCGTCAGCAAGCCGCCGTAGGCACGCGGGGATCCGTCCACGGCCACCACGATGGGACCCTCGGCGAGCCTGCGGCGGGGATCCTTGATCACCAGCGTGTCGATATCGGCGCGCCGCACCACGCGCTGGCAGACCGTACCCAGGCGGCCACCCTGCACGGCACCGAGGCCGAGGGCTCCCAGCACCAACAGATCATGGTTACCGCTGTTGGCCTCCTTGACCAGCTCTCGGTAGTTTTTGCCTTCCAGGGAACAACGGGTGAAGTCGACGCTTTGCGACTGGCAGGCCCGCTCCACCTGGTCCAGATAGGAATCGGTGATGATAGACAAGCCACGGGTGATCAGGTCGTCGTGGACGTCCCGTTGCCGCTCGAGCTCCTGCTCTTCGCGAAACTGCTCCGGGAGCCCGCCTTCCATCTGACGAAAGCGGATATCGTGCATCTTCGCCGCGTAGACATGGGCGCCGGTTACCAGCGCCCCCCAGATCTTAGCCAGAACCAGCGCTTCGCTGGCGCCATGGTTGGCATGGTCCGATGAGTCGGCTGCAAGCAATATATGGCGGTAGCCCGGCAGGGCCTCCGGTGAGGTGTCATTCAGCTGGGGTCGCGCGGCCATGGGCATCCTCCAAACTCGGCCAACCGGATGACGCACCTGGCGCCGCCCGGCCGGGAACAGCGGAATCCTTTTGGGTCATTCGTGGCTGCTGTTGCCAGAACTTTTCCAAGCACTATTGATGCCAGGGCGCGGGCGGCTCGCCAAAACGGGGGTTAGCCCTTGTAAAACAATGTGATCCCGTAAAGTCGCCGGCATCGGAGGCGGGTGGATGAGAACGGTCCGTTCAATATCGGCGGGCGGCATCGGGAACCTGATTGAACGAATCATTCAGACTCCGTCGGGAGCTTGCCCGGGGCCCAGGGTCTCTCAGGTCCTCCCTGGGCTTACCAACACCCGTCGGGCAGCGCGCTCATGGACCCCAAGCGGTTGAAAATCTGCGTATTTGCAATCGCCGATTGCAGCATTTGCAGCGTTTGCAGCAGACCACCGGAGTGGTCCGCAGGCAGTGCAGAGCGGGCGCCGACAGGTTCCCCGGGGTGGCCTGATTATTGCTGCGGTATATTGTTGTAAGGGGATTCGAGGAGCGTGGGATCCGTGGCTTTCGCCGAGCCGACTTTTTCACTCTGGTTGCTACTCATGGTGGCTTCCGCCGCGGTGCTTTACTCGTCGGTGGGTCATGGGGGCGCGTCCGGCTATCTCGCCGCCATGGCGCTGTTCGGTTTGGATCCCGCGCTGATGAAGCCGGCGGCCCTCACCATGAACATCTTCGTCGCCGCTGTGGTCCTGGTGCGGCTGGCTCCCGCCGGACATTTCAATCCCAAGCTGTTCCTACCCCTGGTGATCGGCTCCATACCCATGGCCTTTGTCGGCGGCGCTTTTTTGATCACGGCCAGCGCCTACAAGATCATCCTCGGCGTGTGCCTGCTGCTGGCTTTCTGGCGCCTGTTGTGGGAACAGCGTGACGAGGGCGTCACGGACACCCCGAGCGCGTGGTTGACGGTTCCCATCGGTGCGGCGCTCGGATTCGTCGCCGGCATGACCGGTGTAGGCGGCGGCATTTTTCTCAGTCCGCTACTGCTGTTTCTCCACTGGACCAACATGCGCGGTAGCGCCGCGATTGCTGCCGCCTTCATCCTGGTCAATTCCGTTGCCGGGCTCGCCGGTCACGCCAGCGTGACCCAATCGTGGCCTGCGGGCATTCCGTTGCTGGTGGCGGTTGCGGTGTGTGGCGGGCTGCTGGGATCGGAACTCGGCGCGCGTCGCATTGCGCCGGCGCAGCTGCGCAAGATCCTTGGTATGGTTCTGGCCGTCGCAGGCCTGAAAATGATCGCTACTGCATAACGACGCGAGGACATTGAACATGGGCAGAACGATATCGAGCGCGACACCCCGAAACCATGAGCTCGGGCCGGCGCGCGCCCGGAGCGGCAGCGACCGCAAGCAACGTCCCGTGACCTCGCCCGAGGCTGCGCTTGCGCACCTGCTGGCGGCGGCGAGACCGGTGGTCGAAATCGAACGTGCCCCCATCCTGGCGGCGCTCGCCAGGGTGCTGGCCGAAACCCAGTACTCCAGCATACAGGTGCCACCCAGCGACAACAGCGCCATGGACGGTTACGTGGTGGCCGCCGAGGATATTCCGCCGGATTCGGAAACGCGGCTGCCGGTGGTGCAGCGCATTCCGGCAGGACACAGCGGCGAGCGCCTGCGCCGGGGAACCGCGGCGCGCATTTTTACCGGCGGCCCCATTCCCGAAGGCGGCGACACCGTCGTAATGCAGGAACGTTGCCGGCAGGAAGACGGGCAGGTGTGCATTCGCGGCCCGGTCGAGGCGGGTGAGCACGTTCGCCGCGCCGGTGAAGATATCGCCATGGGCGATCGGATTCTCCAATCGCGCACGCGTCTCCGGCCCCAGGATCTGGGACTGGCGGCATCGGTGGGGCTGGCGGAACTGCCGGTTTTTCGCAAGCTGCGTGTTGCGATCTTCTCCACCGGCAATGAGCTGCTGGAACCCGGCCGGGTCTTGACCGATGGTGCCATCTACAATTCCAATCGTTACGCTCTTCACGCATCCCTGGTTGCACTCGGCTGCGAGGTGCTGGATCTGCGCATCGTCGAAGACCGCCTGGAAGCGACCCGCGACGCATTATTGAATGGGGCCGCCGGGGCGGATCTCGTTATCACCACAGGTGGGGTTTCGGTGGGAGAGGAAGACCACGTGCGCATCGCCCTGCAGGAGGTCGGTGAGCTCGACTTCTGGCGCATCGCCATCAAGCCGGGCAAGCCCCTGGCCTTCGGCCACATCGGGAGCACGCCTTTTCTCGGGTTGCCGGGCAACCCGGTTGCCGCCTTCGTGACCTTCTGCCTGTTTGCACGGCCGTTCATACTTCGGCTGCAGGGGGTGGAGGACGTGATGCCGACACCGACACAGGCACCCATTTTGTCCGATTACGCGACCCGGCCGAGCAAACGCTGCGAATACGTTCGCGCGCGACTCGAGCGCGACAAAGACGGCTCGGCGGCGATTGCGATTCATTCCCATCAGGGCTCCGGAGTCATGTCCTCCACCAGTTGGGCGAATGGTCTGGCGCTGATTCCCCCGGACACGATTATCGAACGTGGAACTCTGGTGAATTTTCTGTCGTTCGCTGAGCTGCTTTGACAGCGGTGCAGAGACCTAGTGATCGCGTCGCGAGTACGACCGGCGCGCCAGGAGTATCGACAACACGATTGCCAGCAACAGCAGGCCGGTGGCGATCACGATGAGAAGACCTATCCATACGTAAGTCCATCTGCGCTCCCTCTGCGTCACCGCTACCTGCAAACGCGGATTGGATTGCTGTAACCGTGGAGAGGAACGCCCCACCGTAGCGGTGACTCGATAGCTTTGCCCTTCCAGAGCTTGAAAGGCGCCGAGGATTTTCCCCATGCTCGGACCCCAGTAACCGGTCTGCGAGTCCGTCGACTCAGCTCCTGCGATAAGCTCTTCGTCAGCCTTCACCTGCCACGATAGAACCAGCTCGGGGGAAACACCTGCACACCGCTCGGGCACCACCGTTTCTATTCCGAGTAAACAGTTTTGCTCCTGCAAATCCAGGTTGCGGTCGGTATCGAGACGGATCTCGTATACGACGCTCCATACGGCAACAAAATCTCCCCCATGTTCACGGTCTTCGACGAGGTCCACAGGGATCTGCAGTGGCGTCCATTCAATCCCGGAAAACAGGTAGTCGGTCAAAGCGTAGAGAGCTGCCGACGCAACAAGAAGAAATGCAGCGCTTCGAAACAGAACCTTGTTGGTCGGACCGTCCATCGTAAGAAGCATAACCGTTGAAGTGAAATACGGCGATCACCATCCAGGACCGGCGCGCACTGTGTCGCCGGGTGCCGCGCTAGAGCGAGTGCGGAATTGGCCATTCACCTGAATAAAGGAATAGACTGGCGTTCTCTGACAGCAGGAGGGAACTGTCATGATCCGCGTTATCAGCATTTCTCTGGTCCTCGCCGCCGGCGCCGCGACCGCCGGCGAGCCCATGGACTGTTACAACGACGACTTCGATGGCGGTACTCGCTACACGAGCACCGAAGCCGAGGTCCTGCGTGTCACCGATGCAGACATCTCGGCTATGCTCATGCGCATACGAGAGAACGAGAACCGATCGGTTGCCAGCGCTGAGGGCGACCCGGCATTGCACATCAGTCTCATCAGCGAGACACCTGCTTCGGACTGATTCTTCGCCGGCCAGGTATTGTGAATCTTCAGGGAGCCGGATTTATCCTGAATCTGGCCCCGAATCTGGCGTGGGGGCCCCATGAGAAAAATTTCCACAAGAATGTGGGTGCACGAAGACAGTATGGCGATGTTGGGAACGCGTCTCCCGTTGCGCATGACCATCATCAAGCTGTCCGACGACAGTCTTTGGATGTGCACACCGACACCGCACAATGCGCAGATCCAGAACCGGGTTGCTGCGATGGGAGAACTCAAGTACATCGTCGCAACCAGCAATGGTCACAATTTATTCCTGGAAGATTGGCAGAGAGCCTTTCCCGATGCCTCTGTGTATGTGGCGTCGGGAATTCCGAAGAAGCGGCCCAACCTGAAAAACTACACGCGGTTGCGGGATCTGGCCGCCCCTCCATGGCAGGAGGATCTGCAGATGCTTCCCATGGATGGTGCACCCTTCTTTGATGAGCACATGTTCTATCACGGCAGAAGCAAATCGCTGCTGGTTACCGACTTTTTCCAAAACTATACCGGCGTGAAGCAAAAAGGCCTGGGGAAAATCATCACGAAACTGTTACTCGAACCCCTCGGCTTCAAGGGCAAGTGCCTGGCGCCGCCACTGAAAACGAAATTTGCGGTCAAAGACAGGCAGGCGTTGCGCGCATCCCTGGATCGGATCTGGAACCTGGATATCGAGTGCGTCGTCCTCGCCCATGGCGACATTCTTGAACAGGACGCAAAACAGGAAATTCGCCGCTTATGCCAGCGATTCTATGACTGAGACTCAGCTCCGGGGTGAATCCCCAGCTTCATGCTTGCGAATCGGTGTGTCATCGCTTTCTTCCGCTCCTCACGGAGAGCATTTTTTTCTGGTGTTGACTGAAGCACGATTGTAGGGTCTGCCGGTGAGCACACCCGCAGTGTCCCCATCGACGGTTCCGGAGCAGCGGCCCGAGTTGGCCATGACCCTGATGGTTCTGGCGATGCTCATACTGCCTGGTATCGACGCCATTGCGAAGTGGCTGTCCACCACCATCTCTTCGGGACAGGTGGCGTGGAGCCGGTTCTTTTTTCAGACCCTGCTGATGTTGCCCCTGTTCCTGCGCACACGGGGACCAATCCTGACACCCGCGTTACCGCTGCACGCGCTGCGTGGCGCCCTCATCGCGCTGGCGACGCTGCTGTTCTTCTCGGCCTTGAAGTACTTACCCCTGGCCGATGCGATTTCTATCTTCTTCGTCGAACCGTTGATACTGACGCTGCTCGGCGCTTTGTTTCTCGGCGAGTCCGTGGGCTGGCGGCGACTGACGGCGGTGGCAGTGGGCTTTGCCGGCTCACTGGTCGTCATCCGCCCGAGCTTCAGCGCCCTCGGCCTGCCCGCTCTCCTGCCCCTGGGCACGGCCTTGAGCTTCGCCGTGTATCTGATTCTCACCCGCAAGCTTGCCCAGCGTGAATACCCGGAACGCATGCAATTCTATGCCGGGGTGTTCGGCGGAATCGTCATGAGCGTAGCCCTCGCCGCCGGAGAGGTGGCGAACATCAGCGTGCTGTCTTTCGTGTGGCCGGACCGCTGGCAGTGGATGCTTCTGGCTGGATTGGGCGTCATCGCCACCAGCGGGCATTTGCTGGTGGTGCACGCGTTTCGCCGAGCGCCGGCGGGCCTGCTGGCGCCCTTTCAGTACGTGGAGATCATCGGTGCGACCTTCCTGGGACTGGTCTTTTTCGGCGACTTCCCCGACGCCACTACCTGGGTCGGCGTCGCCATCATCGTGAGCTCCGGAATGTACGTATTCCACCGAGAAGCAACCCTCGCCCGCCGCGTTAAACCGTGAATAAGACAAGAGGTACCAGGCACCTCTTGTGGTACCTCTTGTCTTATTCACCGCGAGGCGACGCTTCATAGGTACCGGTGTTGCCTTATTGTCTTATTGGGGATGTTTGACCTTTGGTCAAACATCCCCAATAAGACAATAAGGCAACACCGGTACCTCTTAACGGAGTTCTTTGTTTTTGGGGTAGATGCGGACGCTGGGTACTTTTCCGGCGCGTAGGTCGTCTTGGATGTTTTGCCAGTAATCTGTGGTGAGGAGGTCGCCGTGCACGTCGCGGAACAGGCGCCGTAGTTGTCTGTTCGGAATCATCAGGCCGGCTTCGATTTCCTCGGGAAGAAATATGACGCCGTCCTCGAAGTACCAGTCCGGCGGTTCTTCTTCGCCGTCGATGCGATCTTCGTTGCTGCGAATCTTGACGTCGGTAAAAGGCTCGAGAGCATCGTAGTCAAAGAGATATATCTTGATAAATCTACTGACGCCATAGTTGCGGGCATCCAGATCCTTGTTGAATATATTTGCGGCGGCGTTGTTCTTAATACAATCGCCGAGATTGATAATCGCCGTCTCGGCTTCGGATTGTGTCGCGGTCTCCAGAAATACCGGCAAAGGCGTCATGCGGCGTTGCACGATGAGATACTTGAGAATGACTGCATCACCACGCAGGGAAACTGTCTCACTCGCCTCGACCAGCAATTCGTCCAGCAACGCCGGGGCGAACCAGCTGCGGTCCAGCTTCAGGTTGTAGTAGATGATGTTGTCGAGCATGCTGCCGGTGCGATTGATCTCGTGTACTTGTCCGTATTTCCCCATCACCGATTCGATGCCGTCGAAAGTCCCCCATTTGTAGTTGGCGGTCGGTTTATCGCGTATGACTTTCAGATTGTAGGCCGAGTTTGGCGCGGAGAACCCTATGGCAACGGTTCCACGAAATCCGACCGCCGTATCGAGAACATCGTTACTACTGATGAGTTCGTCTCTTAACTCATTCATCACAGCAACTTTTCCCACATGATTGAATCCGATGGTCGAGTAATGCAGGCCCAGAGGCCGCTTCGGCATAATGCTCTGCAAGAACTCCGACAATTCATGATAGTGATTATTGGTGACGTGAAAATTGGCAAGCGTGGAGCTGAAAATATTGTGGGCGTCTGCCTCGGAACTCAAAACTGCATCCACATAGATGCCATCCTGGTCGTTCAGCAGCGCGATGATGAACGGGGTAACGCTTTTATCTTCCATTACCACGCGCCCGACGATGTAGCCACCGCGGTTGCGGTAGAAGCCGGCGTTGATCATCTCCAGCCTGTTAATGGCGGGCGCGCTTCGCTGGGCGAGTTCCTCGCTCAATCGTTGGGCGACGAGGGCGGCGTCCCGGGAGCGATTCCGGTAGGGTGTCGAGAACCCGGGTATGTCCAGAATGTCGAGAATCGTTTCCCGGCTCGCGGCGGCCGCACCGGGATAGCGGCGATAAATTTCACCGGAATAATCCGCAATTGCATCGTCCGCTCTGCGAAACGAATACTCCACCGGCTCCCATTCTCCCTGGTGGATTTTGCGCTTGACGGAATTAATGAAGGCAAAGGCCAGATCCGCCTCGTAGCGGCCGTGGATAATCCGTAGGAAACCCTCCTCGACTTCGTTCCACAACTCGGCGTCCTTTACCGCCTGGGGAAATGTTTCCCTCAGCCGAAGACCGAGCTCAGAGATGCCAAAGCTGTAGAGCGCAAGCCGCCGCTTGCTGAGTGCCAGTGAGGTGGCGTGATCGCGTTCCTCGAAGGCTTGCTTGGCCAGTTCCGGGATATGCCGGGACTCGGAGTAATAGGCGGCAAACTCCTGGAGAATCCAGTCAGCTGTGAGCGCGACCTTATCGCTACGACTTTTTGCCTCGGCGATCATGCGCGGATAATCGCCGGCTTGGGTTGCCGCAGATTGCATTTCAACGGGAGCGCGATCACTCATGGTGAAAGCATTACCGGATCGACGATATGGGTCAATGCAGAATTCTCGGCCCCGCTTTGGGGCGAGTCGCAACAGCGCGGCAGGAAAGCCAGCTACTTTTCGAGCTGAGAAGCGATTTCGTCGGCGATGACGTTATTGGCGTCCGAGCGCTTTTTCTCCTCGGCTTTGCGGCGCTCCGCGAACATGGCCAGTTTCGCGACGCGCTGCTTCTCGTCATCGTCGTCCTGTCCCGGCGTCGGGTTCTCGTTCATGAAATCCGTGAGTTCCGACTCCATCTGCTTGCGCAGGGCATCGAGCTCGGACTTCTTCCACGATTGCGTGTCTTCCAGATCCTGCTTTGCCTCCTCGGCTTCGCGATGGGCAGCCTCCGCCGCTGCCAGCAGGGCGTTGGCGCGCACCAGCTCACTGTCCTCGGCGGATGGGGCAGCCCTGGTCCGGGGATCGACCTTGTGGGCGGCGGCAATCATATCGCGGGCAACCTTCGCTTCCTGCTGCTTGAGCTTTTTGCGTTTCGTGGCATCCGCTTTCGCCTGGGCCTTGGCTTTGGCCTGCGCCAGGGCCTTGGCCTTCTTTGCATTATCCAGGGCCTTGCGTAGCCGCTGAGCCTCGTCCTTGAGCTGCTGGCGCTCGCCCTCCAGCTTCAGCTCGTCTTCCTGACGTGCCAGCTCCTGAGTCACTTTCTCCTCGGCGATGGTGCGCGCGGCCTTCTTGACGGCCTCTTGCTTGACCAACTCCGCCAACTCGCGCTCGCTCTGGGCTTCTGCGAGCTGCTCCGCGGCGCGGGCAAACTCCGATTCGAGACGTTCGCGTTCGGCGCGGATCGCGACCTCGCTTTGCTCACGAATTCTGCGCTCGATGTCCTCTGCCTCGACTTTCGCTTTCGCGGCCTTCTCGAGCTCGCGATTGGCAGCCGAGGCCTTCCGATCCAGCGCCGCACGTTCTTCAGTGAGCTCGGCCTTGGCCTTCTCTTTCATCTCCTGAAGCTTGGCGAGCTCTTCCGCCTGCTTGGAATACTCTGCCTCCAGCTTGGCCTTCTCGACATGCAAGCGCGCTTCGTTCTCCGCCTTGAGCGCCTCCAGCCGCTCCTCTTCTTCCAGACGTTTCGCCTCGGCCTCTGCTTCCGCCGTACGGCGCGCCTTCTCCAGCTCGACGCGCTCGCGTTTCGCTTCCTCCAGCGCCTCGTTGGCCTGGGCGGCCTTTTTTTCCAGCTGCGCCTTCGCCTTGGCGGCCTTTTCTTCCAATGCCTTGTTCTTGGATTGAAGCTGTTTGGCAGCAGCCCTTCTTTCCGCGTCGGCCTCGGCTTTCAGCCGTATGGCCTCTTCCATTCTGGTGTCGGCCTTGGCCACATCTTCCGAGAGCTCCGCGGCGCGTACGTCGGCGGATGGCTCTTCTTCCGGCGCAGGCTCAGGTGCAGCCGCAGGCTTGGGCTTGGGCTTGGGCTTGGGCTTGGGCTT